>NZ_CP154859.1:1283504-1604380 GCF_039614725.1 Thauera sp. JM12B12 | reverse complement strand
CAAGGAGCTGTGGGAGGTCAAGCCCGAGCACCACCGCCCGGGCCTGGTGGTGCACACCGCCGGCTGGCCGATGGACAAGACCACCTACGGCGGCGGCTTCGTCTATCACCTCGAGGACAACCTGGTGGCGGTCGGCTTCGTGGTCGGGCTCAACTACGAGAACCCGCACCTGTCGCCCTTCGAGGAGATGCAGCGCTACAAGACCCACCCCGAGATCCGCAAGTATCTCGAGGGCGGCAAGCGCCTGCAGTACGGTGCGCGCGCGATCGCCGCCGGCGGCCTGCAGAGCCTGCCGCGGCTGATCTTCCCGGGCGGCGGACTGATCGGCGACGACGCGGGTTTCCTCAACGCCGCGCGCATCAAGGGCAGCCACGCCGCGATCAAGTCGGGCATGCTCGCCGCCGATGCGGCGTTCGAGGCGCTCGCGCACGAACGCCAGCGCGACGCGCTCACCGCCTACCCGAGCGCCTTCCGCGACTCGTGGCTATACGCGGAGCTGCACAAGACGCGCAACTTCAAGCCCTACATGAAGAAGGGCCTGTACCTGGGGTCGCTCTTGTTCGGCATCGACCAGGTGCTGTTCAAGGGCAAGGTGCCCTGGACGCTGCACAACAGCGCCGACCACGACAAGCTCAAGCCGGCGGCCGAGTGTCCGAAGATCACTTACCCCAAGCCCGACGGTGTGCTCACCTTCGATCGGCTCTCGTCGGTGTTCCTGTCGAACACCAACCACGAGGAAGAGCAGCCCTGCCATCTGCAGCTGAAGGACGCCTCGGTGCCGATCGCGATCAACCTCGCGAAGTACGACGCCCCCGAGCAGCGCTACTGCCCGGCCGGGGTGTACGAGATCGTGCGCGACGAATCCGGCGCCAACCCGCGCCTGCAGATCAACGCGCAGAACTGCGTGCACTGCAAGACCTGCGACATCAAGGACCCGACCCAGAACATCAACTGGGTGGTGCCACAAGGCGGCGAAGGGCCGATCTACCAGGGGATGTGATCCTGCGCGCGGGCAGGCGGGGTCGTTCGACCCCTGCCCGCATGCCCTGCGTCAAGCATCCTGCGAAGGGCGCCCGGGAACACCCGGGCGCCCTTCTTCATTCTGCGACCGCGTGCCGTTCAGCCGTCCTGCTCCTGCCGCGCCGCCCGCATCGCCGCCGCGATGAAATCCGTCTTCGCCCTCGCGTAGGCAACCCGGTCGTCCGGATGCTCGGCGGCGATCCGCCGCTTCAGGTCGCCGTATTCGCGCACCGCGTCCGGATGCGCGCGCAGGTAGTCGCGGAACAGCAAGCGCTCCCACTCCGACGACCCATGCTCGAGAAAATGGATGTGATGCGTGCGCCGCCCCGCCGCGTCGCGGCGGATGAACCACGCATAGGCAATCCCGGGCAGCCCGCGCTCGCGATCGCGCCAGAAGAACTCGTAACCCTCGCGCCTCAGGATCGGCGCAATGCGCTGCGCAACATCCTCCATTGAGCGCACCTCCACCAGCATGTCGATGATCGGCTTCGCCGCCAGGCCAGGCACCGCGGTGCTGCCGAAATGCTCGATGCGCCCGATCAGCTCCGCCGGCAGCAGCGCCCGCAGGCGCGCCGCCTCTTCCTCGAAACGCGCCGGCCAGGCCGGATCGTAGGGCACGATCTCGACCCGCTCCTGCAGCGCGCGCTCGACGTGGCGGGGTTTGGGGCTCATGGGGCATGACTATAGTCGTCTCAAGATTCCGCCGCACGCCCCCGGCGATCTTGGCATTTCAAGGCAGGCCCACCTCGCCCGTGGGGATAACAATCAGCACCTGCTCACCATCTCCCCTCAAGTTCCCGCTGCCCGCGCCGTAAAAGGTTTCAAGCGCAGGAAACGCGCACGACACCGGCGGGAAATTGCTAAAGAGTCTTACCCCGGGGTCGTAAAAGCAACCAAGAGCACAAACAAACGCTCCGCACCCGCCAAGGCAAGCGATGCAGATACGGGTGTATGACCAACCTGACCTACCAGGAGAAACATCATGGCCCAGACGATCAACACCAACGTTGCCTCGCTGAATGCTCAGCGGAATCTCACCAACTCCCAAGGCTCCCTCGCAACTTCTCTGCAGCGCCTTTCTTCGGGCCTGCGCATTAATAGCGCTAAAGACGACGCCGCTGGCTTGGCAATTTCGGAGCGAATGAATTCCCAGATCAAAGGCCTTTCCGTCGCGACACGAAACGCCAATGACGGCATTTCTCTCGCCCAAACCGCAGAAGGCGCACTCGTGGAAGTCGGCAACAATATCCAGCGCATTCGAGAATTGGCGGTCCAAGCAGCAAACGCAACCAACTCTCAGTCCGATCGTGATGCACTTCAAGCTGAAGTAAAGCAGCTCGTCTCAGAGATTGACAGGGTCGCAAACAACACTTCGTTTAACGGCACGAAATTGCTTGACGGAAGCTTCACTAATCAAGTGTTCCAGATTGGCGCAGACTCCGGTCAAACCATCGGAATCAATAACATTGTCGACTCAAATGTTAACAGCCTCGGCAAGGCTCAATTCGCGGCTGCTCAAACCAGCACTGCCGCCTATGCAGCTGGAACGGCAACTGCTGCCGGAACCATCAGCGGCATGGTCATCAATACAGTTGCTATCGACACAGTGAACATCGCGATTGGAGATGATGCAGCCAAGGTGACCGATAATGTCATCTCGGCGATTAACAACAAGATGGATCAAACGGGGGTCTATGCAAGCAAGGACTCCACGGGCAAATTGACGCTGACGTCCCTTGATGCGGGTAAAGACTTCGCTTTCACAGATGGGACGCAAGCGGACGGTACGGGCATCACTGCTGCTGGTACGGGCATTGCGGCTGCACTGGCATCGGCAGGCACAACCAACTACGCCAAGGACATCAACATTTCTAGCTTTACCGGTGCTCAGAAAGCGATCGAGATCGCGGAGAAGGCGCTTACGAGCATCAACTCCGCACGTGCCGAATTGGGCGCGGTCCAGAACCGGTTCAGTTCGACGATCGCCAACCTGCAGGCGACGTCGGAGAACATTTCCGCCTCGCGTGGCCGTATCGTCGATGCCGACTTCGCGACCGAGACCGCCAACCTTACCCGCGGCCAGATCCTCCAGCAGGCCGGCACGGCGATGCTCGCCCAGGCGAACGGTCTGCCGCAGAACGTGCTGTCGCTGCTCCGCGGTTAAACTCGGTTGATGTAACCAGCGTTCGGCGCGGAGCTCCCACGGAGCTTCGCGCCGTTGCCCCATGAAGGAGGCGAATCATGAGCATTCAAGGCATCGCATCGTCCAACGCGGCGATGGACGCGCAACTGGCACGCGTGGCCAGCCAGCAGTCGGCGGCTAGCAGCCAGCGCAGCAGCGGCAGCAACACGCAGGCGCAGACGGCGCGCGTGAACGAACTCGGCGGCACGCAGAACACAGCACGTCCCGACCCGGCCGGCAACGAGGCGGGGGTACCCGATCGTGAGACCCTGCTGCAGGCGGTCGACGAAGTGCAGAAGGCCATCGCGCCGGTGGCACAGAATCTGCTTTTCTCCATCGACGACGACACCGGCCGCACCATCGTCAAGATCGTCGATTCGCAGACCGACGAGGTGATCCGCCAGATGCCTTCGGAAGAGGTGCTGGCGATCTCCAAGGCGATCGACAAGCTGCAAGGCCTGCTGATCAAGCAGCAAGCCTGAGCCAAGCGAAACCGACATAAACGAACAGGAGCAGATCATGGCATTGAGTGCATCGGGACTGGGCTCCGGGCTCGACATCAACGGCCTGGTCTCGCAACTGATGGCGGTCGAGCGCCAGCCGCTGACCGCGATGGCGAGAAAGGAAGCGAGCTTCCAGGCCAAACTGTCGGCCTTCGGGCAGATCAAGGGCAGTCTCTCCGCGCTGCAGACCGCAGCCAACGCCCTGAAGGATGCGGCAAAATTTTCCGCCACCAAGGCCACGGTGGGCAGCGACGCCGGCTTTACCGCCAGCACCGCGAGCGGCGCGGCGGCGGGCAGCTATTCCGTGCAAGTGGAGCAACTGGCCAAGGTGCAGCGTGTTGCCACCGGCGCCAGCACGAGCTTTACCCCCACCGCGGGCACGGCCGAAGCCCCCACCACCGTCAGCATCACCTTCGGCAAGATGGACGGCGGCAGCTTCGTTCCGGGTGAGGCCGGCGCCAAGTCGATCGACTTTACCGGCAGCACGATCGAGGAGCTGCGCGACGCCATCAACAAGGGCGACCTGGGCGTCACCGCCAGCGTCATCGACAACGGCACCGCAAAGCAGCTCGTCGTCACCGGCAAGAACACCGGCGCCGAGCAGGCCTTCCAGATCGGGGGCACCGCCGGCCTGGCCTACGACCCCGGCGTGGCCATCGACCCGGACAACCCCAACCTACCCGCCGGCAGCAACACCAGCTACGTGCTGCAAGCCTCGCAGGATGCGCGCATCAACGTCGATGGCATCACCGTCACCCGCGGCAGCAACACCATCAGCGACGTGCTCGAGGGCGTCACCCTGACCCTGACCAAGGAAACGACCGCCGCCTCCAGCCTGTCGGTGGCCGAAGACTTCGGCGGTGCGCGCAGCGCGATCGACGCCTTCGTCAAGGCCTACAACGACACCCAGACCACGCTCAAGAACCTCACCAACTACAACGCCGAGACCCGGACCGCTGCAACCCTTACCGGCGACTCGAGCGCGCGCAGCATCCAGAGCCAGGTGCGCAACCTGGTGGGCGGCGCCTTGTCCGGCCTGGGCGACACCACGCGGCTGGCCGACATCGGCATCACCTTCGACAAGGACGGCAAGCTCTCGGTGGACAGCAGCAAGCTCGACACCGCGCTCAAGGACCCGAACCGTGACGTGGCCGCTTTCTTCACTGGCAGCGGCGACATCAAGGGCCTGGCGGCCACGGTGTCGGACGGGCTGAAGAACTTCATCGACACGGGCGGTCTACTCGCCGGGCGCACCGAGGGCCTCAACGCCTCGATCAAGCTGATCGGCAAGCAGCGTGAGGCCTTTGAAGCGCGGCTCGAAAGCGTGCAGAAGCGCTACCAGGCGCAATTCACCGCGCTCGACTCGACCATCGCCAGCATGACGCAGACCAGCAACTACCTGACCCAGCAGCTCGCCAGCCTGTCGAGCTTCGCCTAACCCACGGAACCCGTACGGAGACCCCCAGCATGTTCGGTGGATTCCAGCAGAACCGCGCCGCTGCCTACGCCAAGGTAAGCGTCGAAACCGGCGTCAACACCGCCGACCCACACAGGCTGATCCTGATGCTGTTCGACGGTGCCCTGCTGCAGGTGCGCACTGCCGGCATCGCGATGCAGAGCAAGGACATTCCCGCCAAGGGCATAGCGATTTCCAAGGCGATCGAGATCATCATCAATGGCCTCAAGGTGAGCCTGGACATGAACGCTGGCGGCGAGTTGGCCGAGCGCCTGGCGGCCCTCTACGACTACATGAGCGAGCGCCTGCTCTACGCCAACCTGCATAACAGCCAGCCCGCGCTGGACGAGGTGGCCGGGCTGCTCGCCACGCTGCGCGAAGCCTGGGCCGGCATCGCCGGGCAGGTGAAGACTGCTACCGCTTGAGCAACTGAGGCCCGCCGCCATGCTCACCCGCCCCACCCTCGACGCCCTGCTCGCCCGCTACGAAGCCATGGCCGAGGCGGCGCGCGCGAATGACTGGGACCGCCTCGCCGCCCTCGAGCGCGAGGCGGCGGCGCTGCGCGACACCGCGCGACTCGGCGCCGATGCAACTGCCGACGCCGCAGCCATGGCGGCCTTGCCCGCCGACGAAGCCGCCGCCCTGCGCACCGGCATCGAGCACCTCCTCGCCCTCGACGCAGAGATCCGCACCCACGCCGACCCTTTCCTCGCCAGCGTGCGCAAACTCCTCGCCGGCGGCCGTCAGGAACGGGCGGTACGCAACGCCTACGGCGCGCTCGCGCCCTGATCTGCGCGCGGGCTGATCGAACGCCGGCCACGCAGGAACTCCCGCGATGATCCCCGCCGACCTCGCCGCCCGCCTGCGCCTGCTCAACGAAGCAAGCTTCTTCAACACCGAGCCACCGGTCGCGGGGCTGCAGCGCGCGCGCGAGATCCAGGCCCAGCTGCCCGAGCTCGTTCCCGGCCAGCGCTTCTTCGCCACCCTGCAGCGCACCCTGCCCGACGGCACCTTCCGCGCGCTGGTCGCCGGGCAGCAGATGACGCTGTCGCTCAACACGGCTGCAAAGTCGGGCGATACGCTGGAACTGGAGGTGTCGCAGGTGACGCCGCGCGCGGTGTTCGCGCGCATCGTCGGCGCAGAGGTAGCGGCAGGCAACACCGCCTCGGCGCAGCCTGCGCTCAGCCAGACCGGGCGGCTGATCAGCTTCCTGCTCACCGGCCAGCCCACGCCGCAGCCGGCCAGCCTCGCCGGCAACCAGCCCTTGCTCAACGCGCCACCGGCCAACGGCGCACAGCTCGTGCCCCTGCTGCGCCAGGCGCTCGGCCAGAGCGGGCTGTTCTACGAATCGCACCAGGTGCAATGGGTGCTCGGCAAGCTCGACACCGCCACGCTGATGCGCGAGCCGCAAGGCCAGGCGCCTGTGCAGATCGGTACCCAACCGGGCACCGGCACAGGTACGCCGGGTGCGCCGGGCACGCCGGGCGCACCAGCGGGCGCCGCGCCTCACGCCGGCCCCGCGCCCGCCCCGGCACAGAGCGCGACAACCGCGCTCTCGGCCGACGCTGCAGCCCGTGCCGCCGCGGCGCCCGCTGAAGGCGGCGAACTCGAGGCCGGCCGCAACGTGGCCGCCGCGCGCGGCGGCGCCGAAGAGGCGGCGCCCGTGCGCGCCCAGCCCATCCCCGAGCGCCTGATGCCGATCGTGCACCAGCAGCTCGACGCGCTCGCCACCCAGCAATACCTGTGGCAGGGCCAGGCCTGGCCGGGGCAGCCGATCGAGTGGCTGATCGAGGACCCGCAAGGCGACGGCAGCACCGAGGGCGAGGACGCCGAGCAGAGCTGGAACACCACCCTGCGCCTCACCCTCCCCCGCCTGGGCGGCGTCGAGGCGCAGCTCCACCTCACCGCGGCTGGCGTGGCGCTGCGCCTGCGCGCCGACGATGCGGCCACGATCCAGGCCCTCGATGCCGGCGCCGCCGCGCTGGCCTCGGCGCTCGAGGCAGCCAACCTCAAGCTCACCGGGCTGGTGGTGGAGCCGCGCGGCGAAGGGCCGACCGCCGCCGACTCCACCGCGAACGGCGCAGTCGGAAGCGGCCTGTCCACCGAGACGTCCAGCCATGCCTGAAGCCCGTCCCCCCCTGCGCAACGAGGCCGTCGCGCTCGCCTACACCGCCGGCGAGGCCGCGCCGCGCGTGGTCGCCAAGGGCAAGGGCGTGGTGGCGCGCGAGATCATCGAGCGTGCCCGCGAAGCGGGGGTCTTCGTCCATGAGTCGCCCGAGCTGGTGAGCCTGCTGATGCAGGTCGACCTCGACGCCCGCATTCCGCCGCAGCTCTACGTCGCCGTGGCCGAGCTGCTGGCCTGGCTGTACCGCATCGAACAGGGCGCCGAAGCCGGCGCTGCCCCGGCGCCCCGCGATCTTCCCGAGTCGCTGCGTCCGCGTCCGACCGAACCCGCGCCGGGCGAACGCTCCGGCTAACGCCCGGCGCCGGCCACGGGCTGCAAGGCGCACCACGCGGGCATCTCGTGATATAAGCAGGGCATCACACGCGGCCCTCGGCGAGGGCACGCCATTGGGCAGCAACGCATGTCGATCGAACACGAAGACACCCGCATCGAACTCATCCACGCCGACGACGAGGCGAAATACCTGCTGCGCGACGGCCGGGAGATCCTCGCCATCCTCAGGAACATCATCGCCGCGCGCGCGCTGGTGAGCGCCCGCCTCGCCCCCGGCAACGAGTCCTACCTGTCGGCGCTGATCGACGTCAGCGAGGACGACGCCAGCGTGCTGCTCGACGCCAGCGCCGATGCGCTGCAGAACGAACGCATCGCCCGGGCCGAGGCGCTCGACTGCGTCACCCAGCTCGACAAGGTGCGGATCCAGTTTGCCCTCACGGGCCAGCGCGCGGTAAGCGAGGGCGGCAGCCCCGGCTTCCGCTGCGAGCTGCCGACGAGCCTGCTGCGCCTGCAGCGGCGCGAGTTCTACCGCCTGCAGACGCCGATCTCGCAGGCCGTGACCTGCACCGTGGCCCTGCCCCAGACCGACGGCAGCCGGCGCACGACGGAATTGCGCATCCTCGACATCAGCGGCGGCGGCGTGGCGGTCGCGGTGCCGCCGGTGGGCGTGCGCTTCGAGCCCGGCACCGAGTTTCCGAACAGCCTGCTCAACCTGCCCGACATGCCGCCCATCCCGGCGCGGCTGATCGTGCGCAACCTGTTCCGCATCACCCACCGCAGCGGCAGCGAGCTGCTGCGCGCCGGCTGCGAGTTCGCCGACATGCCGCGCGGCGCCGAGGACGCCATCCAGCGCTACATCCTCAAGGTCGAGCGCACGCGCAGCGCGCGCGAGCGCGGCCGCCTGTAACCCTAGCCCGCCTTTTGCACCGCCCGAACACCACCATGGCCGACGCCCAAACGCCGCCCCCGATCGACCTTGCCCGCGACGACGGGCTCGAAAAATTCATGCTGCGTGGCAAGCGCCAGATCGCCCAGCTGCTGCAGGATCTCATCGACAACCGCTGCCTGATCTCGGCCCACACCGGCGGCGGGCACGCGTTCATGACCGCGGTGCTGCGCCTGGACGAGGACCGCGACCGCGTCATCCTCGACGCCAGCCCCGACGCCGACTCCAATCGCCGCGCCCTCGCCGCCGATCGCCTGACCTGCGTCACCCACCTCGATCACATCCGGATTCAGTTCGTGCTCACCGGCCTCACCAGCGGCCAGGACGACGCCCACCCCGCCCTGTTCGCGCCGATGCCCGGCGAAATGCTGCGTCTGCAGCGACGCGAGTTCTTCCGCCTCAAGGTGCCGCTGGCGCACGAGCTGAGCTGCCTGCTGCGCGCCGAAGACCTCGGGCGCAAGCCGGTGCAGGTGAGCGTGCGCGTGATCGACATCGGCGCCGGCGGGATCGCGGTCATGATGGCGCCGGACGCCGCCGAGCTGGTGATCGGCGGCAAGCTGCCCGAGTGCAGGCTCACCCTGCCCGACGGCGAGCCGATCGAGCTGACGCTCGAGGTGCGCAACATCACCCGCCAGACCCAGCGCAACGGAACCGAGCTGCTGCGCGTGGGAATGCGCTTCGCGGCGCTGCCGCGCAATGCCGAAGCCCGCATCCAGCGCTACATCTTCAATACCGAGCGCGAGCGCAATGCAAAAGAGCGCGGCGGGCTTTGAGGCCCGCCGCGCTCTCGTTCTGGATGCCGGCCGGTGATCAGACCGGCATGTTCATGATGTCCTGGTAGGCGGTGACCAGCCGGTTGCGCACCTGCACCATCTGCTGGAAGGACAGGCTCGCCTTTTGCAGGTTGACCATCACGTCCTGAAGATTGACGTTGGGGTCGCCCGCCGAGAAATTCTGTGCCATCGCGCGCGCCTCGCCCTGCGCCGCGCTCACATCCTTGAGGGCGGTGTTGAGCACGTCGGCAAAATTCACGCCGCCCGCGGGCGCTTCGGCGGGAGAGGCGGCCTTGCCTTGTGCGGCCTGAGACACCGAGCGCAATTCGCTCAGCATCTGGTCGATTCCACGGGTGTCCATGCGTTAGCCCCCCGGCTTGAGGGTGTTGGGTGACGTCAGTTTAGCAGAGCAAGGCGCGTGCCATGCTTTGTCCCACAGCCGGGCGACTCCCTTCGTGGGAGCGGGCCCGCCCGCGAACATCGCTTCCCCGAGCGCCGCATTCGCGGGCAGGCCCGCTCCGACGACGACATCCTGAAGCCGCGCCTACCGAATACCGGCTCAGCAGTCATATCCCTCCTCGCGATACTGCTGCAGCTTGTAGCGCAGCGTACGCTCGGAAATCCCAAGCTTTTCAACGGTTTTCTTGCGCGAACCGGCGAACTCGCGCAGGGTGGCGAGGATGTGCTCGCGCTCGAGGTCCTTCATGTTCGCCGGTCGCTCCCCATTGCCTGGACCCGGGCTCGACGGGTTCGCTGCTGAGGCCGCAGGCCCAGGCCATGGCCGCGGCGGGGTCGCGGAATGTTCCGCATGCGGCGCGAAATGCCCTTGCGCAGGAGCAAAACCGGCAATTCTTGCCGGTTCGGCGGCAGCGCTTGCCGCCTCCGGGTTCCATTGCGGCAAGCACAGGCGGATGGTCTCCGCACTCAGCTCGTCGCCTTGGGTGAGGATCAGCACGCGGTGCATCGTGTTTTCCAGCTCGCGCACGTTCCCCGGCCAGCCATAGCGCGGCAGCAGCGCTTCCGCCGCGGGAGAAAGATGCACCCTGCGCTGCTGCCGGGCAGCATGGCGGGCAAGGAAGTGACGCGCCAGCGGCACGATGTCGCCCGGACGCTCGCGCAGCGCCGGGATGGCGATCGGAAAGACGTTGAGGCGGTAGTAGAGATCCTCGCGGAAATGCCCGGCAGCCACCTCCTTGAGCATGTCGCGGTTGCTGGTGGCGAGCACGCGGATATCGAGCGCGACCGGTTTCTTGCCGCCGACGCGCTCGACCTCGCGCTCCTGTAGCACCCGCAGGAGCTTGGCCTGCAGGCCGAGCGGCATCTCGGAAATCTCGTCGAGCAGGATGGTGCCGCCCTGGGCCTGCTCGAACTTGCCCGGCTGCGCCGCCTGCGCGCCGGTGAAGGCGCCCTTCTCGTAGCCGAAGAGCGTGGCCTCCAGCAGGTTCTCGGGGATGGCCGCGCAGTTGATCGCGACGAAGGGTCCCTTGGCACGTGGCGAGTGCTGGTGGATGTAGCGCGCGAACACTTCCTTGCCGGTGCCCGACTCGCCCGACAGCATCACCGTCGCATCCGACTCGGCCACGCGCGCGGCGAGCGCGAGCAGGTTGCGGGTGTGGGCGTCCTCGGCGATGGTGTCCTCGCCCGCGGGCTGCACCGCGGCGTAGCGGCGCACGCTCTCGAGCAGCACCTCGGGCTCGAAGGGCTTCATCAGGAAGTCGCAGGCGCCGCCGCGCATCGCCGCCACCGCCTTGTCGACGTCGCCATAGGCGGTCATCAGCAGCACCGGCAGCTGCGGCCGGCGTGCGCGCACCTCGTTGAGCACCTGCAGTCCGTCCATGGGCTGCATGCGCAGGTCGGTGACGACGAGGTTGAAGTGATCGCGCTCGAGCGCTTCGAGCGCCGCGGGGCCGCCATCGACGCCGGTGACGCGGTGGTGCGCCATCTCGAGCGTGAAGCACACGGCGTCGCGCAGCGCGGCATCGTCCTCGACGACGAGGATGTTGAGGGTCTCAATCATGGGTTCTCTTGTGCGCCGTTGGGCGCCGCCGCCAGCGGCACGACGAGGGTGAACTCCGCGCCCTGCCCGGGCGTGGAGCGCAGCGTGATGTCGCCGCCGTGGGCGCGGGCGACGCCGCGGGCGATCGCCAGGCCCAGCCCGGTGCCTTCGGCGCGGGTGGTGAAGAAGGGTTCGAAGAGGCGCTCCTGCAGCTCGGGGGCGATGCCGCGGCCGCTGTCGCGCACGCTGAAGCGGACCGCCGCGACGCCGAGGCCGCTGTGCGCCGGCGCCACCAGCGCCGCCTCGCAATGCAGCGTGCCACCCGCCTCGCAGGCCTGGATGCCGTTCTCCAGCAGGTTGGTCAGCGCGCCGCCGAGGGCCTTGCGGTCGCCGACGAGCTCGGCCGCACCACAGTCGCAGTCGGCGGTGAACGCCACCTGGCGCGCGCGCGCCACCGGCTCGAGCGTATGCGCCAGTTCGGCGAGCAGCTCGCACACCGCGAAGCGCTGACGCCCGGCACTGTCGCCGCGGGCGAACAGCAGCATGTCGCGGATCAGGCGCTCGAGGTAGCGCAGGCGTTCGAGCGCACGGTCGGCCACCATCGCGCGCTGCGCGGGATCGAGCTCGGGCTGGCGCAGGTTTCCGGTGTAGAGCAACGCGGCCGCAAGCGGCGTGCGCAGCTGGTGGGCGAGCCCGGCGACCATCTCGCCCATCGCGGCGAGGCGCTCGTTGCGCTCGGCGGTGAGGCGCATGCGGTGGGTATCGGTGACGTCGTGCACCAGCAGGATGCGTTCGGCGCCGGAATCCAGCTCCGACTCGGAGAGGGCGACGCGGCGCAGGTCGACCTCGGCGAGAGGGCCTTCGCCCTGCCCGCCCGGCTTGGCCGGCATCCCCTCCGGCGCCACCCCGGGAGCGGGCATCGGCGGCAGCGTGTACTCGCCTGGCGTGCCGCTCGCCTGCATGCGTGCGGCGAGTTCGGACCAGGCCTGCCCCGCAAGCCCCGCGCCGAAAAGACCTTCAGCGGCGCGGTTGGCCTGCACCACGGCGCCGGCGCGATCGACGACGAGCACACCTGCAGGCAACGCCCCCATCAGCACGGACAGACGCTCGGTGAGCTGGCCGACCTGAGCCTGGAGCGCGTTGTAGGCGGTGGAGAGCTCCTCCGAGGCGCGGCTGAACAACGCGAAAGCCTCGGCGAGCTGTGCGGCATCGAGCGGCGCCGCGCCGGGCGGAGTCGTGCCCTGCTCCACCGCCACGGACGAAGAGGCATCAGCTGCGGACGCTGCACCAGGCGCAGTCCTTGCATCCGCGACCGGGGAGCCCGTCGCTGCGGGGAGGAGTTCGGATTCCGTTTTCACGCCATGCACTGTAGTGGCCGTTGCCGTCATGGTAGCCGGCAAACAGGCGGCAAAAAATGCCGCTTTTCACACAATGATGCTTGCACGCGCGGACGGACAATGCCGTCATCCGTCGAAGCGTACGCAACAGGATCGCCACCATGGCCGCAGCAGAAAACACCGCCGAGTTCGCGCCCGGCACAGCAGGCGCCGCCCCCGCCGCAGCAGAGTCCCGGATGCAGCAGGCGTTGCAGAACATCAACGCGCTGAGCCCGCGCCAGAAGATCGCCGGCGGCGCCGCGATCGCGCTCGCGATCGCGCTGCTGGTCGGGGTGCTGATGTGGAACCGCGCCCCCGAGTACGCGGTGCTGTTCTCCAATCTCGACGAGCGCGACGGCGGCCAGATCATCGCCGCGCTCGGCCAGCAGAACGTGCCCTACCGCATGTCGGCCAACGGCACCGCCATCCTGGTACCGCAGGCCCAGGTGCACGAGACCCGCCTGCGCCTGGCCGCCGAGGGCCTGCCCAAGGGCGGGCTGGCCGGCTTCGAGCTCATGGACGGCCAGAAGCTCGGCATCTCGCAGTTCAACGAGCAGGTCAACTACCAGCGCGCGCTCGAGGGCGAACTGTCGCGCACCGTGCAGGCGATCGACGCGGTGGCGAGCGCGCGCGTGCATCTGGCCATGCCCAAGCAGACCGCCTTCCTGCGCGACGACCAGCGCCCCACCGCGTCGGTGATGGTCAATCTGCGCCCGGGCCGCATCCTCGACCAGAATCAGGTCGCCGGCATCGTGCACCTGGTGTCGTCGAGCGTGCCGCGCATGCACGCCGAGGGCGTCAAGATCGTCAACCAGGACGGCACCCTGCTCACGGTGCAGGCCGACCCGCTGATGCGCGCCGGGCTCAACGCCAACCAGCTCGAATACGTGCGCGCGATGGAGAAGGCCTTCATCGAGCGCATCGAGAACATCCTGGTGCCGATGGTGGGCAAGGACAACTTCCGCGCCCAGGTCGCCGCCGACGTCGACTTCAACCAGGTCGAGCAGACCGCCGAGACCTACAAGCCCAACCCCACGCCCGACCAGGCAATCCGCAGCCAGCAGACCAACGAGATCATCAACCCGCTGCCCGGCGCGCAGGGCGTGCCGGGCGCACTGACCAACCAGCCGCCGGCGCCGGCCACCGCGCCGCTCACCGCGCCGCCGGCCGGCCCCGGGGCACTCCAGGGCCTGCAGGGCGTGACCAGCGCCAACCGCAGCGCAGTGCTCAACTACGAGCTCGACCGCAACATCCAGCACATCAGGCAGGCGGTCGGCCAGCTCAAGCGCCTGTCGGTGGCGGTGGTGGTGAACAATCGCACCATCCCCGGAACCGACGGCGCGCCCACCACGGTGGCACTGACCGAAGAGGAGATCGCCCGCATCACCAACCTGGTGCGCGAGGCGGTAGGCTATAACGCCGATCGGGGCGACACCATCAACGTCGCCAACAGCGCCTTCGCCGCCGAGCTCAGCGAGCCGGTGCTGCCGCTGTGGAAGGACCCCGAGATGATCGACCTCGGCAAGCAAGGCCTGAACTGGCTGCTGGTGCTGCTGGTGGTGCTGCTCGCCTACTTCGGCGTGATCCGCCCGCTGCTGCGCACCGTGGTGCCGCCGAAGACCAAGGCCGAAGAGGCCGCCGCCGCAGCCGCCGCCGCGGGCGAAGAGGCGGAAGGCGAGGAAGGCGAGGAAGGCGTGCGCGTCACGCTGTCCGGTGCCGGCGAGGAAGAGAGCTTCGAGGAACGCCTCGAGCGTGCGCGCAACCTCGCGCGCAATGACCCGAAGACGGTCGCGAACCTGATCAAAGACTGGATGGGCGTGAATGAGGAGGCCCGCAAGTGACGACGCCTGAAGAGGGCCTGGAAAAGGCCGCCCTGCTGCTGATGTCGCTCGGTCCCGACGCCGCGGCCGGCGTGCTGCGCCAGCTCGGGCCGCGCGAGGTACAGAAGCTGAGCCTGAAGATGTCCGAGATGCCGGCCCAGGCGCGCAGCGCGGTCGAGCCGGTGCTCACCGCACTCATCGAGGAGTTCGGCAAGGGCGCGATGATCCAGCCCGACCAGGATCAGCTGCGCGAGATGCTGACCAAGGCGCTCGGCGACGAGCGCGCCGGCCACATCCTGTCGCGCATGGTGAGCGGCTCGGACACCGCCGGCATCGAGAGCCTGAAATGGATGGATGCCGCCACCGCGGCCGACCTGATCAAGAACGAACACCCGCAGATCATCGCCACCATCCTCGTGCACCTCGAATACGACCAGGCCGGCGACATCCTCAAGCACTTCAGCGACCGTCTGCGCAACGACGTGGTGCTGCGCATCGCCACCCTGGATGGCGTGCAGCCGGCGGCCCTGAAGGAGCTCAACGATGCCCTCACCCGCATGCTGTCGGGCGCCTCGTCGGTGAAGAAGGCGGCGATGGGCGGCGTGCGCCACGCGGCGGAGATCCTCAACTTCGTCGGCTCGAGCGCGGAAACGGCGGTCATCGACAACGTGCGCGAATACGATCCGGAGCTGGCGCAGAAGATCCTCGACGAGATGTTCGTGTTCGAGAACCTCATCGACATCGACGACCGCGGCATCCAGACCATCCTGCGCGAGGTGCAGTCCGACTCGCTGATCATCGCCCTGAAGGGCGCGCCGCCCGAGCTGCGCGAGAAGATCTTCAAGAACATGTCCACGCGCGCCGCCGAAATGCTGCGCGAGGACCTGGAGGCGCGCGGTCCGGTGCGCCTGTCCGAGGTCGAGGCCGAGCAGAAGGAAATCCTCAAGACCGTGCGCCGCCTGGCCGAGGAAGGCCAGGTGATGCTCGGCGGCAAGGGCGGAGACGATGGCTTCGTTTAAGCCCACGACGCGCGGGCGCACCTCCCGGAGCCGGGCATGAGCGTATCCCGCCACCAGGCGGTCGGCGCCTACCGGCGCTGGGAGCCTGCCGATTTCGATGCCGAGGCGGGCGAGGGCAGCGCGGGCGGCGGGGTGCGCCGGCCGGGCAGCGCACAGACGCCAGGCCCCGGCACGTCGGCTGCGGGCACGCCGCCGCAGGCGCCGGGCACCGGCTCGCCGGCCACCCCGCCCGCCTCGCCACAGGCGGGCTCGCCCCCGCCGCAGGCCGCACCCGAGCTCACGCTTCCGCCCGACTTCCATCTGCCGACCGCGGAGGAGATCGAGCGCATGCACGAGGAGGTGCGCCTCGCCGGATTCGAGGAGGGCCGTCGTGCCGGCTACGCCGAAGGACTGGAGGCCGGGCGCGCGGAAGGTCATGCGCAAGGCAAGGCAAGCGCCGAGGCCGAGGCAGCGCGCCTCGCCGGGCTTGCCGACGGTCTCGACGCGGCGCTCCAGGCGCTCGATGGCGAGGTCGCCGAGGAGCTGATGGCGCTCGCCATCGAGATGGCCCGGCGCATGGTCAGGCTCACGCTCGAGGCGCACCCCGAGACCGTGCTCGAGACCGTACGCGGCGCCCTGCTGCAGCTGCCGCAAGGCCACGCCCAGATCCATCTTCACCCCGACGACCTCGCGCTCGTGCGCCAGCACCTCGGCGACCAGCTGGCCCACGCGGGCCACCGCCTGCAGGAAGACGCGCTCCTGCAGCGCGGCGAATGCCGCATCGACGGCCAGGGCGCGCAGGTCGACGCGACCCTGGAGACGCGCTGGCGCCGGGTGCTCGAGTCGATCGGCCACGAGCGCGCGCGCTGGCAGGTCCCCACGGACGAAGCCGGGAATCCGCCCGCATGACCCCGCGCGACACCCTGTGGCGCAACTTCCTCAGCGACGGCCGACGCCTGGTCGAGAGCTGCAATCCGCTCGAAGTCTCCGGCCGCCTCACCCGCATCAACGGCCTCGTCATGGAGGCCGCCGGCATCAAGCTGCCGCTCGGCTCCGGCTGCCGCATCCTGGTGCCCGGCGGCGGTGCGGTGGAGGCGGAAGTGGTCGGCTTCAACGGCGACAAGCTGTACATGATGCCCACCGACGACGTCTTCGGCCTGGCGCCGGGCGCACGCGTGCTGCCGATGGAAGTCGGCGTGCCGCGCCTGGTCCCGGGCAAGCGCATCGGCCCGCGCCGGCGCGCCGCCGATCGCGCCAAGCATCTGCCGGTGGGCGATGCCCTGCTCGGTCGCGTGGTCGACGGCGCAGGCCGCCCGCTCGATGGCCAGGGGCCGCTCGCCACCCAGGAGACGCGCTCGCTGCAGGGGCGGCCGATCAACCCGCTCGCACGCGCACCGATCGCCCAGCCGCTGGACGTAGGCGTGCGCGCGATCAATGCGCTGCTCACCGTCGGCCGCGGCCAGCGCCTCGGCCTCTTCGCCGGCTCGGGCGTGGGCAAGTCCGTCCTGATCGGCATGATGGCGCGCTACACCGAGGCCGACGTCATCGTGGTCGGCCTGATCGGCGAGCGCGGCCGCGAGGTCAAGGAGTTCATCGAGCAGAGCCTCGGCCCCGAGGGCCTGGCGCGCTCGGTGGTGGTCGCTGCCCCCGCCGACACCAGCCCGCTGATGCGCATGCAGGGCGCTGCCTACGCCACCACGGTGGCGGAGTATTTCCGCGACCAGGGCAAACAGGTGCTGCTGATCATGGACTCGCTGACCCGCTATGCGATGGCTCAGCGCGAGATCGCGCTCGCGATCGGCGAGCCCCCGGTCACGCGGGGCTACCCGCCGAGCGTGTTCGCCCGCCTGCCGGCGCTCGTCGAGCGTGCCGGCAACGGCCCCGAGGGCGGCGGATCGATCACCGCCTTCTACACCGTGCTCGCCGAGGGCGACGACCAGCAGGACCCGATCGCAGACTCGGCACGCGCCATCCTCGACGGCCACTTCGTGCTCTCGCGCAGCCTGGCCGACCAGGGCCACTACCCGGCGATCGACATCGAGCAGTCGATCTCGCGCGCGATGCACAACCTGGTGGGTGACGACCACTTCAACGTGGTACGCCAGTTCAAGCAGTTCTTCTCGCGCTATCAGCGCTCGCGCGACCTCATCGCGGTCGGCGCCTACCAGCCCGGTGGCGACCCGCTGCTGGACATGGCGGTCAAGCTCTATCCCAAGCTCGAAGCCTTCCTGCAGCAGGGGATCCAGGAACACGAGACCTACGAGGGCGCGCTGCAGAAACTGGCGCAGGTGTTCTCTTGAGAAGTGAGTGACGCCGCGGGCGCGCGGCACCGTGGGAGCGGACTTGCCCGCGAACGCAGCGGTCCCGCATTCAATATTCGCGGCCAAGGCCGCTCCCACAGACAGTTGCTCCCACGGGACTGCGCGTCCGGTCCGGTCGGCGCTGACCATGACATAAGTCCGCATCGTGGCGGAGCAGCACGGGCTAGAATCCCGACCGCTACTCCCCGTTTCGAGAAATCCACATCCGATGACCGCGCGCTTTCACCTTCAGCCCCTGCTTGATCTCGCCCAGACCCGTACCGACGAAGCGGCGCGCAAGCTCGGCGAACTCGTGGCTGCCGAGCGCGATCTCGAGCAGAAGCTGCGCATGCTCGAGGAGTACCGCCAGGAGTACAACGAACGCTTCGTGCAGGCCGCACGCGACGGCCTCAGCCCCGACGCCTGGCGCAACTACAGCGCCTTCATCAACAAGCTCGACGACGCCATCGGCATGCAGCGCAAGATCGTCGAGCAGTCGCGGGCCAAGACCGTCGAGGGCCAGCAGGCGTGGCTCGCCCAGCGCACCAAGCTCAAGGCCTTCGACACGCTGTCGCAGCGCCACCAGCAGGTGCTCAACCGCCGCGAGGCACGCCAGGAGCAGAAGCAGTCCGACGAGCACGCCGCCCGTCGCAGCCCGGGCGAGGAGCAATGAGGCGAGCCGGCGTCCGCGGCGGAGATCGCGCATCTCACATGGCATGGGGCTTGCTTTGAGCTGACTGTCGGATCGTCCGCGATCCACCGCATCCAGCCCACGAGAGGCCTTTCACCATGTCTTCATCGCTCCCCACCTCCAGTCTCGCCGGCAGCCTGAACCTGCGCATCACGGTGCCGTCGGCGCGCGCCGGCGTACTCGGCATCGAAGGCCTCGGCGCCGCGTCCGACACCTTCTCGCGCACGCTGCAGAACCAGATGAACACCGCCAGCCAGGGCTCGGGTGCCGCGCGCGCGAATCCATCGCCCGCTCCCGAACCCCGGCGCGAGCCGGAGCCCACACGCACGCCCGAGCAGACACGCCAGCCCGAACGCGAGCCTGTGCGGGAGCCGACCCAGACTGCCGAGAGCCGCCCGTCCGAACAGCGCTCGTCCACGGAGAACGGCGAGCCCGCCGCCAAGGGGGCCGACGCCGAAGGCGGCACCACCGCTGCGAAGGGCAGCCGGGATGCCGCCGCAGGCGAGGAATCCGCCCAGGCGGAAGGCAGCGCCGACGAGACACGCGCAGACGCCGCGACTGCGGAGGCCGAGTCTGTGGCACGGGACGGCGCGGGTGCGATCATCGCCGCCGCCACCGAGAGCCTCGACGCCGCTGCCGCTGCGGCGGGCGGAGCGGTCGTCGATGCCCTTGCCGGCGCGGCGGCAAGCTCGCCTACCGACCCGGCAGCACTTGCCGGCCTGCCGGCAGCGATTGCCGCCCTCCTCAGCGGGAGGCGCGAGCCTGCCGCCGAGGGCGATGCAAGCGAAGGCACGGCGCTCGTTGGCGACGACAAGGGCCGTGCCCTACAGAATTCCGGCCTGATGCCGAAATTCGATACATCGGCCGAGGGGGGCGGGCGTGGCGTGGCCACCCCTGGCTTCCTCCTTCAGGGGCGCGAGCTGGCAGCTGCCGTGGTGAGCAACCGTGGCGCGTCGGGCCAGGCGATCCAGGCCCTGCAGGGCGAACCCGGCAGCGTCTCGACGCCGCAAGCGGGACATGCCGTGAATGTGCACGCCGCCGCACAACTGCTGCGTCACGCGCCGCCGCCCCAGCCCGCGACGCCGCAACTGCCGGTGCACACGCCCGCGAACCAGCCGGCCTGGGCCGAGGACGTGGGCAACCAGGTGCGCTGGATGCTCGGCCGCGCGGAGAGCAAGGCCGAGCTGGTGCTGACGCCGCCGAACCTGGGCAAGCTGGAGGTCTCGATCAACCTCAACGGCGACCAGACCACGGCGCAGTTCATCGCCTCCAGCCAGGCCGCGCGCGATGCGCTCGAGCGTGCGATGCCGCAACTGCGCGAGGTGCTGCAGCAGGCCGGCATCATGCTGGGTGACGCCAACGTGAGCACCTCTCAGCAGGGCGCGGGCGGCGACGGCCAGGAAGGACGTAGCGGACGCGGCGCGGGCAGCGCTGCCGAACGTGCAGA
This sequence comes from Thauera sp. JM12B12, assembly GCF_039614725.1. Classification (NCBI taxonomy): domain Bacteria; kingdom Pseudomonadati; phylum Pseudomonadota; class Betaproteobacteria; order Rhodocyclales; family Zoogloeaceae; genus Thauera; species Thauera sp. JM12B12. The sequence continues at coordinate 1,584,414 of NZ_CP154859.1, read as the reverse complement.
GGGTGCCACCGGTGCCGCCGGCAGTGGCAGCGTGTGGCTCAGACAGCAGCAAGGGATGGTCGACACCTTCGCCTGAAGCGCTTGAATAGGGGCGGCTCTGCCCCACTTTTCGGCGCTTGGGCTGGTGCGATCCTCCCGGATAATTCAATCCGTCAAACAGGAGATTCGCATGGCCAAGGCGCCGGCAAAAGCCGAAGAAGGCGACGACGTCCCGAAGAAGAAGGGCAAGCTCGGCCTCATCATCGTCATCGTGTTGCTCGTGGTGCTGATCCTGATCGCAGTCGGGGTCGGTGCGCTGGTGCTGCTCAAGGGTGGCAAGGACAAGGAGCCGGAGGAGCACGCTGCAGCCGCGGCACCGCCTCCCACCCAGGTGCAGACGCCGGGCACGGTCGACCTGACCAAGCCGCCGACCTTCATCCCGCTCGACGCATTCACCGTCAATCTGCGCCGCGACGAGGGCGACCACTACCTCCAGGTGGTGGCCGTGCTGCGCATCGCCGATGCGACCATGGACGCGACGCTCAAGGCCTTCATGCCGGAGATCCGCCACCGCATCAACCTGCTGCTGTCGAGCAAGCTGCCGTCCGAGATCGCCACCATCGAGGGCCGGCAGGCCCTCGCGCTGGCGATCACCGAGCAGACCAACGAGGCGCTCGGGTTCAAGCCGGTGCGCGATGCCGCGGGCAATCCCGTGCCCAACGGCCCGGTGCAGGCCGTGCTGTTTACCTCGTTCATCATCCAGTAAGGGTACGCCGCCATGGCCGCGGACTTTCTCTCCCAGGAAGAAGTGGACGCCCTGCTCAGGGGCGTCACCGGGGAGTCGGACGAACCCGTCGCGGACGACGCGGCCACGGAGGGGATCCGCCCCTACAACCTGGCGACGCAGGAGCGCATTGTGCGTGGGCGCATGCCCACCATGGAGCTCATCAACGAGCGCTTCGCGCGCTACCTGCGCATTGGCCTGTTCAACTACATGCACCGCAACGCCGAGGTCTCGGTGGGGCCGATCAAGGTGCAGAAGTACGCCGAATTCGTGCGCAACCTGGTGGTGCCGACCAACCTCAACCTGGTCATCGCCAAGCCGCTGCGCGGCACCGGGCTGGTGGTGTTCGACCCCAACCTGGTGTTCCTCGTCGTCGACAACATGTTCGGCGGCGACGGCCGCTTCCACACCCGGGTGGAGGGGCGCGACTTCACCCCCACCGAGCAGCGCATCATCCAGGGCATGCTCGACGTGGTGTTCACCGAGTACGGCCGCGCGTGGGCGCCGGTGTTCAAGCTGCAGCTCGAATACGTGCGCTCGGAGATGAACTCCCAGTTCGCCAACATCGCCACGCCCTCCGAGGTGGTGGTGGCGACCAGCTTCTCGCTCGAGCTCGGCGGTGCGCAGGCCGAGATGCATATCTGCTTCCCGTACTCGATGCTGGAGCCGATCCGCGACCTGCTCTACTCGACGATGCAGAGCGATCACCTGACCTCGGACCGGCGCTGGATCAAGCTGCTGTCGAGGCAGCTGCAGACCGCCGAGGTCGAGCTCACCTGCAATTTCGGCACCGCGCGCGTGTCGCTGCGCGACATCGTGGACATGCGCGTGGGCGACGTGATCCCGCTCGAAGTGCCCGCCACGCTGCAGGCCGAAGTCGACGGCGTGCCGGTGTTCGATTGCCACCACGGCACCAAGAATGGCCGCTACGCGGTCCGGGTCGAACGCTTCATCGGCCCCGAAGAGGCCGACACCCAAAAGCTTCCGGGAGGCCAGAATGGCTGACGAAAACCTGATTACCGACGACGACTGGGCAGCCGCCATGCAGGAGCAGGCCGCCGCCGAGACCGACGACAGCGAGGCCGACCGCGTCGCCGCCGAGCTCGCGGCCGCTGCGATGGGCGACTCGCCCTACCAGGCGCGCCCTGCGAGCCAGCTCTTCGAAGACTTCGGCGGCGGCGCCGGCGGCGCCAAGCCAGGCTCGCTCAACGACTTCGACATGATCCTCGACATCCCGGTGCAGATCACCGTGGAACTGGGGCGCACCAAGCTGTCGATCCGCAACCTGCTGCAGCTCGCGCACGGCTCGGTGGTGGAACTGGACGGTCTCGCCGGCGAGCCGATGGACGTGCTGGTCAACGGCACGCTGATCGCGCAGGGCGAGGTGGTGGTGGTGAACGACAAGTTCGGCATCCGCCTCACCGACATCATCACCCCCGCCGAACGCATGCGGAAGATCCGCAACTGATGACCACCCCGCCCGCCCCCACCGGCGCTGGCGCCGCCGCCCCCGAGCTCGGTGCCAGCGTGCTGCAGATGATGTTCGGCCTCGCGGTCGTCATCGCGCTGATGTTCGCCTGCCTGTGGGTGATCCGCCGCCTGAGCGCGCCGCGCGGCGGCGGCGCGGCGATCAAGGTGCTGGGCGCAGCCGCGGTCGGGCCGCGCGAGCGCGTGGTGCTGGTCGAGCTCGGCGAGCAGGTGCTCGTGCTCGGCGTGGCGCCCGGCAGCGTCACCCGCCTGCACGACATGAAGCGCAGCGAACTGCCGCTGCCGGCCGATGCGCCCGGAACCGCCGCACCCGGCGGCAAGGCCTTCGCCGCATGGCTGAAGCAGGCCACGGAGCGCCGCAATGCCGGCTGAGCGCATGACGCCCCCGCCCATGTCGCGCGGCACGGGCCATGCCGCCCTGCTGCAGCTTGCCCTTGTCCTCATCCTCTGCGCCTTCCCCCTGCTCGCGCAGGCCCAGGCGTTGCCGGCCGTGACCACCACGCAGACCGCGGGCGGCGGCACCACCTACAGCCTCACGCTGCAGACCCTGGTGCTGATGACGCTGCTGAGCTTCATCCCGGCCATGGTGCTGATGATGACCAGCTTCACCCGCATCCTCATCGTGTTCTCGCTGCTGCGTCAGGCCATGGGCACGCAGACCGCACCACCCAACCAGGTGCTGCTCGGGCTGGCGCTGTTCCTCACCTTCTTCATCATGGCGCCGGTCGCCGAACGGGTTTACAACGACGCCTACCTGCCGATGTCCGAGGGCCAGATCCAGTTCGACCAGGCGCTCGAGCGCGCCTCGGTGCCGGTCAAGACCTTCATGCTGGCGCAGGTGCGCCAGCCCGACCTCGAACTGTTCGCCGGGCTGGCCAAGCTGCCGCCGGTGGAGAAGGCCGAAGACCTGCCGATGCGGGTGGTGATCCCCGCCTTCGTCACCTCCGAACTGAAGACCGCGTTCCAGATCGGCTTCATCGTCTTCATTCCCTTCATCATCATCGACATGGTCGTGGCCTCGGTGCTGATGTCGATGGGCATGATGATGATGTCGCCGGTGATCGTGTCGCTGCCGTTCAAGATCATGCTGTTCGTGCTCGTCGATGGCTGGACCCTGCTGATCGGCTCGCTGGTGCAGAGCTTCGCGGTGTGACGAGCGCCCCCCGAGGAGAACCGACATGACCCCCACCGCCGTCATCGAACTCGGCCGCCAGGCCATCGAGGTCACCCTGCTGGTGTCGGCGCCGCTGTTCGTCGCTGCGCTCGCCACCGGCCTGATCATCAGCATCTTCCAGGCCGCCACCCAGATCAACGAGATGACCCTGTCTTTCGTGCCCAAGCTGGTGGCGATCTTCGTCACCCTGGTGCTGGCGGGGCCGTGGATGATCACCGTGCTCACCGACTTCATGCGCCGCCTGTTCGAGTCGATTCCGGCAATGATCGGCTAGCGCGGCCGACGGCCGCCTCGCCACCCGCCGCTTCCCCCGTTCGCAGCCCGGTTCCATGCGCGCTCAACCATGATCGACGTCACCGCCGCCCAGCTCGATGCCTGGATCGCTGCGCTGATGTTCCCGCTCGCGCGCCTGCTCGGGCTGTTCTCGTCGGCGCCGGTGTTTTCCAACCGTGGCGTCTCGGTGCGCGTGCGCCTTGCCATCGGCATGGGCGTGGCGATCGCCGTGCTGCCGGTCATGCCACCGATGCCGCAGGTGCCGCCGGGCGGCGGACTCGGCTTGGCGATCTTCGTGCAGCAGATCTTCATCGGCATCGCCATCGGCTTCATGATGCGCATCGTGTTCGCCGCGGTGGACATGGCCGGCGCCCTGATCGGCATGCAGATGGGCCTGTCGTTCGCGATCTTCTTCGACCCCGACGCCGGCGGCCAGACGGCGGTACTGTCGGACTTCCTGAACCTGCTCGCCACCCTGCTCTTCCTGGCGGTGAACGGGCATCTGCTGATGATCGACGTCGTCGTGCGCAGCTTCGAATGGCTACCGGTGACGACGGCCCCGCTCAACGCCGGCGGCTGGGGCTTCATCGCGCGCGCGGGCATCACCGTGTTCGCGGCCGGACTGCTGCTGTCGATGCCGATCATCGCCATGCTGCTGGTGGCCAACATCGCGCTCGGCGTGCTCACGCGCGCGGCGCCGCAGCTCAACCTGTTCGCGGTGGGTTTCCCGATCACGCTCACCGCCGGCTTCATCGGCGTGCTGCTGATCATGACCAACTTCGCGCCGGTGCTGCAGAGCCTGTTCGACCGCGGCTTCGACAGCATCGGCGTGCTGCTCGATGCGCTCGCCCCGCTGCCGCCGGGCTGAGGCGGGCCAGTGCCCGCGCCGCCACCCTGCCGCTATAGCTCGGGAAAGGTCCGCGAACGCACGAGGCGGATCTCCCCGCTCGCGAATCGGCGCGCGAAGGGCCGCGTCGATTCGATGCCTTCCTCGTAGCGGACGACGTCGAAACCGGCGAAGCCGCCCGCCTCCACCACCTGGCGTGCATTGCGCAGGAACACCTGGCGCGCCTCGCCCTCGCCGCCGCTGGCCAGCGCCTTCATGCGCAGATCCATGCGCACACGGTCCTCGCCCGTGCGGCTGACGTCGATCCGCCAGGTCGGCGCCAGCGGATCGTAGATGGCGTAGGCGACGAGCGCGCCGGCGAGGTACTCCGGATCGAGGTATTCGAGCTCGCTCGCCATCCACACGATGCCCGCCGCCAGTGCGACCGGCGCGGAAAGCTTGACCGCACGTTCGCCCACGCGCGGCCCCTCCCCGTCCGTGGCGCAGCCGGCAAGCAGCGCCACGGCAGTGGAAACGGCAAGCGCAGCGCGACGCATGGCTCAGCTCAGGTAGTTGAAGAGCGACAGGCCCGTCGTCTTCAGGAAGGACTGCTGCGCGGCCTGCAGGTAAGTCTGCTGCTGGGTCAGGCGGGAGATGGCCTCGTTGTAGTCGAGGTCCTGCAGGTTCGACAGCGTAGTGGCGTACTGCAGGTCGAGGTCGCTGCCGATGAAGCCGAGCTGCTCGACCTCGACGAGTTGCGAGCCAATCTGTGCGCGCGTGGTCAGGACGCGGTCGAGGCTTGCATCCAGACCGTCCAGCGCATCACTCACAGCGCCGCTCACCGCACCACCAGCCTCCAGCGCACTGACAAACTCGCCGAGCACCTTGAATACGCTGTCGTTCTCGCCTCCGAACACCGTCTCACCACCGAAGCTCACCGGCATGAAGCGCGATGACGATACCTGCATGGTCCGCGTACCCTGATCTCCTTCGTATTTGGCGCTATCGAAGACGGGTTTCGCTGGGTCAGCCGGTGTCACCGAAAGCCCGGCAAAAGGCACAGTATTCGACTTGTAGCCAGCGAACAGGTAGTCACCGTTGGCGTCACGCGTGTTCGCGATGGCGAGCATCGCGTCAAACTGCGCGCGAAGATCGGTGGCAATCGACTTGCGGTCCGAATCCGACAGCGCGGGATTACCCGCCGCCAACGCCCTTTCGCGCGCGTACTGGATGATCTCGCCTGCACCCACCAGCTGCCCCTCGACCAGCTTGAGCGCGTCTTCGGCGTAGCCCTGGTTGGTGGCGAACTGCTGGTTGACGCTGCGCGACTGGGTGACGTCGAGCGCGCGTGCCGAGGCCACCGGGTCGTCGGCCGGCGTGAGGATCTTGCGCCCGGTGGCGATCTGCTGCCCCGTGTAGAGCAGTGCTGCGGACTGCATCTGCAGGGCGCGCACGCCCTGGTCGTAAATCATGTTGGTCGATACACGCATGATGCGTTCTCCCTCAGCGGCCGATCGCCAGCATCTCGTCGAACAGGCGCTGCGCCACCGACATCACCCGTCCCGCCGCCTGGTAGGTCTGCTGGAATCGGACCAGGTTGGCGGCCTCCTCGTCCAGGTTCACACCCGATACCGAATCCCGCGCCGCCGTAGCCTGCGCCAGCAACGAGCCCTGCGTGCGCTCGCCCGCCTGCACCTCTCGCGTCTTGCTGCCAATCTTGGCCACCATCTGAGCATAGGCGTTGTTGAGCGTGGCCGTGGGGGTTCCTGTTGTGCCGGCACCGAACATCAACTTCTCGGTCTGTAGCGCGCCGAGCAGCGCCGCATTGCGGTTGTCGGCGATGCCCCCCGCGTTGTCGGCAAACGTGATGCTGTCTGTAACGGCAGGTGTCCCGGAAAGCTTGAATTCAAAGGCGAACCCAAGGGTGTTGTCCCTGAGCGTGAACACCTTTCCACCGCCTTCCGTCGCGGGCTGGTAAGTCGCATCTCCAACGAAGGAGTACGGCGCGACAGTTCCGAGCGTAAATACACCTCCAGCCTCCGAGAACGTCATCGGAATGGAAAAGTCCTTGAGCGCTCCGCTGAGCTCCGCCATGCCGTCAACATTCGTCACGCGAACGTCGGAGACACGCGCGGAACCCGCATTGCCCTCGGCAACGCTAACGCTGACCGGCGCGGCCGCAGCGACATCGCGCGGATCCGTGACCGCCATCGCGATGCTCGAGGCGGCGTAGCGTGTCGGATAGACGAATACGCGCTGGCCTGCCGCCACACCACCGAGCCCACTCAAGCTCAAACCGCCGAAGGTGGCTTCACCCGCCCCATTAACGGTGAGCGGACGCGTATCCCCGCTGCCGATGTCGGTGATTGAATAGCTGCCTGCATCGTTGCGAATCTCGTAATCGCTCCCGGTGAGCGCGGCCAGTTCCGCCGGATCGATCCGGACCCCCACGCCGCTGGAGCCAGGCTCCACGCGTGGTTGGCCGAGAGAGAAGAAGTTGCGGCCGAGTTCCCCATCGAGGTCGATGCCCAGCTTGTGCTGCTCGTTGAAGGCAGTCGCCAGCGTGGTGGCGATCAGTCCCAGGCTGCGTTGCGCCGGCTCCATGCCATCACGGCGCACCGCGAGCAGGCCGCCAAGCTCGCCGCCGGTGATCAGATTCTCGGCCAGCGGTATCTTGCTGCCGCCGGAGCCGCTGATCAGTACCATCGGCCGGCCGTTCTCGTCGAGCGTGTCGCCCATCGACAGCTCCTTGGCCGTGGTGCCCAGCACCAGCGCTTGCCCCGAACCGATGAAGATCGACAGCGAGCCATCGCGCTGCGGGACCGCATTGACCTTCACCAGCTTGTTGAGCTCGGCGATCGCCTGGTCGCGCTGGTCGAGCAGGTCGTTGGCCGCCCCGCCGCCCGCGCTGCTCTGCGACACGGCGATACGCTGGTTCAGCTCGGCGATCGCGGCCGCGTAGCCGTTGATGCTGACCATCGTCGTCGCGATGTCGGTCTCGACGCCCTGGGCAATCTCGCCGATGCGCGCATCGAGGGTCTGGAAGCGTGCGACCAGCGTCTCGCCGGAGGAAATCAGCGCCTGCCGCGCGGCAACGTTGGTCGGGTTGGACGACACGCTCTGCAGCGCACCGAAGAACTCGTTGAGCGCCGGGGTGAGGCCGGTGTCGGAATCCGCGAGCACGTTGTCGACCTGGGAGATGAAGCGGTTGTATGCCGCATATTCCGCGCGCCGGTTGTCGGCGCTCAACACCTGGGTCTCGAGCAGCTCGCTGTAGGCGCGCTTGACGCCGGTGATCTGCGTGCCGGTGCCGAAGAAGGCGCCGCCGAAGTACTGCGGATCACGCGCCTCCTGGGTGACGCTCTGGCGGTGATAGCCCGGCGTCGCCGCGTTGGCGATGTTGTGGCTCGTGGTGTTGAGGTAGGCCTGCGAGGCATTCAGGCCGGTGAGCCCGATGTTGAGCAAGGACGACATGTTGTTTCCCTGATGCGCTGGTTTCAGGCCTTACATGCAAGATCCCTGCCAGCCCCCGTCAGCCGCGCGATCAGCCCGCCATCGCGAGCGCATTGCGCAAGGTATTGCCGCCGATGATGCGGGTGAGCTTGTCGGCGTACATCGGATCGGTGGCGTAGCCCGCGTCCTGAAGGCTGCGCGCGAACGCGGCCGGATCGGTCTGCCCGAGCACGTCGGCGTAGCGCGGGCTGCGTGAGATCAGGTTGGCGTAGTCGCGGAAGGACTCGGCATACGAACCATAGGCGCGAAAACGCGAGGCCTCGGTGTAGGCCTGGCCGTTGGCGTACTCGACGACGTCACGCGCCACGGTGCGACCGGTCCAGGCGCTGCCGGCCTTGATGTTGAAGAGGTTGTGGCTCGGGCTGCCGTCGGCATGGCGCAACTGTTTCTGCCCCCAACCGGTCTCGAGCGCGGCTTGCGCAACCATGAACTGCGGCGGGACGCCGGTCTTGCGGCTGGCCTCCACCGCATGCGGCCACACCTCGGCGACGAAATCCCTGGCCGATTGCGAGACCGCGCCGGTGGCGTCGCGTGCGCTGCGCACGGCCGCGTTGAGCCGGGCCTCGAGCGCCGCCTTCTCGTAGATCGAGGCCGCGGAGAAACGCCCCGCCCCAACCCCCGCGCCCATGCCCGGCACGCGTGCCGCTTCCGGCAAACCGGCAAGGTCGGCAGCGGCAGAAGCTTCCAGCTCACGCGCGCGGACGGCAGGAATTGCCGGTCGGCGGACGACGTTGGCGAGATCGAAGCCATTGTTGCCGGCACGGGCGATGCCATTGTCCCCTACGCCGCCCGCAGCCTCGGCCGCCTGGCCGTCGACGGACGATCCGGCCCCCGCAGGCCCGGTCTTGCCGCCGAGCTGGCGAAAGATGACCTCGGACAGGCCGGTGCCTCTGGCCTGAGACATGTTCAGCGCCATCTGCTGGTCGAGCAGGCTCTGGTACATCTTGGTCTGCTCGCTGTCCATCAGGCTGCTCGCCGGCGTCGCGTCGCGCATGGACTTCATGACCATCTGCAGGAACAGCGCCTCGAACTGCTTGGCCGCGGCCCGCAAGGCGGCATCGGACTCACCGTCGGTGCGCGCCAGGCGCTTGAGATCGCCGAGCGAGTTGGGGTCGAAGGCGTTGAGCTGGAAGCCGGCGTTCATGGCTGCGCCCTCAGATCACCTCGAGCTCGGCGCGCAGCGCGCCGGCGGCCTTCATCGCCTGCAGGATGCTGACGAGGTCCATCGGCTTGGCGCCGAGCGCATTGAGCGCCTTGACCACGTCGGCGAGGTTGGTGCCGCCGCGCAGATTGAACAAGGCCCCACCGTCCTGGGCGATGTCCACCTGGCCGGTCTGGGTGACGACTGTCTGGCCGCGCGAGAGCGGCGCGGGCTGGCTGACCTGGGCCTCGGTGTTGACGGTGACGGTGAGGTTGCCGTGCGCGACCGCCACGTTCTGCAGCGTGACGCGCTGGTTCATGACCACCGAGCCGGTGCGCGAATTGACGATGACCTTGGCCGCCTGTTGCACGGGCGTGACCTCGAGGTTCTCGAGCTGCCCCAGGAAGGCGACGCGTGCGCTCGAGTCGGCCGGCGCGCGCACCTGGATGCTGCGCCCGTCGAGCGCGCGCGCGGCGCCCGGGTAGGCGATGTTGATCGCATCCACCACCCGGCGTGCGGTACCGAAGTCGCTGTCGTTGAGTTCGAACGTGACGGTATCGCCCTCGCCGAGCGCAGTCGGCACGCCGCGCTCGACGGTGGCGCCACCGGGGATACGGCCTGCGGAGAGATGGTTGATGACCTGCGAGGCGCCGCCGCCCTGCGCGCCCGCGCCGCCCACCGCCATGTTGCCCTGGGCGATCGCGTACACCTGGCCGTCGGCACCCTTGAGCGGCGTCATCACCAGCGTGCCACCGCGCAGGCTCTTGGCGTTGCCGATCGAGGACACGGTGACATCGACCTGCTGCCCGGGGCGCGCAAACGGCGGCAGGGTCGCCGTGACCATCACCGCGGCGACGTTCTTCAGCTGCAGGTTGGTGCCCGGCGGCAGGGTCACGCCCATGTTGCCGAGCATGTTGATGATGCTCTGCACGGTGAAGGGCGTCTGCGTGGTCTGGTCGCCCGAGCCGTCGAGACCCACGACCAGACCGTAGCCGACGAGCTGGTTGTCGCGCACGCCGGCGACCGAGGCGAGGTCCTTGATGCGCTCGGCTGCGGCCTGCGAGGCGCCGGTGTAGAAGATGCTGGCCGCGATGAAGGCCACCGCGGCACGTAACAGCAAGGAGACGAGGTACGACATGGTGCGGCTCCTCAGAACGGCATGATGGCGACGAAGAAGCGCTGCAGCCAGCCCATGGTGTTGGATTCATCGATGAAGCCGCTGCCGCGGTATTCGATGCGCGCGTCGGCGACCTGGGTGGACTGCACGGTGTTGGCGGCGGTGACGTTGTTGGGGTTGATCACGCCCGAGAAGCGGATGAATTCGTTGCCCTGGTTGATCGCCACCATCTTCTCGCCCGACACCAGCAGGTTGCCGTTGGGATAGACGTCGATCACGGTGACGGTGATCGTGCCGTTGAAGGCGTTGTTGGCCGCGGCTGCGCCCTTGCCGGCGAAATCCGACTCCGCATCGGCCTCGAGCTCCAGGCCGTTGAGGCCGCGCAGCGGCAGGCGGCTGATCGGCCCGATGCCGGCCGTCATGCTGCCGTTGCGGGTGGCGTTGGCGTTGGCGCTCTTCTGCGCGGTGTTGCGCTCGACGAGGTTGATGGTGATGGTGTCGCCCACCTGGCGCGCGCGCCGGTCCTCGAACAGCGGCCGGGCCTGGGCCGCCTGGTAGATGGCACCGGTAGCGGGCAAGGCCTGCGCGCGAGCCTCCGGGCGCGCCGTCATCGGCTGATGCACCGCGGTCGGCGGGGTCGGGTAGATCGACGCGCAGCCCGAGGCGAGGAGCAGCGCAGCGAGCGAAAGTACGGAGGAACGCATCATCACGGCGGTTCTCAGAGCTGGGTCAGCCGGCCGAGCATCTGGTCGGAGGTCGAGATGGCGCGCGAGTTGAGCTCGTAGGCGCGCTGGGTGACGATCATGCTCACCAGCTCTTCGGCGACGTTGACGTTGGAGACCTCGACGTAGCCCTGGTTGAGCACGCCGGCGCCGTTGGTGCCGGGCTGGGTGGGCGTGGCCACGCCGCTGGAGGCGGTCTCGTAGAACAGGTTCTCGCCCGCTGCCTGCAGGCCGCCCGGATTGACGAAGGTGGCGAGCTGGACGGCGCCGATCTCGACCGGCGCCACCCCGCCGGCCTGCAGCACGCTCACCGTGCCGTCCTTGCCGATCGTCACCGACAGCGCGTCGGCCGGAATGTTGATGTTGTCGGCGAGCGTATAGCCGCTGGCGGTGACCACGTTGCCCTGGCTGTCGAGCTGGAAGGCGCCGTCGCGGGTATAGGCGGTGGTGCCGTCGGGCATCGCGATCTGGAAGAAGCCGTTGCCCTGCACCGCGACGTCGAGCGAACCGCCGGTCTGCTGCAGCGTGCCCTGGGTGAAGATGCGCTCGGTGGCCACGGGCTTGACGCCGGTGCCGATCTGCAAGCCGCTGGAGATCTGCGTCTGTTGCGTCGACTGCGCGCCGGGCTGGCGGATGGTCTGGTACAGCAGGTCCTCGAAGATCGCGCGCTGGCGCTTGAAGCCGTTGGTGGAGACGTTGGCCAGGTTGTTGGAGATCACGTCCAGCGAGGTTTGCTGGGCATCCAGCCCGGTACGGGCGGTCCACAGTGAGCGGATCATGATGGTTTCCTTTGCCGTGCGTTGCCGGTGCGGCAGGATTTGCCGGCGATTTCTTGCCGTATTGCTGCCGGTTTGCCGATTTTTCGATGGAATCAGTTTAGGCCTGCGCCGTCACCGAGCATCCCGCGATAAGCAACGCAAAAACCGTGCTAATCCATCCTCTGAGACCGACGCTCAGGCGCGATCAGCGCGGCGCGAGCACCTGGGCGGCGGCGCGATCGTTCTGCTCGGCGGTGGACAGCATGCGCGTCTGCATCTCGAACTGACGAGCGAGGGAGATCATCTGCACCATCTGATCGACGACATTGACGTTGCTGCCCTCGAGGTAGCCCCCGGCGACGCGCACGCCGGGATCGGCCGGCGCCGGCGCCCCGCCCTGCACCCGGAACAGTCCATCGTCGCCGCGTACCAGGTCTGCTTCGGGCGGGTTGACCAGCTTGAGCTGGGCGACGACGTTGACCACGCCGGGCTGGTCGGGCTGCGAGGCGGACACCGAACCGTCGGCGCCGATCGTGATTTCGGTGTCGGGCGGCAGCGTGATCGGCCCGCCGTCGCCCAGGACCGGCCTGCCGTCGCGGGTCTGCAGCACGCCGTTGGCGCTCACGTCCAGGCTGCCGTTGCGGGTGTAGGCCTCGGTGCCGTCGGGCATCTGCACCGCAAGCCAGCCCTTGCCGGCAAGCGCGACGTCGTAAGGGCGGCCGGTGAACTGGAGGGGCCCTTCGGTGAAGTCGTTGGCGATACTGGCGTCGACCGTGAACGCGCGCGTGCGCAACGCCTCGGTCTGCACCTCGACCGCGCGCAGCTTGTGCAGCTCGGCGCGGAAGCCGGTGGAATTGACGTTGGCGAGGTTGTGCGCGACCGCCGCCTGCTGGTCCATGGTGCCCTTGGCGCCGGTCATCGCGGTGTAGATCAGGCGGTCCATCGCTGGCCTCTTGCGTTATCGACGGTTCAGGCTCAGCGCAGGTTCACCAGGGTCTGCAGGATCTGGTCCTGCGCCTTGATGGATTGCGCGTTGGCCTGGTAGTTGCGCTGCTGGATGATCATCTGCACCAGCTCCTGGGTGAGCTCGACGTTGGCGTCCTCCACCATGCCGGAGGAGATCACGCCCGCCACGCCCTCGCCGGGCTTGGTCGGGGCGGTGAGGCCGGAGTCGAGCGTCGCCTCCCAGTAGTTGTTGCCGATCGAGTTCAGCGCGTTGGGATTGCGGAAGGTCTGGATGGCGAGCTGAGCGAGCGCGACCGTCTCGCCGTTGGTGTAGCGCCCGGTAAGGACGCCATCGCGACCGACGGACACACCCGCCAGTTCGCCGCCGGTGTAACCGTTCTGCGTGAGCTCGGTGATCAGGTAGGGCCCCCCGATCTGACGCATGCTGCTGAAGTCCGTGTAGAAGCTGATCGGGGACGCGCCCGGCGTATAGGCCGCGGGAACGTTGATCGGGGATGTGGCGCTGGGGCCGACGATCGGCGTCTGGATCGTACCGTTCTCGTTGAAGGTCAGGGTCCAGAGGACACTGGGGTCGGACACGGCACCGGTCAGGGGATCGACCCCCAGCGGATAGTCCCCATCGACGCTGGTGAACACGTTCCAGGTGTTCTGGGCGCCACCCTGGCTCACGTTCTCCTTCACGAAGTAGAAGGAGAATTCGTGCGACTTTCCGAGGCTGTCGAACACCTCGATCGAGGTCGAGAAGTTGTAGGTGCGTGCATCGCGCCAGGCGTCGCTGGCCGGCACGCCGAGCGGCCGGGGGAATTCGAAGGTATTGCCAAGCAGCGCGGAGTAGGCCTCGGCCGGACTCAGTGAGTTCGCGTCCAGGTTTCCACCGACGTCGATCCTGCTCGTGGTCTGCGGCAGGGAGCCGATGATCGGAATCTGGACCTCCTTGAGGCCGCCGACCGGGCTGGGCAACTGCCCGACCGCCGCCGGACTCTGGAAACCCATCAGCTTCTCGCCGGTCGGCGTGATGATGAAGCCGTCCTTGTCGAGCTCGAACTGCCCGTTGCGCGTGTAGACGTTCGGACCATCCGCACGACCGATGATGAAGAAGCCGTCGCCATTGATCGCCAGATCGAGCGGATTGTTGGTGGTGGTGAGATTGCCCTGGGTGAAGGACTGTCGGACCGCGCCGAGCGTGCTGCCGGCGCCGACCTGCGTGCCGGAGACCGACCCGGTCAGCGACGCCGCATAGACGTCCCCGAAGATCGCCCCGCCGCTCTTGAAGCCCACGGTGTTCGTATTGGCGACGTTGTTCGAGATGATGTCCAGGGCCTTGGAGGAAACGTTGAGGCCACTCAAACCTTGCTGGAAAGACATGATCGGGGCTCCGGATCAGAGGATCTGCTTGATGTCGTCGTACTTGAAGATGCCGAGCGAGCCGACCTGGAAGTCGGTGCCGGCGGCGCCACGGATCACGCTGGTGACCGGGCCGAACTCGAGGGTGCGGCCGGTGACCTTCTCGCCCTCCAGGGTCGCGCTCAGCTCCAGGGTGTAGACGCCGTCTGCGGCGCGCGAGCCATCGTTGGCGGTGCCATCCCAGACGAAGTTCTGGCTGCCGGCGGCGACATCGTCGAGCTGGATCTGCTTCACCTCCAGCCCGGAGGCGTCCTTGATCGACAGCACCACCTTGTCGGCCGCGGTGTCGAGTTCGAAGCCCCCGATCGCGCCCGACTCGGTCAGCGCGAGCTTCCGCCCTTCGACCAGCACGCCGCGCCCGACCAGCGCCGCAGCCTGCATCGAGTCGTTGGCGTTCTGGCTGTCGACGAAGGACTGGAACATCTTGTTCAGGCGCTCGATGCCATCGACCGTGCTCATCTGCGCGAGCTGCGAGGTGACCTCGGCGTTCTCCATCGGGTTGAGCGGGTCCTGGTTCCGGAGCTGCGTGGTGAGCAGCGTCAGGAAGCGCGCGTTCATGTCCTCGGAGGCGGCCGCGTCGGCCTTCTTCTCGCGGGTGTTGATGTTGGCAAGCACGCTGGCTGCGGTGCTCTGGGCGTTCGATACGGTGCTCATTCCTCTCTCCTGCTCGCGGCGGTCTCCGCGTCACGGCCGGCCTTCGATCACCGACGGGTGATCACGACTGGCCAATCTGCAAGGTACGCTGAAGCAAGGTCCGTGCCGTGTTCATCACCTCGGCGTTGTTCTGGTACGAACGCGAGGCGGAGATCATGTTCACCATCTCCTCGACGACGTTGACGTTGGGCATCTCGACGTAGCCATCGGCGTTGGCAGCGGGGTTGTTCGGTTCATACACCAGCCGCAGCGGCGCGGTACTCTCCACGACGCCGGCCACCTGCACGCCCACGGCAGCGGGGCCTGCGACCGGCTGCGCCGAGAACACCACCTGCTTCGCGCGGTAGGGCTGACCGTCCTCGGCCGTCACGCTGTCGGCGTTGGCGAGGTTCGAGGCCGTGGTGTTGAGCCGCAGCGACTGCGCATTGAGCGCGGAGCCGGCGATCTGGAAGACGTTGAGCATGCTCATGGTGATTCCCCTTACTGGCCGGTGATCGCGGTGTTCATCGAGCGCAGCATGCCGTTGATGAAGGTGACGCTGGCCTCGTAGTGCAGCGCGTTCTCGGCGAAGTTGGCGCGCTCGACGTCCATGTTGACGGTGTTGCCATCGACCGCGGACTGCAGCTCGGGCCGGTAGCCGGTCAGGCTCTCCAGCGTCGGCGCGCTGCCGCCGGCAATGTGTCCGGGCCGGGTCGTGGCGAGCGCGACGCCGCCGCCCCTGGCCGTATTCAGCGCGCCCTGCAACGCAGACCGGAAGTCCACGTCCCTGGCCTTGTAATTGGGTGTGTCGGCGTTGGCGATGTTGGAGGCGATCAACTGCTGGCGATGGGCCTGCAGGTTGAGGGCGGTCTGGTGGAACTGGATGCTCCGGTCGAAGAGGGTCTTCATCGCGCTGACTCCTTGGGCGAGGCGATCGGCAAGCTCCGGTCGCAGTTTCCATGCCAGCCATGTTAGCCGGCAGGCGGCAGCCCTCTTTTGCCGATAAACGGCGGAAACACCGGCCAATTTCGCCGCTACCACCCGGCAAGCCTTGCCGCTCGCCGCGGGTGATGGCGCGCCGCGGGCATGCGCGGTTGCCTCACGGACCGGCGTCGTGGTGCAATCGGGCCATGCCCAGCCGACCTGATCGCCCCACCGCCCCCCGTCCGCTTCGCTTGATCGCCCGTGGCGTCTTGCTCGCTGCACTCGGCCTGCTCGCCGTGCCCGCGGGCGCGCAACAGCCGTCCGGCGCGGTCGAAGCCCGCGTGCTCGAATTCCTGCACCGGCAAGCCGCAGGGCTGCCGGGCGAAGTGACGATCCAGGTCAGTCCGCTCGATCCGAACAACCAGTTGCCAGCCTGCGCGGCGATCGAGCCCTTCCTGCCTGCGGGCACCCGGGCCTGGGGCCGGATCAGTGTCGGGGTGCGCTGCGATTCGCCGGTCACCTGGACGGCCTACCTGCAGGCGCAGGTGGCCGTGGTCGCGGACTACCTGGTTGCCGCCCGCCCGCTGCGTGCCGGGCAGGTGCTCGGCCCCGCGGACCTCGGCCAGCGCCGGGGCGACCTCACCGCCCTGCCCGACAACCTGCTCACCGACGGCACGCAGGCGATGGGCCACCACACCCGCATCGCGATCGCCGCTGGCAGTCCGCTGCGCGGCGACATGCTGCGTGTGCCGCACGCGGTACGTCAGGGCCAGACGGTGCCCGTCGTCAGCAGCGGTCCTGGCTTCCGCGTAGCAAGCGAAGGGCGCGCGATGAACAACGCCGCACCGGGCGAGAGCGTTCGCGTGCGCCTTGCCAACGGACAGGTGGTCACCGGCATCGCCCAGGCCGGCGGCAGCGTGGAGGTGGCGTTCTGAGCGGTCGCGGCGCGCCCCATCGATAAATCCCTAAAGTTTTGTCGCGCGACGCCGAAAAGAACGTCAGAGTCATTCTGTATGGGAACCGCGCCATGAAGATCGAAAGCACGGGCAAATCGATTGCCCCCAGCGCCACAGGCGAGGCCCGCCCGCGCAACCCGGCAGGTCCGGCCACGACAGTCTCCGGCGGTAGCGAGAAGGTTCAGCTTTCTTCGCTGTCGGCCAGCCTGCAGAAGGCCGAAACGGTCATCGCGCAGACGCCGGTCGTGGACAAGCAGCGCGTCGAGGAGATCAAGCAGGCGATCGCCAACGGCGATTTCAAGGTGGACGCCGGTCGCATCGCCGATGGGCTGATCGCCAGTGTCCGCGAAATGCTGGCTAACCAGCGCTGATCATCGCCAGGCGATGAACCGCAGCCCCGCCGCACCCACGCCCGCCGATCAGCAGCGCCTCGCCCTGCTGATCGAGGCGGAGGCGATCCAGCTCAGGGAGTTCATCGCCCTGCTCGAGCAGGAGGAGGCGCTCCTGAGTTCCGGTGACACCGACGCCCTGCTCGCACTCGTCCCCGACAAGAACGAGCGCTACCGCCGCCTGCAGCGCCTGTCGGACGACCGCGCGCTACTGCTCGGCCGGCTCGGGCTCGTCACCACGGATGCGAGCATCCGCAGCCTGCTCGACGGGCTGCCGCGCGTGCTCGGGCGCTGGGACGAAGTGCTCGGCCTCGCACGCACGGCGAGCGAACGCAATGCCATCAACGGCAAGCTGATCCTCGAGCGCATGGCGCACAACCAGGCTGCGCTGTCGGTGCTGCTCTCGGCAGCGGACCAGGCGCCCCTGTACGACGCCGAAGGCCATACACGGGCCGTGGGTGGCGGGCGCATGCTCGGCAGCGCCTGACTGAACATCCATTCAGTTCCAGCCTCAGTTTCGCCCGCGCCTCTGCTATCCTCTCGGCCTTCGTGAAACCCGACGGGCCTGCAGCATGGCTGGCAAGCAAGACACCCCCAAGCAGTACGACGAATCCTCCTTCCGCGTCCTGAAAGGACTCGAGCCGGTGCGCGAGCGCCCCGGCATGTACACCCGCACCGACAGCCCGGCGCACATCATCCAGGAAGTGATCGACAACGCCGCCGACGAGGCGCTCGCCGGCTTCGCGAAGAAGATCCACGTCACGCTGCACCAGGACGGCTCGGTCACCGTGGCCGACGACGGCCGCGGCATCCCGGTCGGCCTGCACCCCGAGGAAGGCGTGCCGGTGGTCGTGCTCGCCTACACCCGGCTGCACGCCGGCGGCAAGTTCGACAAGCGCGAGGGCAACTCGGCCTACGCCTTCTCCGGCGGCCTGCACGGCGTGGGCGTGTCGGTGACCAACGCGCTGTCCACCCGCATCGAGGTCGAGGTCAAGCGCGAGGGCAAGATCCACCGCATCGACTTTGCCGACGGAGGCGAGACCATCAGCCCGGTACGCGTCGAAGGCGACTGCGGCCGCCAGACCGGCACCCGGGTCCGGGTGTGGCCCGATGGCAAATACTTCGAATCGCCGCGCGTGCCGATGAACGAGCTCGAGCGGCTGCTGCGCTCGAAGGCCGTGCTGCTGTCGGGCGTCGCGGTGCGGCTCGACATCGAGCAGGCCAGCGGCCCAGCGCTGACCAAGACCTGGTCCTACCCCGAAGGCCTGGCCGGCTACCTGAAGGAGCTCGCCGGCGACGTCGAACCGGTGGCGCCGATCTTCACCGCCGACAAATACGCCGGCAAGGACGACCCCACCTTCGCCGCCGGCGAGGGCGCGGCGTGGGCGCTGGCCTGGTTCGAATCGCCGGTGCCGAGCGAGTCCTACGTCAACCTCATCCCCACCGTGAACGGCGGCACCCACGAATCCGGCCTGCGCGCCGGCGTGTTCGAGGCCATGAAGTCCTTCATCGACCACCACACCCTGCTGCCGCGCGGCGTCAAGCTGCAGCAGGAGGACGTGTGCGGGCGCATGAGCTTCGTGCTGTCGGCGCGCCTCCTGGACCCGCAGTTCCAGGGCCAGGTGAAGGAAAAGCTCAACTCGCGCGAGGCGGTCAAGCTGGTGTCCTCGCAACTGCGCGACCCCTTCGAGATCTGGCTCAACAACCACGTCGAGGCCGGCCGCGCGATCGCCGAGCTGTCGATCAAGCAGGCCCTTGCCCGCCAGAAGAGCGCGCAGAAGGTCGAGAAGAAGAAGACCTCGGGCGTGGCGGTGCTGCCCGGCAAGCTGTCGGACTGCGAGTCCGAGGACCTCGCCGACAACGAGCTCTTCCTGGTCGAGGGCGACTCCGCCGGCGGCTCGGCCAAGATGGCACGCAACAAGGAGACCCAGGCCATCCTGCCCTTGCGCGGCAAGGTACAGAACGCCTGGGAGATCGATCCGGACCGCCTGTTCGCCAACGCCGAAATCCACGACATCGCGGTGGCGCTCGGCGTGGACGCGCACAAGGCCGACAGCGACGTGGACCTGTCCGGCCTGCGCTACGGCAAGGTCGTCATCATGTCCGACGCCGATGTGGACGGCGCCCACATCCAGACCCTGCTGCTGACGCTCTTCTTCCGCCACTTCCCCAAGCTCATCGAGCGCGGCCATGTGTATGTGGCGCAACCGCCGCTCTACCGCGTCGACGTGCCCGCCCAGGGCAAGAAGCGCCCGCCGCGCCGCCTGTACGCCCTCGACGAGGGCGAGCTCGCCGCCATCCGCGACCGCCTCGAGAAGGAAGGCTTCAGGCCCGACGCGATCGAGATCGGCCGCTTCAAGGGCCTGGGCGAGATGAACCCCGACCAGCTGCGCGAGACCACCATGGACCCCGCCACCCGCCGCGTGCTGCCGGTGAAGGTGCGCAACGGCGCGCTCAAGGACACGCTGAAGATGTTCACCCTGCTGATGGGCAAGGGCGAGGCCTCGGGGAGAAGGGCGTGGATGGAGGAGAAGGGCGACAGCGTGGAGGCGGATATTTAAGCGCCAGCGGGTACATCGACATTGCCCGATCAGACCACCGGAACTAAAGTAGTGACATTCACTACTTTAGTTCATAGCGAAGGACCCGATATGCATACCGTCTCCGCTGCCGAAGCAAACCGACAGTTCTCCAGCCTGCTGCGCCAAGTGAGCCAGGGTGAAACCGTTACGGTCCTGTCCCACGGTCGCCCTGTTGCAACCATCAGCCCCGCTGTCGTCGGGACGGAACTCGACCACGATCGAACCAAGGCGCGCGCTCGCCTGCTTGCCCGGCTAGATGGGGAGCCCGTTGCGGACAACCGCAACTGGACCCGCGCCGAGTTGTACGACCGCGGCCAATGAAGATCGCCCTCGACACCAACATCCTCGCCTATGCGGAAGGCGCCGGCGACAATGCACGTTGCGCTGCGGCCCGGGTGCTGCTCGGAACGCTCTCGGCGAGCGAGGTGATGATTCCCGCCCAGACGCTGGGTGAGTTGTACCGGGTCCTGACCGGAAAGCTCAAGCGCGATGCGGAAACGGTTCGCACAGCCCTGCTCGACTGGTCCGATGCCTACGAGGTGGCCGATTCGACCTGGCCGAGCTTTCAGGCGGCCATCGACCTGGCCTGCGATCACCGCATGCAGGTCTGGGATGGCCTGATCCTCTCGGTCGCTGCGGAAAACCGTTGCCGCCTGCTGCTGAGCGAGGACCTGCAGCACGGCTTCACCTGGCGCGGCGTCACCGTCATCAATCCTTTCGAGCATGTCGCACACCCGCTACTGCTCGCAGCCTGCAGTTCGAATACATGAGTACAGACACTGCCGATCTCTTCGATGCGCCTGATGCATCCGAATCCGTAACACTCGCGACCTCAACGCCGACTGCAGTGAAGAGCACCGCAGGTACGGCGCAGGATACGGGCGCCGACGAGTCCCCGACGGCCACCGGCGCGAACCCGCCCCCGCCCCCGGCACCGCCCGCCGCCCCCGAGCCCGAGCCCGAGGACGACGGCACGCTGGCGCTCGACCGCTATGCCGAGCGCGCCTATCTCGCCTACGCGATGAGCGTGGTGAAGTCGCGCGCGCTGCCGCAGGTCGAGGACGGACTCAAGCCGGTGCAGCGCCGCATTCTCTATGCGATGAACGAGATGCGGCTGTCGTCCACCTCCAAGCACGTGAAGTCGGCGCGCGTGGTCGGCGACGTGATCGGCAAGTACCACCCACATGGCGACACCAGCGTCTACGACGCGATGGTGCGGGTGGCGCAGGATTTCTCGCTGCGCTATCCGCTGGTCGACGGCCAGGGCAACTTCGGCTCGCGCGACGGCGACTCGGCAGCGGCGATGCGCTACACCGAGTGCCGCCTGACGCCGATCGCCGAGCTGCTGCTGGCCGAGATCGACCGCGGCACGGTGGACTTCATCCCCAACTACGACGGCGCCTTCGAGGAGCCGCAGCTGCTGCCGGCGCGCCTGCCCTTCGTGCTGTTGAACGGCGCCTCGGGCATCGCGGTCGGCATGGCGACCGAGATCCCGCCGCACAACCTGCGCGAGGTGGCCGAGGCGACCTGCCACCTGATCCGCCACCCCGAGGCGACGCTCGACGAGGTGCTCGGCATCATTCCCGGCCCCGACTTCCCCGGCGGCGGCCAGCTCATCTCCCCGCCCGAGACCATCCGCGAGGCCTACGCGTCGGGGCGCGGCAGCCTGCGCCTGCGCGCGCGCTGGAAAATCGAGGAGCTCGCCCGCGGCCAGTGGCGCGCGATCGTCGAGGAACTGCCGCATGGCGTCTCTGCCGCGCAGGTGCTGTCCGAGATCGAGACGCTGACCAACCCGCAGCCGCGCGCGGGCAAGAAGGAGGTCTCGCAGGAGCAGAAGAACCTCAAGCAGCTCGTGCTCGGCGTGCTCGACACGGTGCGCGACGAGTCCAGCGACAAGGCGCCCGTGCGCATCGTGCTGGAGCCCAAATCCAGCCGCCAGAACCGCGACGAGTTCATGGCGGTGCTGCTTGCCCACACCAGCCTGGAGACCTCGGCCTCGGTCAACATGACCATGATCGGGCGCGACGGCAGGCCGCAGCAGAAGAACCTGGTGCAGATCCTGCGCGAGTGGATCGACTTCCGCTACGTGACGGTCGAGCGCCGCACCCGCCATCGCCTGGACGAGGTCGATCGCCGCATCCACATCCTCGAAGGCCGCATGATCGCCTTCCTGCACATCGAGGAAGTGATCCGCGTGATCCGCGAGTCGGACGAACCCAAGCCGGCGCTGATCGCCGCCTTCGGCCTGTCCGAGATCCAGGCCGAGGACATCCTCGAGATCCGCCTGCGCCAGCTCGCCCGCCTGGAAGGCTTCAAGATCGAGAAGGAGCTGGCAGAGCTCAGGGACGAGCGCGCCGGCCTGCAGCACCTCCTCGACAGCCGCGCGGCGATGACCAAGCTGATCCTCAAGGAGATCCAGGACGACGCGAAGAAGTACGGCGACGACCGCCGCACCCTGGTCGAAGCCGTGGCCGCGGTGGCACCGGCCGAGATCTCGGTGCCCGACGAGCCGGTCACGGTGATCGTGTCCAAGAACGGCTGGGTGCGTTCGCGCCAGGGCCATGGCATCGACCCCGCGGGCATCGCCTACAAGGCCGGTGACTTCGGCTTCGCGATCATCGAGACGCGTACCACCTGGCCGCTGATCGTCATCGACACCAATGGCCGTGCCTACACGGTCAAGGTATCGGATCTGCCCGGCGGGCGCGGCGACGGCGCGCCGATCACTACCCTGGTGGAGTTCCAGGACGGCGGCAAGCTGGCGCAGGTGGTCACCGACACCCCCGATTCGGTCTACTTCTTCGCCAACAGCGGCGGTTACGGCTTCCTGTGCAGCGTGATGGATGCCAGCAGCCGCCAGCGCGCCGGCAAGGCCTTCATGAGCCTGGAGAAGGGCGAGAAGGTACTCGCACCGGCGAAGGTCTGCGGCGACTGGATCGCCGCGGCGTCCGAGAACGGTCGTCTGCTCGTCTTCCCGCGCCCGGAGATGAAGACGCAGAGCGGCGGTCGTGGCGTGATCGTGATGGCGCTCGACGAGGGCGAAGCGCTCGCCGCGGTGGCGGTGCCGGCCGACGATGCGGTGCTCACGGTGGAAGGCAGTGGCCGCGGCGGCAAGGCGGTGGCGATCGAGCTCAAGCCCACCCAGCGCGAACCGCTGCGCCACCGTCGCGCACGCAAGGGCGCGCCGCTGACACCGAGGATCAAGCCCGAGCGGATGCGCTGACGCGCCCGGCGGGCCTACAAGCCCTCGGGCAGGATCGAGCGGATCGGGTCGTCGGTCGGAATGACCGTGGGCCCCGGCTCCGCATCGAGATCGGCGGTGCGCGACTCGATCAGCACGGTCACCCGCCGGTTGCGCGCCCGCCCCACCTCGTCCTCGTTGCCGGCGACCGGCCGCTGGTCGGCATAGCCTGCCGCGGTCAGGCGATCGGGCGACACCCCGTTGTCGATGAACAGCCGCGCGACCGTTGACGCACGCACTGCCGACAGCTCCCAGTTGGACGGGAAACGGAAGGTGTTGATCGGGATGTTGTCGGTGTGCCCTTCGACCGTGATCGGGAACGGCGCAGGCGCGAGCACCTGGGCCACCGCACGTAGGGCGTCGACCGCCTCCTGGCCGAGCGCCGAGTCACCCGGCGCGAAAAGCAGGCTCGCGTTGATCTCCACGCTCACGCCGAACGCGCCCTCGGTCACATTGACCTGCCCCGCCTGGGTCAGCGGCGACAGCACGCGGCGAATCTCGTCGGCCATGTTGCGCATGCGCTGCGCGGTCTCGCGCCGCCGCTGTTCGAGCGCCGGGTCCGCCGCGGGTGGCGCGGGCTGGGTGATCGGCCGGGTGGGCAGCACGCTCACCTGCGGCAGCACGATCTGGTCGCCGCTCTCATTGACGGCGACGTTGCGAAAAGCCTGCACCAGCGAGTCCGACAGCACGCGGTACTTGCCCTCGTTCACCGACGACAGCGAGTACATCACCACGAAGAAGGCGAACAGCAGGGTGATGAAGTCGGCATAGGACACGAGCCAGCGCTCGTGGTTGTCGTGCTCCTCTTCAGCCCTGCGCCTGCGCCCCATGTCGTCCTCCCTGCCCGCGCTCAGACCACGTAGCCCTGCATGCGGCTGGCGATGATGCGCGGGTTGTCGCCGTTGGCGATGCCGACCAGGCCATCGACGAACATCTCGCGCTGGGTGGTGAGGATGACGATGTGCGCGGCAAGCTTCTTGGCGATCGGCAGGAACACCAGGTTGGCGAAGCCCACCCCGTAGATGGTGGCGACGAAGGCCACCGCGATGCCGGCACCGAGCCGCGACGGATCGGAGAGGTTCTCCATCACGTGGATCAGCCCCATCACCGCACCGAGGATGCCGATCGTCGGCGCATAGCCCCCGGCCGCTTCCCAGATGCGGGCGGACTGGCGCAGCTGGCCTTCCCAGACGCCGATCTCCACCTCCAGCACCTCGCGCAGCCGGTTGGGCTCGACGCCATCGACGAGCAACTGCAGGCCGCGGCGCATGAAGGGATCGGGCAGACCCTCGATCTGGTTCTCCAGCGTCAGCAGACCCTCCTTGCGTGCGACCTGGCTCCAGCTGGCCACCTGATCGATGATCGTCTGGTGGCTCACCGCTGGCGGGACGAACACCCAGCGCCCCATCCGCATGCCCTCGACGAAGGTGCGCAACGGGCTTTGCAGCATCACCGCGCCCAGGGTGCCGCCGATCACGATGAGGAAGGCGGTAGGCTGGAACAGCGAGGACAGGTGACCGCCCTCCAGCACCTGGCCGACGACAATCGCGGCGATGCCAAGCGTGAGGCCGACGAGGCTGATCTTATCCATGGCGGGCGGTGCTCAATGCGCGAGCGCTCATGATCAGTTGGGCGCAGGCTTCTTGGGCGGGCGGCCACGCTTGCGTGCCGCGGGCATGGCGGCGCCGCCGTCGAAGATGCACGCACGCAGGCGGGCGACCGCCTGGCTGTGCAGCTGGCATACGCGCGATTCGGTGACGCCGAGCACCTCGCCGATCTCGCGCAGGTTGAGCTCCTCGTCGTAGTACAGGGCCATCACCATCTGCTCGCGCTCGGGAAGGCGCTCGATGGCGTCCACGAGACGGCGGCGCATGTCCGCATCCTCGAGCAGATCGAGCGGATTGCTGTCCTCCTGGGCGAAATGGCGCTCGAGATAGTCGTCATCGTCGTCCCGGTTGAAATCCTCGAGATAGACGAGCTGGTGGCCGCGCGCGTCCTGCAGCATGCGCTGATACTCCTCCAGCGGCATGTCGAGGGCGGTGGCGAGCTCGGTTTCCGAAGGCTGGCGGCCGAACTGCTGCTCGAGGCTGTGGATGGCGGACTCGATGCGGCGCATGTCGCGGCGCAGGCTGCGCGGCAGCCAGTCGTTCTCGCGCAGCCCATCGAGCATGGCGCCGCGGATGCGCTGCGCGGCATAGGTCTCGAATTGCGCGCCCAGCCCATGTTCATAGCGGCCGAGCGCATCGAGCAGCCCCATCATGCCGTTCTGGATGAGGTCGTCCACGTCCACGCTGGCCGGCAGCTTGGACATGAGCTGAAAGGCGATGCGCTTGACCAGAGGGGCGTAGGCCTCGACGAGGTTGGTCTTGTCGAGCTTACCGTTTGCGTCGTACATCCATTCGGCCTGTATCGTCTTGCGGTGCGAGCGCCTGCCTGCGCCGGCTCCGGATGTCGGAGGCGCAGATTGTCCCGCAGCGTTCGCGGCATTACCAGCGGGATAAGTCACACCCATGGCCGAATCATCCTCGCCTGGATCCAGGCTCGCGCCCCATGCCGGTGACACGGCGCAAGAAGGCCGCGCCGGCATCGCGCGTCGAGGTCTGCAGGGGCTGCCGCAGCCCGACCGCGATGTCGTCGCGCTCGACCTCGCCCAGCCAGGCCAGGGGCACGCCGACATGACGCCGCACCAGGCCGTGCAGACCGGCGAAGAAGGCCGCTGCGTCATTGCGGCCGCGCGCGCGGCAGACGGCCACATGGACCGAACCGGCCCCGGCGGCGGCCAGGCCCTTGATCGTCTGGTAGGCCTCGGTCGCGCCGCTCGCGCTCGCCTCCGCCACCACCAGGCGACGCGGGGCCGCCTGCACGAAGGGCGAGGGCTCTGCCGCACGCTCGCCCGACGCGTGCACGAGCACGAAGCCGGCGTGGCGATGGAGGATGCGCAAGGCCTCGATGAGGCAGGCGCGCCGGGCGTCGTCCAGCAAGGGCAGCGCAAGCGCAGCGGCAGCCGCGGGCACGCGGCCGACCAGTCCCGGCACCGGCTGCAGCACGACCGACAGGGTGGTGCGGCCGTCGAGCAACTGGAGCAGGTCGGTGCCCTCGGCCAGACCGAGCGTGGCGGCGAGCGCGTCGCGCCCTTCCGCCTCGTCGAGGATAAGCACCCGCTCCGCGCTCCCGGCGATGCGATGTGCCGCGAGCACCGCGTTGCCGCCGCGCTGCCGGCCGCCGGCATAGAGCGCCACGACATGCGGCGGCGCGCGGCGGAACAGGCGGCGCAGCCCCGCCGCCTGGTCTTCGCGTCCGTCGAGCATGATCACGCCCCTCCGGCGGCGGCCAGCAGCATCCCGGCCTCGTCGCCGCTCAGGTGCCAGGGCGACTCGCCGGCGTGCTCGCGCAGCGCGCGATGCAGCAGGTAGGCGCGGTTGGGCAGGTGCAGGTCCTCGGGCACGCGCTGGCCGTTGGTCAGGTAGCGGATGTCGAGCGTGTGCCGCACCGCGACGTCGAGCGCCGGCGCGAGCGAGGCAGCTTCGTCCACCTTGGTGAAGATGCAGCCGGCGAGGTCGTCGCCGGCGTAGGCGCGCACGACGTCGTCGAGCGTGTCGCCGCGCGCGGTGGCGTTGAGGAGCAGCAGGCGGCGGACGTCGCCGGCGCCGGCGAGCATCGCGGCCTGCTCGGCCACCATGCGGTCGCGCTGGCTCATGCCCATGGTGTCGATGAGCACCATGTGCTTGTTGCGCAGGCCGGCAAGGGTCTGCCGCAGGTCGCCCGCATCGCGCACCGAGAACACCGGCACGCCGAGGATACGGCCGTAGATGCGCAGTTGCTCCTGGGCGCCGATGCGATAGCCGTCGGTGGTGATGAGCGCGAGCTTGCCGGCGCCATGGCGCACCACGCAACGCGCGGCAAGCTTGGCGGTGGTCGTGGTCTTGCCGACGCCGGTGGGCCCGACGAGCGCGAACACGCCGCCGCGATCGAGCAGATCCTCGTCCGAGGCGCAGGTCCGCATCAGGCGGTCGAGCGCCGCACCCACGGCCTCGCGCGCCTCGGTGCGGCCGGCGTCCTCCGCCACCGCCTCGGCAAGCTTGCGCGCGACGGCGGCGGAGAAACCGGCCTCGAGCAACTCGCCCAGCACGGTGGCGCGCGCGGGAGCCTGACGGCGCGTCTCGCCCCAGGCGAAACCGGCGAGCTGGCGCTCGATCATGCCGCGGATGCCGGTCAGCTCGGCCATCAGGCGGGCGTTGGTCTCTTGCAGTTCGCGCACGCGTGCGCTGCCGAACTCGTCGCTCGCCGTGGGCTGGGGCGCCGCGCGCCCGACGAATGCAGCGAGCCCCTCGGCCTGATCCGCGCGCCCGCGCACCGTCGTGCGCATGACACCGTCGCGGCTGCGCAGGGCGTAGTCGGCGGTCTCGATGCGCGGCGGATTGAAAGCGCGCACCACCGGCTCGGGCTCGGCGCGGCTGGCGGCAGGCGTGCGCGTCGCGTTGCGCGCGGCGCTGGCGGCCAATGCGGACAGGCTCACCTGAAAGTCCGCCTCCTCCACCGCCGATGCAGGCGCGGCGGCTGTGGTCGGAGCCACCGCGGGCTGGGGGGCTGCGCCGGAACGCGCCGCCACCGCAGCCCGGTTGGCCGCCTGCAGCGCACCGACCGCCTCGCCCGGCAGCGCCAGGATCTCGACGCCCCCCTCGACGGCACGGTTGGAGAGCACGATCGCGTCCGGACCGAGGGCTTCCTTCAGGGCACGAAGCGCCTCGCGGGCGGTGGGGGCAAAGTAGCGTTTGACGTTCATGGCGATTCTCCCGGCGGTCGCGGTCGACCACTGCTTGATGAGGATTATCGCCACCCGGGGTCAAGGCCCTTGGACGGAATAAAGCGGCTTTCCCCCGTCTATTCGCGTTCACGCGGAGCGCGTCTGGGCCTGCGATCCGTCCGCGGGCAAGCAGCCACCCACGCTGCGCCGCACCCGCGTCCTGGGCGCGCGGGTCAGCCCTGCGCGCCCACCATGGCGGTGACGCGGATGGTGCGGCTCTCCGGTACCTCGTTGTTGGAGATGACCTTGAGCGATGGCACGGCCCGGCGCAGGAAGCGCGACAGCAGCATGCGCAGCTGCGCCGGCACCAGCAGCACCGGCGGCAACCCGATGTCCTCCTGGCGCTGGGCGATCTGCGCGGTCTGGCGCAGCAGGGTGTCGGCGAGGCCGGGCTCGATCGCCCCGCCCTCGCCCCCCGCGGCCATGGCCTGGATGAGGATGCGCTCGAGCCCCGGCTCCAGCGCCATGACCTGCACCTCAGCGTTGCCCGGGAACAGGCTCTGCATGATCGCGCGGCCGAGCGCCTCGCGCACCCGGGTGGTGAGCTGAACGGGATCCTGCGTGCGCGGCGCGTGCTCGGCGAGCACCTCGATGATGCTGCGCATGTCGCGGATGTTGACGCCCTCTTCGAGCAGGCTCTGCAGCACGCGCTGCACCACGCTGATCGGCAGCATCTTCGGCACAAGGTCCTCGACCAGCTTGGGCGATTCCTTGCCCACATGATCGAGCAGCGCCTGGGTCTCCTGGCGTCCGAGCAGCTCGGCGGCATGGTTGAGGATGACGTGGTTGAGGTGGGTTGCCACCACCGTGCTCGCATCGACCACGGTGTAGCCGAGCGCATGCGCCTGCTCGCGCATCGAGGCGTCGATCCACACCGCAGGCAGGCCGAAGGCGGGATCGGTGGTCTCGCGCCCGGCGAGCGGCCCGGACACGCGCCCCGGATTGATGGCGAGGAACTGCCCCGGATAGGCCTCGCCGTTGCCGATCTCGACGCCCTTGAGGGCAATGCGGTACGCGTTGGGCTTGAGCTCGAGGTTGTCGCGGATATGCACCGGCGCGGACAGGAAGCCGACCTCCTGGGCGAACTTCTTGCGCAGCCCGCGGATGCGCTTGAGCAGTTCGCCGTCCTGCCCCTTGTCGACCATCGGGATCAGGCGGTAGCCCACCTCGAGGCCGAGCACGTCGACCTGCGACACGTCGTTCCAGCTCGCCTCCTGACTCTCGGACGCGGGCATCGCGACCTGCGCCGCCGCTTCCGGAGCGGCGGCGGCAGCCGCCTCCTCGGCGATGCGCTTGCGCCGCACCCAGGCCATGGCGCCGAGCGTGCCCGCCAGAAGCAGGAACACCAGGTTGGGCATGCCGGGAATGAGGCCGAGCACGCCGATGATCCCACCGGTCAGCAAGAGCACCTGCGGGTTGGAGAACACCTGGTTCATCACCAGTCCGCCCACGTCGCCCTCGTCGCCGACCCGCGACACCACCAGGCCCGCCGCCACCGAAATGATCAGCGAGGGAATCTGCGCGACCAGGCCGTCACCGATGGTGAGCAGGGTGTAGGTGTGCGCCGCGTCGCCAACCGCCATGTCGTGCTGCATCACACCAACGAAAAGCCCGCCGATGATGTTGATCATCAGGATGATGATGCCGGCGATGGCGTCGCCGCGTACGAACTTGGACGCACCGTCCATGGCGCCGTAGAAGTCCGATTCCTGCGCGATCTCCTTGCGCCGCCGCTTGGCCTCCTTCTCGTCGATGAGGCCGGCGTTGAGGTCGGCGTCGATCGCCATCTGCTTGCCGGGCATCGCGTCCAGGGTGAAGCGCGCGCTCACCTCGGCAATGCGACCCGCGCCCTTGGTGATGACGACAAAGTTGATCACGGTAAGGATCACGAACACCACCAGACCAACCGCCGTGTTGCCGCCGACGAGGAAGTTGCCGAAGGCCTCGATGACCTTGCCCGCCGCGTCCGGGCCGGCGTGGCCCTCGAGCAGCACGATCCGGGTGGAGGCTACGTTGAGCGACAGGCGCAGCAGCGTGCTCACCAGCAGCACGGTGGGGAAGACCGAGAAGTCGAGCGGCCGCGTCGAGTACATCGCCACCAGCATCACCATCACCGAGATGGCGATGTTGAAGGTGAAGAACACGTCGAGCAGGAACACCGGCAGCGGCAGCACCATCATCGACAGGATGATGATGATCAGCAGCGGCGCCCCAAGCTGGCGCAGGTTCGCCGGCGTGAGCAGCTGGCGCAGGTTCAGGGTGTCGTTGGTGGCCATGATTCAGGCTTCATTCCTCGGGGGCGCCCGGGTCCATGCCGGCGGGCACCGGCAGCGCGGTCGGCGCCACCGGCGGCAAGCCGCCCTGCTTCATCCAGGTGTCGAGCTGGTATACGTAGGCCATCACCTCGGCCACCGCGGTGTACAGGGCGGCGGGGATGGATTGTTCGAGTTCGCAGTGCTTGTAGAGCGCGCGCGCCAGCGGCGGCGCCTCGAGCAGCGGCACGCCGTGCTCCTTGGCGAGTTCGCGGATCTTCAGCGCCAGCTCGCCGCGCCCCTTGGCGATCACCACCGGCGCGCCCATCTTCGCGGCGTCGTATCTGAGCGCGACCGAGAAGTGAGTCGGGTTGGTCACCACCACGTCGGCCTTGGGCACCTCGGTCATCATGCGCCGGCGCGCCATCTCGCGCTGCAGCGCGCGGATGCGGCCCTTGACCATCGGGTCGCCCTCCTGCTCCTTGCTCTCGCGCTTGACCTCTTCTTTGGTCATGCGCAGCTTCTTGTGGTACTGCCAGAGCTGGAAGGGCACGTCGATGATCGCCAGCAGGCCCAGGCTGAGCACGATCATCAGCGACGCGAAGGCCACGGTGTCCGAGAAGTCGGCCATGCCGATCTCGAGCGGCTCGACCATGAGATCGAACAGATGGTCGATGTTGAGCCACAGCACCAGCGCCGCCACGCCGCCCACCAGCACCGACTTGAGGATGGCCTTGATCATCTCGGCCAGCCCATGCACCGAGAACATGCGGCCGATGCCCTGGATCGGATTCATGCGGCCGAAGTTGAAGCCGAGCACCTTTGGCGCGAACACCAGACCGCCGAGCAGGATCGGCGCCGCCACCGCCGCCACCAGCAGCGCGAAGAACAGCGGCGCCAGCGTCAGCAGCGCACCACTGAGCATGCGGTTGAGCACGTCGAGCATCAGGGCCGGGTCGAAGGCGGCGCTGCGCTCGAACGCGAAGCCGTCGCGCACGATGCCCATCACCCGCCCGGCCATCCAGTTGCCCATCAGCAGCAGGGTGGCGGCACCGGTGACGGTGACGAGGAAGGTCGACAGCTCCCGCGACTGCGGGACCTGGCCTTCCTCACGCGCCTGCTCGAGCCTTCGCGGTGATGGGTCTTCTGTCTTCTCGAGATCGCTTTCTTCGGCCACGGCCGGCTCCGTTCGCGTGCACGAACGCCCGGACAAGCCCGGACGCCAGACGACGTGTGGGGATTATCGGCCGCCCCCGCCAAGCGCCAGCGGCGGAAAAAAGCGACTAAAGCGGCCCTGTTCGTGCCTTGGCCGCCGCTCAGCTCAGCGCGGCGCGGGCAGGCGGTCGAAACCGCGCAGGGTGTCGCCCGCCTTGATGCCACGCTCGGCGAACCAGCCCAGGTTCATCTCGAGCGCAAAGCGCGCCGGCCCTGCCGCGCAGTGGTTGTCGGCAGTCTGCGGCTGCATGTCCTCGATGTTGATCACCCTGCCGCGCTCGTCGACAAACGCCACCGACAGCGGCAACAGGGTGTTCTTCATCCACATGCAGTGCGCACGCGCCTCGGGGAACACGAACACCATGCCGCGATGGAGCGGCATCGTGGTGCGATTCATCAGCCCGGTCTGGCGCGTCTCGAAGGTGTGCGCCACCTCGGCCTCGATGCGGTACATGCCGGCGCCCAGCTCGGCGAGCGGCAGCGCAGTCTGCGCGAACGCCGGGGCGCCCGCGAGCAGCAGCGCGGCGCCGGCCACCAGGCGGCGGGTGAAGGTCGAGCGAGGAATCATGGCGTGCGTCCGGGGCGTTTTCTTGTCGTCGAAACGGGCGGCATCTTAGCTGCGCCCCCCGCGCGCTGGCGAGGCTCCGCCGCCCTGGCTGGCGGCAGCGTGTCGACGGCGACCTCGCGCCACTGCCCGGGGGCGAGCCCGTCGAGCCGCCACGGACCGATCGCCACCCGGATCAGGCGCAAGGTCGGCAGGCCGACCTTGGCGGTCATGCGCCGCACCTGCCGGTTCTTGCCCTCGCGCAGCACGATCTCGAGCCACGCGGTCGGCACGGTCTTGCGGAATCGCACCGGCGGGTCGCGCGGCCACAGCCAGTCGGGCTCGGCCACCGCGCGGGCCGCGCACGGCCGGGTGCGGAAGTCGCCGAGGTCCAGCCCCGCGCGCAGGCGCTCCAGCGCCGCCTCATCCGGCTCGCCCTCGACCTGCACCAGGTAGGTCTTGGGCAGCTTGTGGCGGGGATCGGCGATGCGGTGCTGCAGCGCGCCGTCATCGGTGAGCAGCAGCAGGCCCTCGCTGTCGGTGTCGAGCCGGCCAGCGGCGTACACGCCAGGGACCGGCACGTGGTCCTTTAGGGTGGGCCGGCCCGCCTCGTCGCTGAACTGGCAGAGCACGCCATAGGGTTTGTTGAGCAGAACGAGTCGGGACATGGATCGCGCCCTGGCACTGCGGAATCAGGCGTCGAACCGGCCGCCTGCGCGGAGCCTTGGCGGAGGCGGTGAGATTCGAACTCACGAGGGGCGTAAACCCCTGACGGTTTTCAAGACCGTTGCATTCAACCGCTCTGCCACGCCTCCGCAAGGGCGCGCAGTATATCACTCACGCGCCGCACGCTCGAACACGGCGATCGACTCGACATGCGAGGTCTGCGGAAACATGTTGGCGATACCGGCGCCCTTGAGCACATAGCCCTTCTCCCTGACCAGCACGGCAGCATCGCGCGCCAGCGTTGCGGGGTTGCAGGACACATAGACGATGCGGGCCGGCTGCTGCTGCGGGCCGATCGCCTTGACCACCGCGATCGCGCCTTCACGCGGTGGATCGATCAGCAGCTTGTCCAGCGGCCCGAGCGCCGCGAGGCTATCCTCGGTGGCCTCGAAGAGGTTGGCGGCATGAAATTCGGTGAGCCCGTCCAGGCGGTTGCGGCGGGCGTTGTCGAGGGCGCGGGCGACCAGTGCGTCGCTCCCCTCGATCCCGATCAGGCGCGCACCCCGACGTGCGATCGGCAGGCTGAAGTTGCCGAGTCCGCAGAACAGGTCGGCGATCCGCTCGCCCGGACGCGGATCGAGCAGTTGCATCGAGCGCCGGATCAGCAGCCGGTTCACATGCACGTTGACCTGCGTGAAGTCGGTCGGGCGGAAGTCCATGCGCACGTCGAACTCGGGCAGCGTGTAGGCGAGCTCCGGCGCCTCGAGCGGATGCAGCGGGACCGCGGAGTCCGGGCCCTGCGGTTGCTGCCAGGCCTGGATGCCCTCGGCATCGGCGAAGGCCGCGATCCGCTTCACGTCGGCCCGGCTGAAAGGCAGCAGGTTGCGGAACACGAACACCGTCACCGCGTCGCCGATCGCGATCTCCACCTGGGGCAGGCGGTCGGCGATCGACAGGTCGGCGATCATCTCCCGCAGGCGCGGCAGCAGCGCCGAAATGCGCGGCGGGAGCACCGGGCACTCGCGCATGTCCACGATGTAGCTCGAGCGCCGCTCGTGAAAGCCCACCCGCACCCCGCCCTTGCTCGGCACCACGCGCACCCCGAGCCGGGCCCGGTAGCGGTAGCCCCAGGCCGGCCCCTGGATCGCGGGGAAGACGATCTCGGGACGGATCTTCCCGATGTGCCAGAGTGCATCCTCGAGGATGCGCTGCTTGGCAGCGGCCTGCGCCACCGCGTCGAGGTGCTGCATCGAGCAGCCACCACAGGTGCCGTAGTGCTTGCAACGCGGAGACACGCGTTGCGCGCTCGCCCTGAGGATGCGCACGGTGTCGGCCTGCTCGTAGGTCGGGCGCGCGCGCCGGACCACGTACTCGACGCGTTCGCCCGGCAGCGCACCGTCGACGAACACGGCCTTGCCGTCCTGTCGCGTTACACCGCGGCCTTCGTGGTCCAGGGATTCGATGATGGCGATCGGCATGGTGGCTCGCACGGATTCGGGGAGCGCGATTCTACCGCGCGCGCCCGGCAGACCGGCGGCGTTCGCGACCACGATCACGACCTCGGCGGGTCATCGTGAGGCCCGGGCATCGGATCGAACGCACAATGCGCAGGCGACCCGGTCGCAAGCGCAGAAGAGTTCAAAACTTCTGTTTATCAGATTGTTTCGAAATGATTTTTTACGCGTGAATGACATTTTGCAACGCACAATCAAAGCCTGCTGGCATGACGCGCCATGCTAGAATTCGCGCATCTTCGCTGGCCCGAGCGGGAACCGATACCGCGCAACGCAAATGCGCGAGGTCGTGGCGAAGACCCCCGAACCCCATAAGGAAATGACACCATGAAGCACTCCGTCCTCGTTGCTGCCCTCGTCGCCCTCGCCGTTTCCGCCTGCGGCAAGAAGGAAGAACCGGTCGCCGTGCAACCGGCGCCGACTGCTCAGGAACAGATGAAGGAATCTGCCGCGCAGGCCGTCGAGGCCGCCAAGGAAAGCGCGAAGGCTGCCGGTGACGCCGCCACTGCCGGCGCCGAGGCCGTCAAGCAGGAGGCTGCCGCAGCTGTCGAGGCGACCAAGGAAGCCGCTGCCGCCGCCACCGAGAAGGCCGAATCCGCCCTCGAGTCCGCCAAGGAGCAAGGCACAGCCGCAGTCGAGGCCGTGAAGGAAGGCGCCGCCGAAGCGACCGACGAAGCGGCGAAGGCCGCCGCCGACGCCAAGGCCGCTGCCGAAGCCGCCGTCAGCGCGGCAAAGGAGTCGGCGCAGAAGTAAGGCCCACCGCCAAGGCACAGACGAAAAAAGCCGGCAGCAAGCCGGCTTTTTTCTTGGGGTGCCGCGCTCAGCGCAGCTGCTCGTGGAGCAGGCCCAGCATGCGGCGCGCCGTTTCCGAGTTGTCCTGGCCACCTTCGCGGCTGAGCACGCTAACGCGCGAGCCATCGCCCTGGCCTTCGACGCGCAAACGGTACTCGCTGCCACCCGCGGCAGGCTTGTCATCACTGCGCCAGAAGGCGAGACGCGACAGGAAACCCTTCTCCGGGCTGCGGTTGTCGGCGTCGGGATCCACATAACGCACGAAGTACAGCCCCTGGGCGCGATCACGATCCTCGACGGTGAAACCGATGCGGTCGAGGGCAAGGCCGACTCGACGCCAGGCGCGATCGAAGGGCTCTTCCATGACCAGCATCACACGCCCGTCGGCCGCGGAACTGATCTGGGCACGCTCGGGCGCCTGCTGCGTCGCGATCGCTGCCTCGGCGCGTGCCTCCTCTGCACCGAGGCTGACCATCAGGCGGCGCAGCATCTCGGCTTCGAGTTCGGGGTCGGCCGGGCGCGGCTGCCAGATGGTCGAATCCTTCGCTTCGGTGGGGTAGATCTCCATCATGCCGCGATGGCTGATGTACACCTCCACCGTGCCGGGGTCCTTGCCCTGCTCGAGTCGGGTACGGAACTTGTCGCGCTCGGGTGTGGAGAACAGGCCGTCGAACACCTTGCCGATGCTCGAGCGGATGAAGTCCTGGGGAATCTTGGCGCGATCTTCCGCCCAGTCCGTCTCCATGACGCCGATCTCGGGGCTGTCGATGTTGAGGATGAAGCCGAGCTCGAGCCAAAAATCCTTGATCTGCGGCCAGAGCTGTTCCGGCGTGCCGCTCACCACCAGCCAGCGCTGGCTGCCCGCACGCTCGATGCGCATGTTGTCGGACGCGTTGAGGACCTCGGGCGTACCCGAGGCCACCGCAGGCTGCCCTGCGCGGTCTGCGGAGTAGGCGGAATAGGTGGCGACGCCGCGCGGGGCCACGTCGGGCACGGCGAAGCGGTCGTCGCGCTGCGGCGCGGTCAGATCTGGAGGGATCTCGAGCGGGCGCTCGATCTGACGGGCGCTCTTGTAGTCGATGCGCTTGGACTCGAGCAACGATCCCGAACAACCGCCGAGCGCGATCGAGCATGCGAGCAGGGACAGTGAGGTGCGCGTGGAACGGTTCATGGAATTCCTGGACAGAGAGATTCGGGTCAGACCTTGATGCCGGCCTTGCGCATTGCCTTGAGCACGCGCTCGTGGTGGGCTTCCGACAACTGCGTCAACGGCAGGCGCAGACCGTCGCCGATGAGCCCCATGCGGGCCACGGCCCACTTTACCGGGATCGGATTGGCCTCGCAGAACAGGTCGCGGTGCAGACCCGTCAGCGCGGCATTGGTTTCGCGCAGGGTGCGCATGTCGCCCGCTGCCGCTGCGGCACACAGCGCGTGCATGGCGCGCGGGGCGACGTTGGCGGTGACGGAGATGACGCCGTGCCCGCCGAGCATCAGGAAGGCGGCCGATGTCATGTCATCGCCGCTGTAGAGGGCGAAGTCGGCGGGCGCACGCTCGATCAGGTCGCATGCGCGATCGATGTTGCCGGTCGCGTCCTTCAGGCCGACGACATTCGGCAGCTCGGCAAGGCGCAGCGTGGTGTCATTGGCAAGGTCGGCCACGGTGCGGCCCGGCACGTTGTAGAGGATGAGCGGCAGCTCGACCGCCTCCGCGATGGTGCGGAAGTGCCGGTACAGGCCTTCCTGGGTCGGCTTGTTGTAGTAGGGCACGACCGACAGGTGCGCGGTGGCACCCGCCTGGTGGGCAAAGCGGGCAAGCTCGACAGCCTCGGCGGTGCTGTTCGCCCCCGTGCCGGCAATGACCGGGACGCGCCCGCCCACGTGCTCGACGGTGGCGCGGATGAGTTCGCAATGTTCGTCCACGTCTACGGTGGGCGACTCGCCGGTGGTGCCGACGACGACGATGCCGTCCGTCCCTTCGGCGATGTGCCAGTCGACGAGACTGCGCAGGCGGGGGAAATCCAGGCTGCCGTCGTCATGCATGGGCGTGACGATGGCGACAAGCGATCCGGTAATCATGGCGTCGGGCAGTGAATGAAAGCTTGGATTCTAACCGATCGCGCAAACAGGGCCACTCCCGCACATTGGTTCGTGCGCGCGTGGCCCTGCGTGCGGGGGGACCGGGAATGTACGTTCAGAGATCAGCCAGCGTCTTGATGTGCGCGACGACCGAGCGCGCCAGCGATGACAGCGAATAGCCCCCCTCGAGGATGGAGACGATGCGCTTGTGTCCGCAATCCTCGGCCACGTCCTTGATCTGCTTGGTCGCCCACATGTAGTCGGCCTCGAGCAACCCGAGCGAGCCCATGTCGTCCTCGTAGTGGGCGTCGAAGCCGGCCGAGATGAAGATCATCTGCGGATTGTGGCTGCGCAACGCCGGCACCACGATGTCGCCGAAGACCTGACGGAAGGCATCACCGCGCGTGCCCGCGGGCAGCGGCACGTTGCACATGTGCGCGGGCGGGTTCTCGGTGCCCGAGTAGGGGTAGAACGGGTGCTGGAAGATGCCCGCCATCATTACCCGCGGGTCGTCGCGGAAGATGTCCTCCGTGCCATTGCCGTGGTGGACGTCGAAGTCGACGACCGCCACCCGCTCCAGTCCATGGACCTCGAGCGCGTGGCGAGCAGCGATGGCGACGTTGTTCATGAAGCAGAACCCCATCGCCTTTGCGCGCTCGGCATGGTGACCGGGCGGGCGGACGGCGCAGAAGGCGTTTTCGATCTCGCCCTTGATGACCAGATCGGTGGCGAACACCCCGGCGCCTGCCGATCGCAAGGCGGCCTTCATCGTGCCCGGGCTCATCGCCGTGTCGGGATCGAGGTGGCGTATGCCGTGCTCGGGCACATTGCTGAGCAGGCTCTCGAGATACTCGGCCGGATGCACACGGATGATCTGCTCGCGTTCGGCGACGGGCGCGTCGTAGAAGGAGATGTACATGTCCAGGCCCGCGGCGATCAGCCGATCGTTGATCGCGGACAGCCGGTCGGGGCACTCGGGGTGCATGGACCCCATGTCGTGCAGCCAGCAATCACGGTGCGTGATGAATGCCGTGGTGGTCATACTCCTCCTCTCCCATCGCGAACGCCCGGCGCGGCCACCAGCGGCCGCTGCGCCAGACACTTGTCTCGCCGGTCATCGTGATGCAGGTCATCCGGACCGGCTGCCTTTGTCGTCTATTATCACCGCTTCACGGCCAATTTCACAGTACGCCCGCAATGCCCCTGCATCATGCAAATCGCCTGCTGGAAGCGGCCGGCGGCATCATCCTCGGCAAGGAACGCGAGCTCCGTCTCGCCCTCGCATGCCTGGTCGCGCGCGGGCATCTGCTGATCGAGGATGTACCCGGAGTGGGCAAGACCACGCTCGCTCACGTGCTGTCCCGCCTGATGGGGCTGCAGTTCCAGCGCATCCAGTTCACGAGCGACCTGCTGCCGGCGGACATCCTGGGCGTTTCGGTATTCGATCGCGCCACCGGCGCATTCCGCTTTCATCCCGGCCCCGTGTTCGCGCAACTCATCCTCGCCGACGAGATCAACCGCGCCACCCCGAAGACACAGAGCGCCCTGCTCGAGGCCATGGAAGAGCGCCAGGTCACGGCCGACGGCGAGACCTTCACGCTGCCAGAGCCCTTCTTCGTGATCGCGACACAGAATCCGGCGCACCAGATCGGCACCTTTCCGCTCCCCGAAAGCCAGCTCGACCGCTTCCTGCTGCGCATCCAGCTCGGCTACCCGGACCGCGCCGCCGAGCGCGCGCTGCTGATGGGAGAGGACCGGCGCACGCTCCTCGAACGCCAGTGCGCGGTGATCACGCCGGCCGCGCTGCTCGAACTGCAACAGGCC
The DNA here is from genome assembly GCF_039614725.1 of Thauera sp. JM12B12. Lineage (NCBI taxonomy): Bacteria > Pseudomonadati > Pseudomonadota > Betaproteobacteria > Rhodocyclales > Zoogloeaceae > Thauera > Thauera sp. JM12B12. The sequence continues at coordinate 1,545,857 of NZ_CP154859.1, read as the reverse complement.
GCGCACAGCGTGCACGTGTCCGCGGCGCTGATCGATTACGTCCAGGCCCTGCTCGGTGCCACCCGCAACAGCCCCGAGCTCGTCAATGGCCTGAGTCCGCGCGCCGGCCTCGGGCTGATCGCCGTGTCGCGCGCGTGGGCGCTCATCGAAGGCCGCGACCACGTCCTGCCCGAAGACGTCCAGGCGCTCTTCCCGCACGTCGCTGCGCATCGCCTCCATCTGGCCGGCGACGGCAGGCCTGTGCCGCCGGCCACGCTCGCCCGTCTGATGCAGGCGGTTGCCCTGCGCTGATGTCGAAGCCCCCACCCGGCGCCGCAGCCTGGCGCCGCGCCGCCGACCGCTGGCTCTTTCGCATCGGGGCGCCCGAAACCGGGCCGATTCGGCTCGGACAGCGACGCATCTACGTGCTGCCGACGGCAGCGGGGCTGAGCTTCGCGCTTGCCCTCCTGGTGATGCTGCTGGCCTCGATCAACTACAACCTCAGCCTGGGCTATGGCCTCGTGTTCCTGCTCGGCGGCGTTGCCACGGCCAGCATCGTGCACGCGTTCCGCAACCTGCTCGGCCTGGCGATACGCGCCGGGCGTTGCGCACCGGCGTTCGCGGGTGACGCGGTCGGCTTCAGGCTGCTGGTGAACAATCCGCGCCCGACGCGACGACCCGCGCTGAGGCTCCGCGCCCGCGGCGAGGTCAGCCCGTTCGCCCTCGCGCCTGCGGAGGAGGCAGAGGTACTGCTGGCCTGTCCGAGCCGCGTCCGGGGCCCCCTTCCGATCGGACGGACCGTGATCGAGACCGACTGGCCGCTCGGCCTGATACGCGCCTGGAGCGTGCTCGTTCCGGACGCAACGTGCATCGTCTACCCTGCCCCCGAGACCACCCCCCCACCCCTGCCCGAGCACGGCGCAGGCGAGGGCCGGGCAGGTCCGCAGTCGCGCACGGGAGATGACGACTTCGCCGGTCTGCGCGCCCATCGCCGTGCGGACTCACCCCGCCACATCGCCTGGAAGGCGCTCGCCCGCGGCGGTCCCTTGCTGACCAAGCAATATGTGGCGGCGCAAGGCGGAGACGTGCTGCTCGACTGGTCGGCGTTGCCGCCGGAGCTCGACGACGAACGACGCCTGTCACGCCTGACCGCCTGGATCTTGCGCGCGGAGCAGGCCGGGCGTCGCTATGCCCTGAAGCTGCCTGGCGGCATCCTCGGCCCCGACCATGGCGCGAAGCATCGCGACCGCTGCCTGCGGGCGCTGGCGCTCTTCGGCCTGCGCGGCGAGCCTGAGGACGCGCACGAGGGCGAGCAATGAGTGTGCGAAGTCTTGGCGAGCTCATCGCCAAACCGCGTCGAGCGCCGTCCGCACCGCCGCTGGGCATCAAGGCCCCACCGGCCGCGCTCCAGCGCAGCCAGGCCACCTGGCTGCTCGCCACCGCCGCGATCACGCTCGCCCCTCACGGCCTGTGGCTACCGGTCTGGATCTACGCACTCTGTGCGTTGCTGCTGACATGGCGGGGCGTCCTGCTCTGGCAAGGCGGCCGTTCACCGCCACACCTGCTCCTGCTGGCGCTATCGGTCGCTGCCGGGATCGGCGTACGGGTCGAATTCGGCCACTTCTTCGGCAAGGACCCCGGGGTCGCCCTGCTCGCCTTGCTGCTCGGTCTCAAGCTGCTCGAAGCACGGGCCGCACGGGATGTGCGCGCCGGCGTGCTTCTTTGCCTGTTCCTGCAGATGGCGCTGTTTCTCGAGGACCAGTCGATGGCGATCGCCGGACTTGCGCTGCTCGGCACGCTGGCCGCGCTCGGCGCCCTCGCCGCGCTTGCGGACCCTGCCGGGAGCGTGCGTGCCCAACTGCGCACTGCCGCCGTGCTGCTCGCGCACGGGCTGCCCTTCATGCTCGTCTTCTTCCTGCTCTTTCCGCGCATCCAGGGCCCGCTCTGGGGGCTGCCCGCCGACGCCTTCAGCGCCCGCACCGGCCTCTCGGACACGATGAGCCCGGGCTCGATCAGCGACCTCGGCAACTCCACCGCGATCGCCTTCCGGGCCGCCTTCGCGGGTACGCCCCCGCCGCCGGCCCTGCGTTACTGGCGGGGTCCGGTGCTCACCGAGTTCGACGGCCGCAGCTGGACGGCCGCGCCATTCACGGAGGCGCCGGCACCGTCCTATCGTCCCGACGGTCCGCGCCTGGATTACGCGCTCACGCTCGAGGCGCACAACCGGCGCTGGCTGCTCGCGCTCGACTACCCCGGCGAGGCCGGCCCCGACATACGCTTCGCGAGCGATCACCACGCCCTGAGCACCCGGCCGGTCCAGGCGCGCAGCCGCTTTCAGCTCAATGCCTACCCGCAGGCTCGGATCGGCATCGACGAACCAGCCGCCGTGATCGCCGCCGCCACCCGTCTGCCACCGGGGAGCAATCCGCGCAGCCGCGCACTCGCCGCGCGTCTGGCCGAGGGCGCCTCATCGCACGCGGAGGTCCTCGAGCGCGTGATCGCCCATCTTCGCGCCGGCCGGCTCCAATACACCCTGCGCCCCCCCTTGCTCGGCAGGCACAGCGCCGACGAATTCCTGTTCGACACCCGCCGCGGCTTCTGCGAGCACTTTGCCTCCGCCTTTGCGGTCATCATGCGGGCGGCGGGGGTACCGACGCGGATCGTCACCGGTTACCAGGGCGGCGAGGTCAACCCGATCGATGGCTACGTCGTGGTGCGCCAGTCCGACGCTCATGCCTGGGCAGAGGTCTGGCTCGCCGGCCGCGGCTGGGTGCGAGTCGACCCGACCGCGCTCGCCGCACCCGAGCGCATCGACGACGGCCTGGCGGCAGCGCTCGCCGACGGCAGCGAACTGCCCTTCATGCTGCAGGCCGATCTCGCCTGGTTGCGCGACCTTCGCCACCGCTGGGAAGCGGCATCCAATGCCTGGAACCAGCAGGTTCTTGGCTACAATCCCGAACGTCAACGCGAACTCCTCTCCCGGCTCGGGCTCGAACGAAGCGACGTGATGACGATGGTCGGCGCCCTCGCCGGTCTATCCGCGCTTGTACTTGCAGGCCTTTACGTCTGGGCGATGGGCAGGACTCGAAGCCGCGATCCGTTGCAGCGCACCTGGGAGCGGTTCTGCTCCCGCATGGCGCGCTCAGGTCTCGGGCGCGATCCTTGGGAGGGCCCGCTCGCCTACGGCGAACGCCTCGCCGCAGCACTGCCAGAGCAGGCTGAGGGACTGCGTGCCGCATGTGCCACATACGCCCGGCTGCGCTACGGCCCCACGGCTCGGGACGATGGCGTGCGCGAACTGAAGAAACTGCTTAACGAGATCCGCCTCACATGACCCCGAGCACCGCAGTTGCCCCCCGCCGATCCACCGCCCCGCTCCGCCTGCGTCGAGGCACCGCGCTGCTGGCAGCCGCAGCGTTGCTCCTCGGCCTGCCCACCGTTGGCAGCGCGTCCTACGCCGAGCGCGAGGACGCGCGCAGTTTCGTCGCCGAGGTCGCCGCCCGCCACGGCTTCGAGCCGGCCGAACTCGACCGCGCGCTCGCGCAGGCGCGTCACGACCCGACGGTCATCCGCCTGATCACCCCTCCGACCCGCAAGGGGGCCCGCTCGTGGCAGAACTATCGCGCACGCTTCCTCGATCGCACACGGATCGATGCCGGGCGAGCGTTCTGGCGTGCCTACGCGGACGAACTCGCGCGTGCATCGGCGCGGTTCGGCGTGCCACCCGAGATCATCGTCGCCATCATCGGGGTCGAGACCCTTTACGGGCGCAACACCGGAAATTTCGAAACGCTGTCTGCGCTGGCGACGCTCGCCTTCGATTATCCGCCGCGCGCGGAGCTGTTCCGACGCGAACTGGAGGCCCTGTTCCTGCTCGCCCGCGAACAAGGCCGGGATCCGGCGAGCTACAGCGGCTCCTTTGCAGGCGCACTCGGCTACCCGCAGTTCCTGCCGAGCAGCGTGCGGGCATACGCCGTGGATTTCGACGGCGACGGCCGCATCGACTTCGACTCCGACGCGATCGACGCCATCGGCAGCGTGGCGAACTATCTGCGTACCCACGGCTGGCAGACGAATGCGCCGGTCGCCGAACGCGCGCGACTCGCCCCCGGTACGGACGCCGCCGCCCTGGTCGCGGCCGGCATCGAGCCGAGCCTCGACCCCGGCGTGCTCGAGCGCAAGGGTGTCACCACCCTCGACGGGCGCACCGCAGCCGAGACTGCGACGGTGGTCGATCTCGAGACACCAGGCGCCGACACCGAATTCTGGCTGGGCTACCGCAACTTCTACGTGATCACCCGCTACAATCGCAGCAGCTTCTATGCCATGTCGGTTTTCGAGCTCGCCGAAGCGCTACGCCTTGGCCAGCTGGTCGACGAGATGCGCGCTTCTCGCCAATGAGGCCCCCATGACCGAACGACCCGCCGCGCTCGATCCCTCCGCCACCCTCAGGCCCGCGCCCCTGGCGCTCGCAGACATCAGCGCCGCGGTCCGCTTCGGTGTCGCGCAGTTCCGCACCATTCCCTGGCTGAGCGCCGCTTTCGCCGCGCTCTTCGTGAGCATGGGCCTGTTCATGTACCTGGTGCTCGAATTCGGTCAGATCGCACCGATGAGCCTGTCCCTTGCAGGCGGCTTCATGCTGGTCGGCCCGATCCTGCTTGCGGGCTTCTTTTCGGTTTCGGACAAGTTGCGGAACGGGCGCCACCCCGCCTTCGGCGACATCTGGGACGGGTTCCGGCGCATGCCGCGCGGAGGCTGGGTGATTTCCTTCGTCTGCGGCCTTCTGTTCCTGATCTGGATTACCGACGCCGGCATTCTCTATGGCTTCATGGTGGGCCGCGAGCCGTTCGGATTCCTGCGCCTGCTGCGCATCGAGGGCGTGGTGGTGAACTACGCGGGATACAGCGCGATCATGGGAGGCGTGCTCGCCTTCATCCTGTTCGCAGTGTCGGCATTCTCGATACCCCTGATCTACGACGGCCGCGCCCAGCTCGTGTCGGGAGTGGTTGCCAGCGTACGCGCGGTGTTCGGTCGCTTCGGCGTGATGATGTGCTGGGCGCTCGTGCTCGCGGCGGTCATCATCACGAGCACCCTGCTGCTGCCGCTGCTCCTCGTCACCCTTCCGGTGATGGCCTACGCAAGCCGCGAGCTCTACTACCGGACCTTTCCCCCCGGACACGACTGAGGCAAGCGCCCGCGCCCAACCCTGGGCTCTCGAGCACGCGTGCTCACAGCAGCGCGTCGCGAGAGATGCCGTGACGCTTCAGGATGCGCCGCAGCTGGCCGAGCGCCTCGAGCTGTATCTGGCGAACGCGCTCGCGGGTAAGCTCGAGACGAGCGGCGAGCTCCTCGAGTGTGAGCAGCTCGCACTCGTCGATCCCGTAGCGGTGGCGGATGACCATGCGCTGCTTGTCGCTCAACATGGTGATCCATTCGCGCACCAGGCTTTCGACCTCGGTGCAGTGGATTGCCGCATCCGCACTCACCTGGTGTTCGTCGGCGAGTGACTCGCCGATCGAAAGCGAGGGATCGATATCGAGCGGCGCGTCGAGCGATGCGGTGTGCTCGCTGAGGGCGAGGATGCTGCGCACGTCCTCGATGCTCTTGCCCAGGCGGTCGGCGATCTGCTCGAGCGAGGACTCGCCGTTGGCGTTGGCCTCGATATGGCGCTGCGCGCGCAGCACCTGATTGAGCTCCTTGACGACATGCACGGGCAGCCGGATGGTCCGCGACTGGTTCATGATCGCGCGCTCGATGTTCTGGCGGATCCACCAGGTGGCGTAGGTCGAGAAGCGGAAGCCGCGCTCCGGATCGAACTTCTCCAGTGCATGCATCAGGCCGAGATTGCCCTCCTCGACCAGATCGAGCAGAGGGATGCCGCGGTTGAGATAGTGCTTGGCGATGTTCACGACCAAGCGCAGGTTGCGCTCGATCATGGTCTGCCGCGCATCGAAATCACCCGACCGCACACGGCGTGCGATCTGCAACTCCTCCTCAGCGGTCAGCAGCGGGTTCGCCCCGATCTCGTTCAGGTAGAGCTGCGTGACGTCGCTGAAGAAGTCGTTCTCGACGACCGGCAGGACATGATTCGCGAAGACCTCGACCTCGGGCGGAAGATCCGGTTCATGACTTTCCAGTTCGTCAAGATTCGCCGGTTCTTCCATGCTTTCCCCTTAGCGTGCCGGCAGGTATCCCATCGGATCGACGGCCTTGCCCTGCTTGCGGATCTCGAAATGGAGCTTGGGCCGGTCGGCCTCGGAGCTGCCCAGTTCGGCAATCTTCTGCCCCTGCGCCACCTGATCGTCTTCCTTGACGAGCAGCTTGTCGTTGTGGGCATAAACCGAGTTGTACTCCTGGTTATGCTTGATGACAATCAGCTTGCCATAGCCGCGCAGGCCGCTGCCAGCGTACACGACTTTGCCCGCCGATGCGGCATACACCGGGTCACCCACGCTGCCGCCGATGTCGAGGCCCTTGTTGGACGCCTCGTTGAAGCCAGCGATGACACCCCCCGCTGCCGGCCACTGCCACTGCCCGCCACCGACCGCGGCCGGCGGCTCGCTGACGACGGGAGCGGGCTGCACGGGCTGGACCGGCTCGGTGACCGGTGCCCGCCCGCCGATCGGCTCGCGGACCAGGGGCACGGCTCCTGCTTCAGCCCCGGTGGGCGGAACCGGCGTACTTACCGCGGCGGCACCCACCGGGGCGGCGATCGCCCCCGGAGGGGCGCCCGTCGGAGAGACGCGAATGGTCTGCCCGACCTGAATCTGGTTCGGATCGGTGATGCCGTTCCATGAAACCAGGTCCGGCAGCGTGACCCCGTACTGGCGGGCGATGCCAAGCAGCGTCTCGCCTTGACGCACGGTGTGAAAGCCGCTCGCCGGAGCAGGCGCGGTGCTTGCCCCCGAGGTCACCCCGCCCGTGCCATCGCGCACCGGAGCCGTGACCTTGGAGGCGCAACCTGCGCTCAGCAGGACTACCAGCGCGAGGGAGAGATAAGTTGAACGTGTGTGCATCCGAAAAATACCGTCTTTCATTCCGTACCACCGAGCAGGGGTACGAAGCGCACTGCCTCGTACCAGCTTTCCCGGAAAACATTGCCCTGACGTTCGATCAGCAGGAGTCGTTGCTCCGCGCCCCCGACGGGGACGATCAGCCGACCGCCAGGGGCCAGTTGTTCTTTAAGTGCAGGAGGAACGCCGATTGCCGCCGCAGCGACGATGATGCTGTCGAATGGCGCAGCCTCTGAAAGCCCCAGGCTACCATCGGCAAGTTTCAGCCGTACGTTCGGCAGACGCAAGGGGCGCAGGTTGGCGCGAGCGCGATCGAGAAGCGGACGTATGCGTTCGATGGCATACACCTCGGACGCGAGCAGCGACAGCACGGCCGCCTGATAGCCACAGCCCGCTCCCACCTCAAGCGTGCGCCCCAGTTCCCGCCCCGTCCGCAACAACTCGATCATGCGCGCAACGACATAGGGCTGCGAGATCGTCTGCTGGAAACCGATCGGCAGCGGCGTGTCGTCATAAGCGCTGAACGCGAGCCCTTCCTCGACGAATGCGTGGCGAGGCACGGCCTGCATGGCGGCAAGCACGCGCTCGTCGCGGATCCCCTGCGTGCGCAGGCGCTCGACCATGCGCGCACGCGCGCGCGCCGCCTGGCTCGCGTCTGCGGTGCGCGCGGTCACTGCTGCAACCAGTCGAAGACCGGCGCGATCAGGCCGGTATGGGTGAGATCGATCTGCAAGGGCGTGACCGACACGCAACCGTTGGCGACCGCATGGAAATCCGTGCCCTCACCCGCGTCGGCCGCGCCTCCGGCCGCCCCGACCCAATACACCGTGTCGCCGCGCGGCGTCTGACTGCGTACGACCGGCTCTGCCTTGTGGCGCTTGCCCAGCCGGGTGACGCGCGTGCCCCGCAGACGTTCGTAGGCGACGTCGGGTACGTTCACGTTGAGCAGGACAGGACCGGGGAAGGGGTTGCGCATGAAGCGTTCGGCAAGGTCTCGCGCCACACGCGCGGCTGCGCTGAAATCGGTTGCGGACTTGCTGACCAGCGACACGGCGATCGATGGCACGCCGAGCAGGAAGCCCTCGGTCGCAGCCGCCACGGTCCCGGAGTAAACGGTGTCGTCACCCATGTTGGCGCCGTGGTTCACACCCGAGACGACCATGTCAGGGAGGTGATCCAGCATCCCGGTCACGGCAAGGTGCACGCAATCCGTCGGCGTGCCGTTCACATGGTAGAAACCGTTCGCGGTGCGCTTGAGCGACAGCGGGCGATCGAGGGTAAGCGAGTTGCTCGCGCCGCTGCGGTCGCGCTCGGGGGCCACCACGGTGACCTCGCCGAGCGTACTCAGCGCCTCGGCGAGCGCCGAAATGCCGGGAGCGAAATAACCGTCGTCGTTGCTGACCAGGATACGCATCTGAAGCCCGTGCGAGTTGCCGAGAATAAGGCCAGGAAGCCGGATGTTAGCACAGCGTCCTTGCACTGCCGGGCGCCGTCCTGAAAACAAAAAACCGGCCTGGGCCGGTTTGTTTGATTGGTCGGGGCGGCGGGATTCGAACTCGCGACCCCTTGCACCCCATGCAAGTGCGCTACCAGGCTGCGCTACGCCCCGACACAAGCCGCCATTATAGCAGCGAATTCCAAATTTACCAGCAGTTTCGCGCCAGGAACGCCTCAGCCGCGAAGCTCCGCGAGCACCGAGGCAATCTCGCTCCTCAGCTCGCGAACCAGTGCCTCGTAGCGCTCTACCTCGACCTGGCTTTCCTGCTCGTGGATCGCCGACTCGCCCAGCCGGTTGCGGGCGCCGGAGATGGTGAACCCCTCCTGATAGAGCAACTGGCGGATGCGACGAACGAGCAGAACTTCGTGGTGCTGGTAATAGCGACGGTTACCCCCCCGCTTCACCGGCTTGAGCTGGGTGAACTCCTGCTCCCAGTAGCGCAGCACGTGGGGCTTGACCCCACACAGCTCGCTGACCTCGCCGATCGTGAAATAGCGCTTCGCCGGAATCGGCGGCAGTTCCTGCACGCCGGTATCAGGGCTGCTTGCTTGCATCGCTGAGTTGCTCCACCGCGGCCTTCAGTTTCTGGCTGGCATGAAAAGTGACCACGCGACGTGCGGTGATCGGGATTTCCTCGCCCGTCTTGGGGTTGCGCCCGGGGCGCTGCGGCTTGTCGCGCAGCTGGAAATTGCCGAAGCCCGACAGTTTCACGCTGTCGCCCCGCTCGAGCGCCATCCGGATCTCCTCGAAGAAGCCCTCGACCATGTCCTTGGCTTCGCGCTTGTTGAGCCCGACCTGCTCGAAGAGCAGGTCAGCGAGCTCTGCCTTGGTCAGCGTCATCTCAGACCCCCGCGCCACGCAGCCGGCCTCCGAGCACGGCCTCGGCCTGCCTGACCAGCACGGCGATCGCGGCATCGACTTCGGCGTCTTCGAGTGTGCGCTGAGTATCTTGCATCACTACCCTGAAGGCAAGACTGCGCTTGTCGGGGTCGACGCCCTTGCCCTGATAGACGTCGAACAGGTTGATCTCGCGCACGACCGCCGGCGCGGCAGCGCGCAACACCTCGAGCACGCGGTCGACCGGCACCTCGGCCGCGAGCACGAGCGCGAGGTCGCGACGCACGGCGGGCATGCGGGAAATCTCGCAGTAGCCCGGCAGGCGCGCCGCCAGCGCGGCCTCGAGCGCAACCTCGAACACGACCGGGGCCGTACCGAGGTCGTAACGCTGGACCCAGACCGGATGCAGCTCGCCGATGACACCAATGATGTGCCCGTCGAGCTTCACCGACGCCGCGCGACCGGGATGAAGCGCGGGATGCGACAGCGGCGCGAAACTGAGCGTGCGCGGCGCGAACAACGCTTCGAGGTCGCCCTTGACGTCGTAGAAGTCCACGTTCCGACCACGCTCACCCCACTGCTCGGGAAGCACGGAACCCGCGGCCAGCGCGGCGAGCTTCATCACCTGATGAAAGCCGCGCACGGGCTCGCCGTCCGCCTTGCGCTCGAATGTGCGCGCAACTTCGAATACGCGTACGCGCTCGATCTGGCGCTTGCGGTTGGTAGACAGCGTGCCGACCAGACCGGGGATCAGGCTCGAGCGCATCACGCTGAGCTGGCTCGCGATCGGATTGGCGAGGCGAATCGGCTGTTCGTTGGCGCAGAAATCACGCTCCCACGCCTCCTCAACGAAGGCGAAGTTCACCACTTCCTGGTAGCCGCGCGCGGCGAGCAGGTGGCGCAGCGCCCACACCGGGCGGCTGCGCTCGGAACTGGGCAGCATCATCAGGCTGCCCTGCGGCGCGACCGCCGGAATGTTGTCGTACCCGTGCAGGCGTGCGAGCTCCTCGATCAGATCCTCCTCGATCTCGATGTCGAACCGCCACGAGGGCGGCGTGACGAGGAAATCGTCGCCGGCACGCGTCACGCTCAGATGCACGCGCTGCAGCAGCGTCAGCACTGCCTCGTCGTCGAGCATGATACCGAGGACGCGGCGCGCACGCCCCGGGCGCAAGCGCACGGGCCGACGCGCCGGCAACACCTCGGCCGCCAGCGCTTCGACCACCGGACCCGCTTCGCCGCCGCAGATGTCGAGCACGAGGCGGGTGGCACGCTCGATCGCAATGCCTGCGAGCTCGGGATCGACGCCGCGCTCGAAGCGGTGGGAGGCGTCCGAGCCGAATCCATGACTGCGCGCGCGCCCGGCGATCGCCGCAGGCGCGAAGAAGGCGCTCTCGAGGAACACCTCGGTGGTTTCCAGCGTGACCCCGCTATCCTCGCCGCCCATGATGCCCGCGAGCGCAAGCGCGCGCGCTTCGTCGGCGATGAGCAGGGTATCGGCCGCCGGGGTGACGGTCTGCTCGTTGAGCAGGCGCACCTGCTCGCCCGGACGCGGCATGCGCACGTGAATCGCGCCCTGCAGCCTGGTGTTGTCGAAGGCGTGCAGCGGCTGGCCGAGCTCGAGCATCACGTAGTTGGTGATGTCAACCAGGGCGCTGATCGAGCGGATGCCGCTGCGCGCGAGCCGGCGCACCATCCAGTCAGGCGTGGGCGCCTTCGCATCGACGCCACGCAGGATCCGTCCGCAGTAGCGCGGACAGGCGGCAGGCGCGTCGAGGACGATCTCGCGGCGCGCATCGATCGTCGCCGCGACCTCCTCCGCGCCAACCGGACGCAAGGGTGCGCCGGTGATGGCGGCCACCTCGCGGGCGACGCCGGTCAGACTCAGGCAGTCGGCGCGATTGGGCGTGAGCTTGATCGTGAACAACGTGTCGTCGAGGCCGAGATAGGCGCGGATGTCGGTGCCCACGGGCGCGTCGTCCGGTAGCGAATAGAGGCCGGCGTGATCTTCGGACAGACCGAGCTCACGCGCCGAACACAGCATGCCGTACGACTCCACGCCGCGCAGCTTGGCCTTCTTGATCACGAACTCGCCGGGCAGCACGGCACCGACCACCGCGCACGGCACCTTCATGCCGGCCGCCGCGTTGGGGGCGCCGCAGACGATCTGCAGCAGCTCGCCGGTGCCTGCATCGACCTTGCACAGCTTGAGCTTGTCTGCATCGGGATGCTTGTTCGCTTCGACGATGCGGGCGACGACCACGCCGCGGAAGGCCGGCGCGGCCGCCTCGGCCTCTTCCACTTCGAGGCCGGCCATGGTCAGCAGGTGGCCGAGTTCGGTGCTGTCCAACTGCGGATCGACGAAGGTCCGCAGCCACTGTTCTGAGAATTGCATGATTCGATTACCCGGATTGCGTGGTGGGGCGCAGCGTGTTGGCAGCCGCTCAGCGGAACTGGCTCAGGAAACGCAGGTCGCCTTCGAAGAACAGACGCAGGTCATTCACGCCATAGCGCAGCATGGTGAGACGGTCCGGCCCCATGCCGAAGGCGAAGCCGGTATAACGCTCCGGGTCGATGCCGCCGAAACGCAGGACGTTCGGGTGCACGACGCCGCAGCCGGCGATCTCCAGCCAGCGTCCTTCGAGCGCACCGCTCATGAAGGCCACATCGATCTCGGCCGAGGGCTCGGTGAAGGGGAAGAACGACGGGCGGAAGCGCACCTGCAGGTCGTCGGTCTCGAAGAAGCGGCGCAGGAAATCGGCTATGACGCCCTTGAGATCGGCGAAGCTGACTTTTTCGCCCACCCACAGGCCCTCGACCTGATGGAACATCGGCGAGTGGGTTGCATCGGAGTCGACACGGAACACGCGCCCCGGCGCGATGATGCGCAGGTCGGGCATGGCGTCCGCGTCGCGATAGCGCTCGACATGGGCTTGCATCGCACGGATCTGCACCGGGCTGGTGTGGGTGCGCAGCAGGACGTCGTCGTGGCCTTCGAGATAGAAGGTGTCGTGCATCGAGCGCGCCGGGTGGTTCTCGGGCGTGTTGAGCGCGGTGAAGTTGTGCCAGTCGGTCTCGATCTCGGGGCCATCGGCGACCACGAAGCCGATGGAGCCAAAGAGTTGCTCGACGCGCTCGAGGGTACGGCTGACCGGATGCAAACCGCCCTGTACCGCGCCCCGTCCGGGCAGGGTGACGTCAAGCGCCTCTGCGGCGAGCTGGGCGAGCAGAGCGGCTTCGCGCAGCGCGCTGCGACGGGCCTCGAGCGCATTTTCGATCGCCACCTTTGCGGCATTGATCGCCGCACCGGCCTCGCGACGCGCGTCGGGGTCGAGCTTGCCGAGCGACTTGAGGCGCTCGGTGAGCGAGCCGGCCTTGCCGAGGTAGCGCGCCTTGGCCTGTTCGAGCTGCGCGCCATCGGCCGCGGCGGCAAAGTCGGCTGCGGCCTGTTGTACCAGTTGATCGAGCTGTTCCATGTCCCTGAGCCTGGCGAAGTGCAGTGTTGCAGGATGGCGGCCGCCCGGGCGGCCGCACATCGGGAAATCCCTTGCGCCGGGGAATGCCGACGCAGAAGAAAAAAAAGGAGGCCAGGCCTCCTTTTTTCGGGCTGCGTGGAATTACGCAGCGAGTTTGGCCCGGGCCTGTTCGGCAATCGCGGCAAACGCCGGCTTGTCGAACACGGCGAGGTCGGCCAGCACCTTGCGGTCGATCTCGATCGCAGCCTTCTTGAGACCGTTCATGAAGGTGCTGTAGGTCAGACCCAGCTCACGCGCGGCGGCGTTGATACGCGCGATCCACAGCGTGCGGAACTGACGCTTGCGCTGACGACGGTCGCGGTACGCATACTGACCGGCCTTCATCACCGCCTGCTTGGCGATGCGATAGACGTTCTTGCGACGGCCGCGATAACCCTTGGCCTGGGAAAGGACTTTCTTGTGACGGGCGCGGGCGGTTACACCACGTTTAACGCGAGGCATTGCGGTCTCCTATCAAGCGTACGGAAGCATGGCGCGAATCAGCTTTTCATCTGCAGCATGAACTTCGGTCATGCCGCGCAGCTGACGCTTCGCCTTGGTCGTTTTCTTGGTCAGGATGTGGCGCTTGAACGCCTGGGACCGCTTGATCCCACCACTCGAGCGGACCTTGAAGCGCTTCTTGGCGCCGCTCTTCGTCTTCATCTTGGGCATTGCTGAGACTCCATGTTTTTGGATGACACCAGGTAGCGTCGATAAGCCCCGACGCGTTTCATTACCCGGCACCACTTGTTTTCCGCCAGTCAGCCCACGCCGCCTGGCGGCTTTGCCCTTGTGGGCAAATTCTTCGAAGCTTAGTGCTTCTTCTTCGGCGCGATGATCATGATCATCTGGCGCCCTTCCATCTTCGGCATCTGCTCGACCTGACCCAGCTCTTCCAGGTCGGCCTTGACACGCTCGAGTTGGCGAAGGCCGAATTCCTGATGCGCCATCTCGCGACCACGGAAGCGCAAGGTCACCTTGCACTTGTCGCCTTCTTCCAGGAAGCGCTTCAGGTTGCGCAGCTTGATCTGGTAGTCGTTCTCATCGGTACCCGGGCGGAGCTTGACCTCCTTCACCTGCACCTGCTTCTGCTTGAGTCGGGCTTCGTGGGCCTTCTTCTGTTCCTGATACTTGAACTTGCCGAAATCCATCAACTTGCACACGGGCGGCGCCGCCATCGGTGCGATCTCGACCAGATCCAGCCCAGCCTCTTCGGCCATGTTGAGGGCTGCGTTCAGGGACACGATTCCGAGCTGTTCGCCTTCCTCGCCGACCAGCCGGAGTTCGGGCGCGTTGATCTCCCTATTTACGCGCTGCTTCTTATCTTGAGCGATGGTTCAACTCTCCACGAAAACCAAAATCAGACCGACCCGGCTTTCGCTTCAACTTCGCGACGCCAGCGTTCGATCAGCGAATCGAGGGACATTTGGCCAAGATCCTGGCCACCTCGGGCACGTACGGCCACGAGGCCTGCGGCCTTCTCCTTCTCGCCGATGACGATCTGGTAGGGCAGCTTCTGTACGCTATGTTCGCGAATTTTATAGTTAATCTTCTCATTGCGCAAATCGGCTTCGACCCGGAAACCGGCCTTCCGGAGCGCCGCTGCGGCCTCGGCCGCATATTCCGTCTGACCTTCCGAGATATTCATCACGACTGCCTGCAGCGGCGCCAGCCAAAGCGGCATCGCACCGGCATGATGCTCGATCAGGATGCCGATGAAGCGCTCGAGCGAGCCGAGGATTGCGCGATGCAGCATCACCGGGACCTTCTTGGTGTTGTCCTCGTCCACATACTCGGCGCCAAGACGCACGGGCAAGTTGAAGTCGAGCTGGAGCGTGCCGCACTGCCACACGCGCCCCAGGCAATCCTTCAGCGAGAATTCGATCTTCGGCCCATAGAAAGCGCCCTCGCCCGGCTGCAGCTCGTACTGCAGGCCCTGCGCGTCGAGCGCCGCGGCGAGCGCCGCTTCGGCGGCATCCCATTGCTCGTCGGTGCCGACGCGCTTCTCGGGACGCGTCGACAGCTTCACCTGCACATCGGTGAATCCAAAATCCTGGTACACCTGCTGCAGCAGGCGGATGAACTCGGCGGATTCTGCCTGCACCTGGCTCTCCGCGCAGAAGATGTGCGCGTCGTCCTGCACGAAATTGCGCACGCGCATGATCCCGTGCAGCGACCCCGAAGGTTCGTTGCGATGGCAGGAGCCGAACTCGGCCATGCGCAGCGGCAGATCCCGATAGCTCTTCAGACCCTGGTTGAAGATCTGGATGTGGCACGGACAGTTCATGGGCTTGACCGCGTAATCGCGCTTCTCGGACTGCGTGGTGAACATCAGGTCGGAGTACATGCCCCAGTGACCGGACTTCTCCCACAGCGAGCGATCGACGATCTGCGGCGTCTTCACCTCCTGGTACCCGTGCTCGCCGATGGTGCGACGCAGGTACTGCTCGACCTGCTGCCACAGCGTCCAGCCCTTGGCATGCCAGAACACCATGCCCGGCGCCTCATCCTGGATATGGAAGAGGTCGAGCTGGCGACCGAGCTTGCGGTGGTCGCGCTTCTCGGCCTCCTCGATCATGTGCAGGTAGGCGTCGAGTTCGTCCTTCCTGGTCCATGCCGTACCGTAGACGCGCTGCAGCATCTCGTTCTTCGAGTCACCGCGCCAATAGGCGCCGGCCAGTTTCATCAACTTGAAAACCTTGAGCTTTCCGGTCGATGGCACGTGCGGGCCACGGCACAGGTCGATGAAGTCGCCCTGGCGGTAGAGCGAGACATCCTCACTCGAAGGAATGGAGGCGATGATCTCGGCCTTGTAGTGCTCGCCGATCCCCTTGAAGAACGCCACCGCCTCGTCACGCGCCCAAACCTCGCGATGCACCGGGATCTCGCGCTTTGCGATCTCGGCCATGCGCTGCTCGATCGCCTGGAGATCCTCGGGGGTGAATGGCCGCTTGTACGAGAAGTCATAATAGAAGCCGTTCTCGATCACCGGACCGATCGTCACCTGGGCGTCAGGAAAGAGCTCCTTCACCGCGTGCGCCAGAAGGTGGGCCGTCGAGTGGCGAATGATCTCGAGCCCCTCTTCGGTCTTGTCGGTGACGATGGCGAGATCGACATCGGCATCGAGCCGATGAGAAAGATCGACCATACGCCCGCCAACTCGACCGGCAAGGGCCGCCTTGGCGAGACCGGCTCCGATCGAGGCCGCGACCTCGGCCACGGTCACCGGATGATCGAAGCTGCGCACGGAACCGTCGGGAAGCGTGATGTTGGGCATGACTTTGGCCTCGGACTGGTGAGCCCCGACTGGCGAAGGCCGCCGGAGCACGAAACAGAAAGCGTGGACGAAAAAAAAGCGCGATCTGGCGCGCTTTTTTCTCTAGCAGACAAGCGGAGCAGATCCGTTCAGTTTCCGGCCTGAGTAGTAGTTCGGAACATGATGATCGACTCCAGAATCTTGGTAGGCGCGATTGGATTCGAACCAACGACCCCCACCATGTCAAGGTGGTGCTCTAACCAACTGAGCTACGCGCCTGCTGAAGACCCGCATTATAGACACCGAAAGAATCTTGTCAAAGTTTTTTTCGGCACTGCGGAAAAATCACTTCTTCAGGCGTGAAACGAAGAAGAGGATCAGGAAGGCACCGACGACCGCGCCGATGAAACCGGCCCCCTCTCCCGCCTCATAGATGCCCAGGAACGCGCCGCCATAGGTGGCGACCAGCGAGCCGGCGATGCCGAGCAGCGCGGTCATGATGAGTCCCAACCCCTCCTTGCCGGGATGCAGCAGGCGGGCGACGAGACCCACGATGAGGCCGACCAGAATGGTATAGATGATGCTCATGTCGTTCTCCTATGCGGATCGGGACCTTCCGACCTCAATCCCCGGGCCATGCTGCGAGGAACTGCTGCCAGTGAGGCGCATCGATGCGACGCAACGCGTCCCGCACCACCTCCACCTCTGCGGCCCAGGCACTCGCGTCCAGATGTCCGCGCATGCGCTCGAAGCGCAGATAGACAAGGTAGGTATTGACCACGTCCGTCTCGCAGTAGTCCCGGATCTCAGCGATCCTGCCCTCCTGCCAGGCCTGCCAGACCGCAGACCCGTCCATGCCGAGCTTTCCCGGATAGCCCATCAGCTTTGCCAGGTCGTCGAGCGGCGCGTTGGCACGCGGCTGATAGAGCGCGAGCAGATCCATCAGGTCAAGATGACGATTGTGATAGCGACTGATGTAGTTGTTCCACTTGAAGTCGCGCGAGTCATGGTAGTCGCCCTCGCCCTGATCCCAATAGCGCGGAGCCGAGACCCCGTGCAGCATGCCGCGATAATGCAGCACCGGGAGATCGAACCCGCCGCCGTTCCAGGACACGATCTGCGGCGTGTACCGCTCCACGCCATCGAAGAAGCGCTGGATGATCTCGCCCTCTCCCGCATCCGGCTCAGACAGCGAGAACACCCTGAAATGCTGGGCGTCGCGCAGCACGCAGGAAATCGTCACCACCCGCTGCAGGTGATGAGGCAAAAAGTCGTTGCCGTGACTCGCCCGCCGCTGCTGGAAGGCCCACTCCGCAACCTCGAACTCGGACAGTTCGTCCGGCAGGTCACCGAGCGCGCGGATCCCGCGCACATCGGGGATCGTCTCGATATCGAACACCAGGACGGGCATTACTTCCTCACCCAGTTCCCGCCCCGCTGCACCCACCAGCCGGGCTGCGCACGATCGATCCAGCGCTGGGCGAAGGTGCGGCGCACGTCCGCCTCCCACTCCGGATGGTCGTTCGCGCGCGCGATCTCGCGATAGAGCGCCGCGCGATCGGCGTTCTCGGCCGCAATCATGCTGTTGACCTGCGCGCGCTGGGCAAGCGGGACGCTTCCCGCATCGCGCAGCGCCACGCTGCCGTCACTGGCGAGGCCGACTGCACCCGCCGCGTAGAGCGGCGCAAGTTGCCCGTGCCGCTTCTGCATCGACTGCTTGAGGGCAGAGATGGCCGGCGTATCGATCTCGAGGTTGCCTTGCGCATGAACCGACACCGCCAGGGCGAAGCCCACCACGAGCGCGCCAACACGGCGCAGGAACAGGTAAAACCGGTTCATTTTGCCTCTCCTTGCGTGTCGGTCGCAGGCGGCGCGCCGGCGCCCTCGCGCAACTGCCAGACCTCGTCGATGATGCGGTCTGCAGCTTTCTCCGCCGCTGCAGCAGGAAAATAGATGTTGATGGTGACGCAGGCCGACGCCGACAGGGCAAGGGCTGCAGCCAGGAACCACCTCGACGCGACGGCCATGCCGTTCTCCTACAGAGGCCTGAAGTCAGCGCACTTCCGGCGCAACATTCTCGGCAACCACCCGTTGCAGGCGGTCCGTAAGCTCATTCCAATCCACGCGACGATTGTAGCCGATGACATCCAGCGCCGGGACGCCGCCACCGCGGACGATCACGAAGCCCCCGGCGGGCCTCTCCCCGCCCTCGATTCCACCCATCAGGCACACGCCGCCGGCAAGCCTGCAGCGCAGCCCGATCTCACGGTAGCCGAAGCTCTCGAACAGGCCGAGGAGACTGCGCTGGATCGCCGCCATGGCGCCTGCGCCGCCGAGCGCACTGATGTTCTCCACCGCGCGCTGGCTGATCCGGCGCCTGTAGTCGCCTGGACTGCTCACGATCCGTGCATCGAAGGCGACCGGCCGCCACCGCACCAGCTCGAGCCCGTGCACATCGGCGTCGATGAACCCGCTCATGCTGCCGAAGCTGAAGGTCTCGGTCAGCTGGGCAAGATCCACATGGCGCGCCTCGAGATCCGCACTCAGGTGCGAGGCCACGCCGAAGGGCTCGCGCAGACGCAGCCCGGTCGCCCGCAGGTAGCCATCGAAGACCGAGACCACGAGCGCACCCTCGAAGGCCAGCTCGCCCGGAGTCAGCCGCAGGCCGGGCAGCGACGCCGACAGCACGCCTGCCATGATCGGCAGATCGAGCGCTGCGGACAGTTGCGGCATCGACACCGGCTCGATCACCACGCTGCCGCGGCCCTGCCAGCCTCCCTCTGCCTGCGACAGCTCGAGCGCGTCCACCACCAGCGCACCGTCGAGCACGGGAACGCGCAGCCGCGGGACGCGAATGCCGCCATCGACCAGCGCCGCGTCGACCGAGAATGCGCCGAGGGCGAGCTTCTCCCAGCGTCCGCCCCCGACCTCGAGCCTGGCAGCGCCGCGGCTTCCGCGAGCCCAGTCGATGCGCCCCGAAATCGGTCCGAGCGCCACCCCGGTGCCGCCGCCCGCCGCCGCGAGCTCGATGCCGGCAGCCTGGAGACCGACCTCGGCAGACTTGAGACCGCCGGCCTCGACGCGCAGGCGACCGTCGGCGCGTCCCGAGAAGCGCAGCTGCTCCATTCGAGCGGGCGCGAGCAGCGGGGCAAGGATGCGCGGGCCGAGCACCGCGAGATCGGCTCCCTCGATGTCGACCACCGCACTGATTGCGTCGAGTGCAGCAAGATCCCCATTCAGTGAGGCACTCACCCGTCCGACGCCGTCCATCTCGAGCCCGAGCTGCTCGACGCGCATCTGCCCGCGATCCAGTCGCCCCTCCGCACGCAAGCGCGGACCCGCCTCGAGGAAAAGCGGATGCCAATAGGCCGCCCCCTGCTGCCAGTCGAGCGTCGCCCGCCATTGCCAGGCGCGCCCCACCCGACGCGCATCGACTCCGACCTCCAGCGCCAGATCCTCGCCCGCCCGCAGACCATCGGCGGTGCCGAACACCGCCTCATCGACACGGACACCCACCGCGAGCCGATCATCGCCCGACCAGCCGAGCTCGCCACTCAACCGACCCGCCGGCTTGAAGGACGCGACGCGGCGGCTCAGCTCAGGCGCCCAGGCGCGCACCCATTCCTGCAGCACCGTGAACGGCACATCGATCAGGCGCGCGCGCGCGCCGTCTTCGAGGGCATAGCGCAGGTCGACGCGCCCGCCGCCATCGGGCCGCAGCACAAGCGCGATCCGCTGCGCATCCAGATCGGCCTCCACATCGACAAGCATGGGTAACGGCCCGCCGCCGGCACGCCCGCGCGCCTCGCGGCAGATGAGCCCGGAGAGCGAGAGTGCGGCCTTGCCACAGCGTAGCTCGAGAGCGCGAAAGCCCCGCCCACCCACGCTCAGGCGCTCGATCGAGAGCACGGCGCGCGCCTCCCGGGCATCGAACACGAAAGAGATGCCGTGGGCGACGAGCTCAGGCCCCTCCACGTCGGCAACGCGCAGCGTCAGCCGGTCGATCGCCTGCGTGGGCGCAAGCGAAAGCAGCAACACCAGCAACACACGCAACGCACCGTGCATGCATGCCGGTACGCGGCGGACTCGCCCGCGGACGGGCTCAGGCCGGGAACACACCCGTCGACAGGTAGCGGTCGCCGCGATCGCAGACGATGGAGACGATCACCGCGTTCTCGAGCTCGGCCGCGATGCGCAGCGCGACGTGCATCGAGCCGCCCGAGGAAATGCCGGCGAAGATCCCCTCCTCGCGGGCCAGGCGCCGCGTCATGTCCTCGGCATCGGCCTGACTGACGCGCTCGACGCGATCGACGCGCGGGCGCTCGAAGATCTTCGGCAGGTAGGCCTCGGGCCATTTGCGGATGCCCGGGATCTGCGACCCCTCCTCCGGCTCGCAGCCGACGATGCAGACGGCGGGGTTGCGCTCCTTGAGAAAACGCGAGGTCCCCATGATGGTGCCGGTCGTCCCCATCGAGCTGACGAAGTGGGTGATGCGGCCGCCGGTCTGCTCCCACAGCTCGGGGCCGGTGCCCTCGTAGTGGGCGAGCGGGTTATCCGGATTGGCGAACTGATCGAGGATGATTCCACGCCCCTCGTCGCGCATTCTCTCGGCGACGTCGCGTGCCATCTCCATGCCACCGGAGCTCGGGACCAGCACCAGTTCGGCACCGAATGCACGCATGGTCTGGCGGCGCTCGATGCTCTGGTTCTCCGGCATGACCAGGATCATCCGGTAGCCGCGCATGGCGGCCGCCATGGCGAGCGCGATCCCGGTGTTGCCGCTGGTGGCCTCGATCAGGGTGTCGCCCGGCTTGATCTGGCCGCGTGCCTCGGCACGCATGACCATGGACAGCGCCGGGCGGTCCTTCACCGAACCCGCAGGGTTGTTACCTTCCAGCTTCGCCAGGATCACGTTGTTGCGACCGGCGGCGATGCGCTTGAGCCGGACGAGCGGCGTGTGACCGACGTAATCTTCCAGCGTCCTGAATTCCATGAATTTCGTTGCTCGAGTCGAGGTTGAGGGCTATCGAGCCCGGAGATGGACAGTCCGCCCCTGCTCAGGGCGTGAGATCGAACTCTTCGGTGCGGCGCGGCGGATAGGTTTCCCACCCCCCACAGGCAGGGCATCGCCAATGAAACTGGCGCGCCTTGAAACCGCAGGCTTCGCACCGATAGCGTGCGACGCGGCGGGTATGGCCGTGGATGAGCTGCTTCACCAGCTCAATGTCGCTGCGCTGCTCGGCGGGCGCAGCCAGCACGGCGGCTTCGAGCAACTTGTCGAGACCGAGCAGGGTCGGATTGCGTCGCAGCTCCTCGCGAACGAGCTCATAGGCCGCCTTTGGCCCCTCGCGCTCGAGCTCCCAATGGAAAAGCTCGTCGAGCAGGTCGAGCGACGCGTGCGACGCAAGCCAGGCACGCAGCAGCTGGTGCCCCTGCTCGACACGCCCGAGTCTGCCATAGGCGTCCATCACGCGCTCCGCGACGAGAGCGAGATACACCGGGTCCTGGTTCTCGATCCGCTTCCACGCTTCGAGCGCATCTTCGTCACGCCCCTGCGCGGCGAGCAGATCACCGAGGAGACTGCTCGCACGCACACTGCGCCGATTGACCTCGAAGGCGCGCTCGAGGTGCGTCTGCGCCTCGTCGTAGCGAGAATTGGCCATCGCGCTTGCCGCGAGCTCACAGTGAAAATTGGCCATCTCGGTACGCCACATCACCCCCTCGTGCTCGGGCAGGGCCTTCGCGACCTCGATCGCCTTGGCCCAATCCTTCTCCTGCTGATAGATCTCAAGCAGATAGCGCAGCGCGACGTCGTTCGCCCGCGTGCCACGCAGGCGCTGGAATGCAGCCTCGGCTCGGTCGAGCAGGCCCGCTTTCAGAAAGTCCTGACCGAGCTCACTGAGGGCCTGCAGGCGCTGGTCCTCGCTGAGGTCCTCGCGATCGACAAGCAGCTGGTGAATCCGGATCGCGCGGTCGGTTTCACCACGGCGACGAAACAGGCTGCCAAGCGCGAAATGCAGCTCGACCGTCTGCGGGTCGATGCGCACAGCCTCGACAAAAGCATCGATCGCCTTGTCAGGTTGCTCATTGAGAAGGAAGTTGAGGCCGCTGAGGTAGGAGCGGGGCAACGCGCGCGACTCCTGTACCACCTGGCGAATGTCGATGCGCGCAGCGAGCCAGCCGAGCGCGAAGAACAGCGGCAGGGCCAGCAGCCACCAGAATTCGATTTCCATTGGCGATCAGGGCATCGGCAACTGCGCTTCGCCGGCGGTAAGCGCCGTTTCGCCCGAGGCCCTGTTGCGCTCGGCCAGATCGAGCTGCCGGCGCAGGCGGGAAATCTCGCGACGCTGGCGCACCAGCGAGGCAAAGGTGGCGGTCACGCCGAGCAGGGCCCCGGCAGCGAAGGTCAACAGGATGACGAATACCAGCGGGAGCTGCCACTGACTGCCGAAGAAGAAGTTCAGCGTGACCAGCTGATCATTCTTGATTGCGAACCCGAACAGCAGGAAGAACAGCAGCAGGCGGATGAACCAGATGATTGCGCGCATGGCCGGCATTATCCCCGAGCGAAGACCAAAAAAGAAGGCGGCCGCAGCCGCCTTCCATTATTGCTTGTAAAACCGATCGCCGCGCGGTCAATTGCCGCTGAGATCCACCCTTTCGCGCAGTTCCTTGCCCGCCTTGAAATGCGGAACGTATTTTTCCGGCACGTGCACCTTCTCGCCGGATTTCGGATTGCGCCCGGTACGGGGCGGACGGTAGTTCAGCGCGAAACTGCCAAACCCGCGGATCTCGATGCGGTCACCGCGCGCGAGCGCGTCGGTCATCGCATCGAGAATCATCTTGACCGCGTAATCGGCGTCCTTTGCGACCAGCTGGGGAAAACGCTCCGCCAGCTGGGCGATCAGCTCCGATTTGGTCATGATCGGTCAAGTTACTGCTTCTGCTCGTTCAGCTTGGCCTTGAGCAGGGCGCCCAGGTTGGTGGTGCCGGCGGAGGCAGCGCTTTCCGAAGCAAGCTTGTTCATGGCTTCGGACTGCTCGGCCTGATCCTTGGCACGGATCGACAGGCTGATCGAACGAGTCTTGCGATCGACGTTGATCACCAGCGCCTCGACCTCGTCGCCTTCCTTGAGCATGGTGGTCAGGTCGTCGACACGATGCGGGGCAGCCTCGGAGGCACGCAGGTAGCCCTCGACGTCGTCACCCAGCGAGATCACCGCACCGCGGGCCTCGACCGACTTCACGGTGCCGCGCACGAGGCTGTTCTTCTCATGGGTGGCGATGAAGTTGGTGTAGGGGTCACCCTCGAGCTGCTTGATGCCGAGCGAGATGCGCTCGCGCTCGACGTCGATCGCCAGCACCACGGCCTCGACCTCGTCGCCCTTCTTGAACTTGCGCACGGCGTCTTCGCCGGACTCGCTCCAGGACAGGTCGGACAGGTGCACCAGACCGTCGATGCCGCCTTCCAGGCCGATGAACACGCCGAAGTCGGTGATCGACTTGATCTGGCCGCGGACCTTGTCGCCCTTCTTGTGGTTGATGGCGAAATCGTCCCACGGGTTGGACATGCACTGCTTCATGCCCAGCGAGATGCGGCGACGGTCTTCGTCGATCTCGAGGATCATCACTTCGACCTCGTCGCCCAGCTGGACGACCTTGGTCGGATGGATGTTCTTGTTGGTCCAGTCCATTTCGGACACGTGGACCAGGCCCTCGATGCCCTGCTCGACCTCGACGAAGGCGCCGTAGTCGGTGATGTTGGTGACCTTGCCGAACAGGCGGGTGCCCTGCGGGTAACGACGCGAGATACCGACCCACGGATCTTCGCCGAGCTGCTTGAGGCCGAGCGAGACGCGGTTCTTTTCCTGGTCGAACTTGAGGACCTTGGCTTCGATCTCGTCACCGACGTTGAGCACTTCGCTCGGGTGACGGACGCGGCGCCAGGCCAGGTCGGTGATGTGCAGCAGGCCATCGATGCCGCCCAGGTCGACGAACGCACCGTAGTCGGTGATGTTCTTGACGATACCCTTGATGACGGTGCCTTCCTTGAGGTTGGCGAGCAGCTTTTCGCGCTCTTCGCCCATCGACTCTTCCAGCACGGCACGACGCGAGACAACGACGTTGTTGCGCTTGCGGTCGAGCTTGATGACCTTGAATTCGTATTCCTTGCCTTCGTACGGCGTGGTGTCCTTGACCGGACGCATATCGACCAGCGAGCCCGGCAGGAAGGCGCGGATGCTGTTGGTCATGACGGTCAGACCACCCTTGACGCGGCCGGTGATGACGCCCTTGACCAGGGAGCCTTCGTTGAGGGCCTTCTCGAGGTCGTTCCAGGCCGAGATGCGCTTGGCCTTGTCGCGCGACAGGCGCGTCTCGCCGTAGCCGTCTTCGAGCGCATCGATCGCGACGTGGACGAAATCGCCAACGTTGGCTTCGAGTTCGCCGCGGTCATTGCGGAACTCCTCGATAGGCACATAGCTTTCGGACTTCAGCCCGGCGTTGACGACGACGAAATTCTGGTCGATGCGCACGACTTCGGCGGTGATGACTTCACCGGTGCGCATTTCCTGGAGGGCAAGGCTTTCCTCGAAGAGATCGGCAAAGCTTTCTTCGAAGGAGGGGGTGGCGTTGGACATAGATGGAAAAATTCCGGTGCCGACGTGGGACGGCAAACAAGGTAGGTTCAAGAAAAAAAGCGCCGGAGCCCACGCTCCCGCGCGATTACGTTCAACCGGAGGACTTCCACCCTGCCTCGACGAGATCGAGGACGAAAGCCACGGCCTCATCGACATTCCGTTCGGTGGTGTCGAGCAGGACCGCATCCGGCAGCTTCACGAGGGGTGCCACAGGCCGGGCGGCATCGCGCGCATCCCGTTCCTGAAGATCCTTCAGAAGGCTTTCCATGTTAGCAGGCAAACCCTTTTCCATCAACTGCTTATAGCGGCGACCGGCGCGTGCCTCGGCGGAGGCGGTGAGGAACACCTTGGTGCCGGCGTCGGGAAAGATCACCGACCCCATGTCGCGTCCCTCGGCGATCAGTCCCGGGGCGGCGCGGTAGTCGCGCTGGCGGTCGAACAAAGCCGCGCGCACGGCGGCCAGCGCGGCCACCTTCGAGGCGCCGACCGAGCAGGTCTCGGAGCGGATCTCGTCGGTCACATCGTCGCCGTCGAGCAGCACGCGGCCGCCCTCGAAGCGGGCGGGCAAGGCCCCGGCCAGCGCCGCCACGCCGGCTTCGTCGTCGAGCGCCACGCCCGCGCGCAAAGCAGCAAGCGCGGTCAGGCGATACAGCGAGCCGCTGTCGAGGTAGTGCCAGCCAAGCGCCTCGGCCACGCGCGCCGCCACCGTGCCCTTGCCTGAAGCGGACGGGCCGTCGATGGCGACCACCGGCACCGGGCACGCGATCCCGGAGAAGACGTCGAAATACCCGGGAAAGGTCTTGTTGACGCACTTCGGATCGTTGATCCGCACCCGGCAAGCGCCGAGGCTCACCAGCGAAAAGCACATTGCCATGCGGTGGTCGTCGTAGGTGTCGATGGCCGCCGGGCGCAGCGCGTGCGGGCGCTTCACCACCAGGTAGTCGGCCCCCTCCTCCACCTCGGCGCCGACCTTGCGCAGTTCGATCGCCATCGCCGCGATGCGGTCGGTCTCCTTGACGCGCCAGCTGGCGATGTTGCGCAGCCGGCACGGTCCGTCTGCGAACAGCGCCGCGACCGCCAGCGTCATCGCCGCGTCGGGGATGTGATTGAGGTCGAGATCGAAGGCCTTCAGCACACCGCTCGCCGGCGCGGCGGCCTCGATCCAGTTGTCGCCCGTCGTGATGCGCGCGCCGAGCTGTTCGAGCGCCTCGGCGAAGCGCACGTCGCCCTGGATGCTGGCCGTGCCGACGCCTTCCACGCGCACCGGTCCGCCGCCGATCGCGCCGGCTGCGAGGAAGTAGGACGCCGACGAGGCATCGCCCTCGACGAACACCGTGCCCGGGCTGCGGTAGCGCGCACCGCCCGGCACCACGAAGCGCTCCCAGCCCTGCTGGCGGACCTCCACGCCGAAGCGCGCCATCAGCTCGAGCGTGATGCGGATGTAGGGCTTGGAGATCAGCTCGCCGACCACCTCGATGGTGGTCTCGACCCCGGTCAGCGGCAGCGCCATCAGCAGCGCGGTCAGGAACTGGCTGGAAACGTCGCCGCGCACGCGCACCACCCCGCCGGGGCGGATGGTCGCCGGCTTCAGCTGCAACGGCGGGTAGCCCTCGTTGGCGGTGCAGGTGATGTCGGCGCCGAGCTGGCGCAGCGCATCGACCAGGTCGCCGATCGGCCGCTCGTGCATGCGCGGCACGCCCGACAGGCGGTACTCGCCACCGGAGAGCGCGAGCGCCGCGGTCAGCGGCCGGAAGGCGGTGCCGGCGTTGCCGAGGAAGAGGTCGCCGTGCTTGACCGGGAACGGGCCACCGACGCCGCGCACGCGGTAGTTCAGGCTGTCGCCTGCGCGCTGCCAATCGACACCGAGGGCGCGCAAGGCCTCGAGCATGCGCTCGACGTCGTCGGACAAAAGCAGGTCGCGGATGTCGGTCTCGCCTTGGGCGAGCGCGGCGAGCAGCAGCACGCGGTTGGAGATGCTCTTCGAACCGGGCAGGCGAACCGTGCCGGCGGCGCCCAGCATGGGGGGCAGATCGAGAAATTCCATCATGGCCTCAAGAAGCGGGTCCCTCCGAGCGGGACACGGGAAATT
The DNA here is from genome assembly GCF_039614725.1 of Thauera sp. JM12B12. Lineage (NCBI taxonomy): Bacteria > Pseudomonadati > Pseudomonadota > Betaproteobacteria > Rhodocyclales > Zoogloeaceae > Thauera > Thauera sp. JM12B12. The sequence goes on along the minus strand of NZ_CP154859.1, from coordinate 1,519,032 downwards.
CGGGTGCAGGCGCGACCACGCTCCGGGGCGCCCGCCAGGTCGCGGACAAGGACGAGACTACTCCGCGGTGCGTATGGGCAGGCCTTCAGCCCACGCATTGCGCGCACGGCGCGCACGCTCGAACACCGCCTCGAGCGCATCACCATCGGCCTCGACCAGCATCGTGCGCAGGCGCGCGAGCTCGGCGAGGTAGGCGTCGAGCTCCTCGAGCAGGGCCAACCGGTTGGCGACGCAGATGTCGCGCCACATCTCGGGGTGGCTGCCGGCGATGCGGGTGAAATCGCGAAAGCCGCTCGCCGCGTGCGAGAACAGCAGCGGGGCATTGGCGCGCCCGGCGAGGTCATCGACCAGGCCGAAGGCGAGCAGATGCGGAAGATGGCTCACCGCGGCGAACACGCGGTCGTGATCCTGCGGGGTCATGCCGACCACGACCGCACCGCAGGCCTCCCAGGCGTCGCGCACCTTCTGAACCGCGTCCGGGCGGCTTTCGGGGAGCGGGGTCAGCACCACCTTGCGCCCTATGTAGAGCTCGGCGAATGCGGCCTCGACGCCGCTCTTCTCGGCACCGGCGATCGGGTGTGCAGGAACGACGTCCGCGAGTGCGGCACCGAGGTGTCGCTGCACGGCATCGACCACGTCCCGCTTGGTGCTGCCGGCATCGGTGACGATCGTACCGGGACGCAGGTGTGGCGCCATCGCCGCCATGATCGCGTCCATCTGCCCCACTGGCGCGGCGAGCAGGACGAGGTCGGCGCCATCGAGCGCCGTCGCCCAGCCCTCGGCGATCTCGTCGATGACCCCGAGCGCCTGCGCACGCTCGAGCGGCTCGCGGCGCCGGCCGATGCCGACGATCCGCTCCACCGCAGCCGCGCGCCGGAGCGCGAGCGCGAACGAACCGCCGATCAGCCCGACACCGCACACGACCAGTTTGCCGATCAGCGCCATGGACACCCCCGGCTCAGGCCAGCGCCTGCTTGAGCGCAGCGATGAAGCGCGCGTTCTCTTCGGGCAGGCCGATCGACACGCGCAGCCAGTGGGCCATCCCGTAGGCCGCGATCGGCCGCACGATCACGCCCTGGCGCAGCAGGGCCTGATTGATGCCCACCGCATCGCCCGCCTTGAAGGTGACGAAGTTGCCCGCCGACGGGATCCACTCGATCCCCAACTCCGCGAATGCCGTGGTGAGTTGAGCCATGCCACGACGGTTGATCTCGGCGCTGCGCGCGATGAACTCGTCGTCGCCCAGCGCCGCTTCGGCCGCAGCGAGGCCGACCGAGGACACGTTGAAGGGCTGGCGCACGCGGTTCATCAGATCGGCAACTTCGGGATGCGCGATGCCGTAGCCCACGCGCAGACCAGCGAGTCCATAGGCCTTCGAGAAGGTGCGCGACACCAGCAGGTTGGGGAAGCGCGCGAGCCAGGCGATCGAGTCGTAGCGCTGCTCTGGTGCCAGGTATTCGGTATAGGCCTCGTCGAGCGCGACCAGCACGTGGCGCGGCACCTTCTCGAGGAAAGCCTCGATCGCCGCACCGTGCAGGAAGGTGCCGGTGGGGTTGTTCGGGTTGGCGATGAAGATCACCCGCGTCTGCGCCTCGATCGCGGCGGCCATCGCATCGAGGTCGTGGCCGAAGTTCTTCGCCGCCACCTCGATGCCGCGCGCACCGCGGGCGTTGGTGGCGAGCGGATAGACGGCGAAGGCGTGGCGCGAATAGATCGCCGACAGCCCCGGCGCGAGGAAGGCCTGGGACACCAGCTCCAGGATGTCGTTCGAGCCGTTGCCGACCACGAGCTGCTCTGGACGCACGCCCAGGCGCTCGCACAATGCTTTCTTGAGCGCGAAGGCGCCGCCATCCGGGTAGCGCGCGACCTCGGACACCGCGGCGAGCGCGGCATCCCGCGCGTGCGGACTCATGCCGAGCGGATTCTCGTTGGAGGCGAGCTTGACGATGCTCGACTCGGGAATGCCCATCTCGCGGGCAAGCTCGGAGATCGGCTTGCCGGGCTGGTAGGCCATGATCGAGCGCACGTAGTCGGGGGCGAGGCTGGCGATGCTCATGCTTGTCTCCTGCAGCGGTGGCGCCGGACGCCGAACCGCGGTGCTGTCGGTCGGGGCCGCGTTCAGATCGCGGCGACGGGGTAGGAACCGATGACCTTGACGAAGGCGGCGCGCTCGTCGAGCTCCCTGAGCGCGGCCGCCACCGCCGCGTCCTCGCGATGGCCATTGATGTCGGCGTAGAACACGTATTCCCACAGGCCCGAGCGCGCCGGGCGCGACTGCAGCTTGGTCATGTCGACGCCATGGCGGGCAAGCGGCTCGAGCAGCCCGTGGATGGCACCCGGACGATTGGCGGCCGAGAACACCAGCGAGGTGCGGTCCTTGCCCGAAGGGCCGGCATCATGATCGGCGATGACCAGGAAGCGGGTCGTGTTGTTGGGGTCGTCCTCGATGTTGGGGGCGAGGATGTTGAGACCGTAGAGCTGGGCCGCAGCCTCGCCGGCGATCGCGCAGGACTCGGGATCCTCTGCCGCCATGCGCGCGGCCTCGGCATTGCTCGCCACCGGGATGCGCGGCAGGTGCGGCAGATTGCGGTTGAGCCACTCGTGGCACTGGGCGAGCGACTGCGCATGCGAGTAGATGCGCCTGGCGGCGCCGATGCCCTCGGCGCGCGACATCAGCTGCTGGTGGATGCGCAGGCGCACCTCGCCGCACACCTTGAGCGGGTTGGCCAGCAGCAGGTCGAGCGTGCCGCCGACCGCGCCCTCGGTGGAATTCTCCACCGGCACCACGCCGTAGTCAGCGTTGCCCGCCTCCACAGCGCGGAAGACGTCGTCGATCGCCGGCATCGGCAGGAAGTTCGGCGCCGAGCCGAAGTGCTTGCGGCTGGCGCTCTCCGAAAAGGTGCCCGCGGGGCCGAGGTAGGCCACGCGCAGCGGTTGCTCGAGGCCAAGGCAGGCCGACATGACCTCGCGGAAGATGGTCTTCACGGCATCGGCCGACAGCGGGCCGGGGTTGAGCTCTGCCAGCCGGCGCAGCACCTGCGCCTCGCGCTCGGGGCGGTAGTACATGACCCCGCGCTTGATCTCGCCCACGCGCTGCGCGCAGCGTGCACGCTCGGCCAGGCGGGCGAGGATTTCTTCGTCGATGCGGTCGATCTCGTTGCGTAGTTTCAGCAGTTCGTCGCTCATGCTCGGCCCGTGGCCCCTCCAGCTTTCGCTTGGGTAGTTCCCGCTTGGGTTGTTGTCCGTGATCCCGTGTCCTTGCAGCCCCAGCCGCGGTGCGCGCAGACGCTCAGCCGCGGCGCGCGGCGAAGTCGCGCATGAAGTCGACCAGCGCCGCGACACCGGCAAGTGGCATCGCGTTGTAAATCGACGCCCGCATGCCGCCTACCGACTTGTGCCCCTTCAACTGCACCAGCCCGGCGGCCTTCGACTCGGCGAGGAAGGCGTCGTTGAGCGCCTCGTCCTTGAGGAAGAAGGGCACGTTCATGCGCGAGCGGCAGGCCCTGTCGACACGATTCTCGTAGAAATCGCTGCCGTCGAGGAAGTCGTACAGCAGCTTCGCCTTGGCGATGTTCTGCGCCTCGATGGCGGCCACGCCGCCTTGCCGCTTCAGCCACTGGAAGACCAGTCCGGCGATGTAGATGCCGTAGGTCGGCGGCGTGTTGTACATGGAACCATGCTCAGCCACGGTCTTGAAGTCGAAGGCCGTGGGGCAATGCGGCATCGCATGGCCGAGCAGGTCGTCGCGAACGATGACGATGGTCAGCCCCGCCGGACCGATGTTCTTCTGCGCACCGCCGAAGATCAGTCCGTACTTCGACACGTCGACCGCACGCGACAGGATGTGCGAGGACATGTCGGCCACCACCGCCACCTCGCCGCGGCCGATCTGCGCCAGGTCGGGCTCGAAGGGGTACTCGACGCCGCCGATGGTCTCGTTGGTGCAGGTGAACACGTACGCCGGATCGGCCGACAACTTCCAGTCGACCATCGCCGGCACGCTGGTGAAGCCGCCCGCCTCGGACGACGCGGCGATATTCACCTCGCCATACTTGCGCGCTTCCTTCTGCGACTTCTGCGACCACGCGCCGGTGACCACGTAGTCGGCCACACGCTTGTCGCCCATCAGGTTCATCGGAATGATCGCGTTCTCGGCGATCGCGCCGCCCTGCATGAAGAGGATGCGGTAGTTCGCAGGCACCGACAGCAGCTCGCGCAGGTCGGCCTCGGCCTGGGCGGCGATGGCGGTGAACTCCTTGCCGCGATGGCTCATCTCCATCACGCCCATGCCGCTGCCGTGCCAGTCGAGCATCTCCTCGGCCGCCTGGCGCAGCACCTCCTCGGGCAGCACCGCGGGACCGGCGCTGAAGTTCCAGACGCGGCTCATCAGACCTCTCCCTCGTCGCCCGCTGCAGGCGCCTCGCCAGCGCCCTCGTCCGGTCCAGCTTGCGCGCCACCCTCGGCCTCGCTGCCTTCGGCGCGCTCGTCCCCGGCACGCATGCTCTCGTCGGACTCGGACTCCGCAACCTTCTCGACGCTCGCGAGCCAGGTGCCCTCGTCAAGGCTGATCAGGGTGACCCCCTGGGTCGAACGCCCCATCTCGCGGATGCTCTCGACGCTGGTGCGGATGAGCACGCCGCCGGTCGAGATCAGCATGATCTCGTCGGTGGGCTCGACCAGCACCGCGGCCACCAGCTTGCCGTTGCGGTCGCTGGTCTGGATCGCGATCATGCCCTTGGTGCCGCGGCCATGGCGGGTGTATTCGGCCACCGGGGTGCGCTTGCCGTAGCCGTTCTCGGTCGCGGTCAGCACCGACTGCGACTCGTCCTTGGCCACCAGCATCGCGATCACCGCCTGGCCGTCCTCGAGCGTCATGCCGCGCACGCCGCGGGCATCGCGGCCCATCGGGCGAACGTCGGTCTCGGCGAAGCGCACCGCCTTGCCGGCGTCCGAGAACAGCATCACGTCGCACTGGCCGTCGGTGATCGCCACCCCGATCAGGTGGTCGCCGTCGTCCAGGTTGACCGCGATGATGCCGGCCTTGCGCGGGTTGGAGAACGCGCTGAGCGCGGTCTTCTTGACCGTGCCCTCGGAGGTCGCCATGAACACGAAATGTTCCTCGTCGAACTCCTTGATCGGCAGCACGGCGGTGATCTTCTCACCCTCGACGAGCGGGAAGAGGTTCACGATCGGCTTGCCGCGCGAGTTGCGCGTGCCCTCGGGCACCTCGTACACCTTGAGCCAGTAGCAGCGCCCTCGGCTGGAGAAGCACAGCACGGTGTCGTGGGTGTTGGCGACGAAGAGGTGGTCGATGAAGTCCTCGTCCTTCATCGAGGTCGCCTGCTTGCCGCGGCCGCCGCGGCGCTGGGCGCGGTAGTCGGCGAGCGGCTGGCGCTTGAAGTAGCCGGTGTGCGACAGGGTCACGACCATGTCCTCGGGCGTGATCAGGTCTTCGATGTTGATCTCGGCGGTGTTCATCACCAGCTCGGAGCGGCGCGGGTCGCCGAACTGGTTGCGGACCGCGGTGAGCTCGTCGACGATGATCGCGGTAATGCGCTCCGGACGTGCCAGGATGTCGAGCAGGTCGGTGATGACGTCCATCACCTCGCGGTATTCGCCGACGATCTTGTCCTGCTCGAGGCCGGTCAGGCGCTGCAGGCGCAATTCCAGAATCGCCTGGGCCTGGGTCTCGGACAGGCGATAGCCCTGCGCCTGCAGACCGTACTGCGGATCCAGCCCTTCCGGCCGGTAGCTGTCGGCGAGCGCGCGCGAAAGCATCTCCTCGACCAAGGCCGAGCGCCACTCGCGCGCCATCAGCTCGCGCTTGGCATCGGCTGGCGTGGGCGCAGCCTTGATGAGCGCGATGATCTCGTCGACATTGGACAGCGCCACCGCCAGGCCTTCGAGGACGTGGCCGCGGTCGCGCGCCTTGCGCAGTTCGAAGATGGTACGGCGGGTGACGACCTCGCGACGGTGCTCGAGGAAGCACACCAGCATCTGCTTGAGGTTCAAGAGGCGCGGCTTGCCGTCGACCAGCGCCACCATGTTCATGCCGAAGCTGTCCTGCAGCTGGGTGTGCTTGAACAGCTTGTTGAGCACCACCTCGGGCATCTCGCCGCGCTTCAACTCGATGACCAGGCGCATGCCGGACTTGTCGGACTCGTCGCGGATCTCGCTGATGCCCTCGATCTTCTTCTCGTTGACCAGCTCGGCCATGCGCTCCTGCAAGGTGCGCTTGTTCACCTGGTAGGGCAGCTCGTCGACGATGATCGCCTGGCGGTCGGTCTTGCCGATCGGCTCGAAGTGGGTGCGCGCGCGCATGATCACGCGACCGCGGCCGGTGCGGTAACCCTCGCGCACGCCGGCCAGACCGTAGATCAGGGCGGCGGTCGGAAAGTCGGGCGCCTGGACGATGTCGATCAGCGCCTCGATGTCGGTGTCGGGATCCTCAAGCAGCTTCAGGCAGGCGGCCACCACCTCGCCGAGGTTGTGCGGCGGGATGTTGGTCGCCATCCCCACCGCGATACCGGCCGAGCCGTTGATCAGCAGGTTGGGGATGCGCGCAGGCAGGACCAGCGGCTCCTTCTCCGAGCCGTCGTAGTTCGGCCCGAAGTCCACCGTCTCCTTGTCGATGTCGGCCAGCAGCTCGTGGCCGATGCGCGCCATACGGATCTCGGTGTACCGCATCGCGGCGGCGTTGTCGCCGTCGACCGAGCCGAAGTTGCCCTGGCCGTCGACCAGCATATAGCGCAGCGAGAAGTCCTGCGCCATGCGCACGATGGTGTCGTACACCGCGGTGTCGCCGTGCGGGTGGTACTTGCCGATGACGTCGCCGACGATACGCGCCGACTTCTTGTAGGCGCGGTTCCAGTCGTTGGAGAGCTCGTGCATCGCATAGAGCACGCGCCGGTGCACCGGCTTGAGGCCATCGCGCGCATCGGGGAGCGCACGCCCCACGATCACGCTCATCGCGTAATCGAGGTAGGAGTGGCGCATCTCCTCTTCGAGGCTGATCGGCAGGGTTTCCTTGGCGAACTGGGTCATGCTTCAAGGCGGGCAAGCCGCGAAAACCAAAACGTGTGATGTTACCACGCGCCGCCGCCATCGATCCCGGCCATGCAAGCGGCCGCGCCACGCCAGCGTGGGCGCAGGAGACGCCACCGCGCCCACCGGCAGTGGCAGAAAAGTTTTTCGGCACACGCTATTGAATTCCGCCGATCCACCCCCAATTCGAACCGTGTTTCGGATCAACAGGGAGTAACACCGACATGCAGGACCCGAACCAGGCCAGCCAGAATGCTGCCACCCAGGAGGCCGCCGAGGCGCAGGCCGCGAGCGCGCAGTCGCCGACCGGCATCGACCTCGAAGCCGCCGCCGCAGCGGCCGACACCGCGCCCGAGAACGGCATCGACAGCATGCCCAGTATTGAGGAAGCCCTGCGCCAGGCCGAGCTGAAGGCCGCCGAGCACCACGACGCCTGGCTGCGCGCCAAGGCCGAGACCGAGAACGTGCGCCGCCGTGCGCAGGAAGATATCGCCAAGGCCTCGAAGTTCGCCGCGGAGAAGTTCGCCAGCGCGATGCTGCCGGTGAAGGACAGCCTGGAGGCTGCGCTTGCCACCGAGAACCAGACCGTCGACACGCTGCGCGAAGGCGTGGAGCTCACCCTGCGCCAGCTCGTGTCGGCCTTCGAGAGCGCCAGGCTCGCCGAGGAAAATCCCATCGGCCAGAAATTCGACCCCAACAAGCATCAGGCGATCAGCATGATCGAGGCCGACGCCGAGGCCAACACCGTGATCAACGTGCTGCAGAAGGGCTACCTGCTCAACGAGCGTGTGCTGCGCCCGGCCATGGTCATGGTATCCAAGGGCAAGAGCCAGTAAGGCGCGCGCGGATTTTCGTGCGGCGCGCTTGAAAGCAGGACGCGCCGCCCCATATTCGAACCAGACCGGCGCACGGACCGCTGCGCCACCCCGAATACAGACTGAAAAGGAACTCTCATGGGCAAGATCATCGGTATCGACCTCGGCACCACCAACAGCTGCGTTTCCGTGATGGAAGGCGGCAAGCCGAAGGTCATCGAAAACTCCGAAGGCGCGCGCACCACCCCCTCGGTGGTCGCCTACGCCGAAGACGGCGAGATCCTGGTCGGCGCGCCGGCCAAGCGCCAGGCGGTCACCAACGCCAAGAACACCCTGTTCGCGATCAAGCGCCTGATCGGCCGCCGCTTCGAGGAGAAGGAAGTGCAGAAGGACATCGCCATGATGCCCTTCTCCATCACCAAGGCCGACAACGGCGACGCCTGGGTCGAAGTGCGCGGCAAGAAGATCGCGCCGCCGCAGGTGTCGGCCGAGATCCTGCGCAAGATGAAGAAGACCGCCGAGGACTACCTCGGCGAGGAAGTGACCGAGGCGGTGATCACCGTGCCGGCCTACTTCAACGACAGCCAGCGCCAGGCCACCAAGGACGCCGGCCGCATCGCCGGCCTCGAGGTCAAGCGCATCATCAACGAGCCGACCGCGGCCGCGCTCGCCTTCGGCATGGACAAGAAGCCGGGCGACTCCAAGATCGCGGTGTATGACCTGGGCGGCGGCACCTTCGACATCTCGATCATCGAGATCGCCGACCTCGACGGCGAGCACCAGTTCGAAGTGCTGGCGACCAACGGCGACACCTTCCTGGGTGGCGAGGACTTCGACCAGCGCATCATCGACTACATCGTCACCGAGTTCAAAAAGGAACAGGGCGTCGACCTCAAGAACGACGTGCTCGCGCTGCAGCGCCTGAAGGAGGCCGCCGAGAAGGCCAAGATCGAACTCTCCTCCGGCCAGCAGACCGAGATCAATCTGCCCTACATCACCGCCGACGCCTCGGGCCCGAAGCACCTCGCGATCAAGATCACCCGCGCCAAGTTCGAGTCGCTGGTGGAAGACCTCATCGAGCGCTCGATCGAGCCCTGCCGCATCGCGCTGAAGGACGCAGGCCTCAAGGTCACCGACATCGACGACGTGATCCTGGTCGGCGGCCAGACCCGCATGCCCAAGGTCATCGACCGCGTGAAGGAGTTCTTCGGCAAGGAGCCGCGCCGTGACGTGAACCCGGACGAGGCCGTCGCGGTTGGCGCCTCGATCCAGGGCGGCGTGCTGCAGGGCGAGGTCAAGGACGTGCTGCTGCTCGACGTCACCCCGCTGTCGCTCGGCATCGAGACCCTGGGCGGCGTGATGACCAAGCTGATCCAGAAGAACACCACGATCCCGACCAAGGCTTCGCAGGTGTTCTCGACCGCCGACGACAACCAGAGCGCGGTGACCATCCACGTGCTGCAGGGCGAGCGCGAGATGGCCTCGGGCAACAAGAGCCTGGGCCAGTTCAACCTGTCGGACATCCCGCCGGCGCCGCGCGGCATGCCGCAGATCGAGGTCACCTTCGACATCGACGCCAACGGCATCCTGCACGTGTCGGCCAAGGACAAGGCCACCGGCAAGGAGAACAAGATCAAGATCCAGGCCAACTCCGGCCTGTCGGACGAGGAAGTCCAGCGCATGGTGCGCGACGCCGAGGCGCATGCCGAGGAGGACAAGAAGGCGCACGAACTGGTCGACGCCCGCAACCAGTGCGATGCGCTGATCCACTCGACGAAGAAGGCGCTGACCGAGTACGGCGACAAGCTGTCGGACGACGAGAAGGCCAAGATCGAAGCCGCGATGAAGGAGGCCGAGGAGGCCATCAAGAGTGGTGACAAGGACAGCATCGAAGCCAAGAGCCAGGCGCTGGCGATGGCCGCGCAGAAGCTCGGCGAGCAGATGTACGCCCAGGCCCAGGCCGAAGGCGGCGCCCAGCCGGGTGCCGGCGCGGGCGGCCAGCAGGCCGGCGGCAAGGCCGACGACGCCGATGTGGTGGATGCCGAATTCACCGAAGTGAAGGACAAGAAGTAATCGTCACTCTGGCGAATCCTTCGCGGCCGAGCCCCGCCGGAGCCCTGCTCCGGTGCCGGCTCGGCCTTTGCTTGAGACCAGACTGAGCGCAGCACCATGTCCAAACGCGATTACTACGAAGTCCTCGGCGTCAACCGCGACGCTGGCGACGACGAGATCAAGAAGGCCTACCGCAAGCTGGCCATGAAGTACCACCCGGACCGCAATCCGGACAACAAGGAAGCGGAAGAGAAGTTCAAGGAGGCCAAGGAGGCCTACGAGATGCTCTCCGATCCGCAGAAGAAGGCGGCCTACGACCGCTACGGCCATGCCGGTGTCGACCCGTCGATGGGCGCCGGCGGGCAGGGCTTCGAGGGCGGCTTTGCCGATGCCTTCGGCGACATCTTCGGCGACCTCTTCGGCGGAGGAGGCCGCGGCGGGCGCTCGAACGTCTATCGCGGCGCCGACCTGCGCTACAACCTCGAGATCACGCTCGAGGAAGCGGCGCGCGGCGCCGAGAAGACGATCCGCATCCCCACCGTCGAGGAATGCGGCACCTGCCACGGCAGCGGCGCCAAGCCCGGCACGCAACCGAAGACCTGCCCCACCTGCAACGGCCACGGCCAGGTGCGCGTGCAACAGGGCTTCTTCTCGATCCAGCAGACCTGCCCGAAGTGCCACGGCAGCGGCAAGATCATCCCCGACCCCTGCCGCGACTGCGGCGGCGCCGGCCGCGTCAAGAAGCAGAAGACGCTCGAGGTGAAGATCCCCGCCGGCATCGACGAAGGCATGCGCCTGCGCCACGCCGGCCACGGCGAACCGGGCGTCAATGGCGGGCCCCCGGGCGATCTCTACGTCGAGATCCACATCCGCAAGCATGCGGTGTTCGAGCGCGACCACGACGACCTGCACTGCGAGATGCCGATCAGCATCACCACCGCGGCGCTCGGCGGCGAGATCGAGATCCCGACGCTGGAAGGCATGGCGCGCCTGAAGATCCCCGCCGAGACGCAGAGTGGCAAGGTCTTCCGCCTGCGCGGCAAGGGCATCAAGAACGTGCGCAGCCATGTGCATGGCGACCTGATGTGCCATGTGGTGGTCGAGACGCCGGTGAATCTCACCGAGCGCCAGAAGGAGTTGCTGCGCGAGTTCGAGGAGATCGCGAGCGACAACGCCGACCGTCACAACCCGAAGGCCAAGGGCTGGATGGACAAGGTGCGCGACTTCTTCGGCAACTGAAGCGCGCGCACGAAGCAACAACGCCCGCTCCTGCGTCGCAGGGCGGGCGTTTTCACGATGATCGCTTCAGGTCTTCCGGGGATCGCGATCCAGGTCGCCGCCGACCGCGCGGTCGGCCGAAGCTTCGATGGCGCCGCTCAGGCGCGGCGCCAGGTGGTGCCGCCGGCGCCGTCCTCGAGGATCACCCCAGCCGCGGTCAGCTCGGCGCGGATGCGGTCGGCCGCGGCGTAGTCCTTCGCCTTCTTGGCCGCGGCGCGTTCGGCGATCTTCGCCTCGATCGCGTCGGCCTCCAGACCGCCCGCCGCATCCGGCGCACCGGCCTGCAGGAAGGCCTGCGGCGCGCGACCGAGCAGGCCGAGCACGCCGCCGAGCGCCTGCAGCTGCGCGGCGAGCGCCGGCGCGGCGCTGCGGTTGACCTCGTTGGCGAGCTCGAACAGCACCGCCACCGCCTCGGCGGTGTTGAAGTCGTCGTCCATCGCCGCGCGGAAGCGCTGGGCGTGGGCCTCGCCCCAATCCACCTGCACATCGCCCGCGACCGGCACGTTCTTGAGCGCGGTGTACAGCCGGGTGAGCGCGTTGCGGGCGTCCTCCAGATGGGCGTCGGAGTAGTTCAGCGCGCTGCGGTAGTGCGCACGCAGGATGAAGAAGCGCACCACCTCGGGGTCGTACTTCTGCAGCACCTCGCGGATGGTGAAGAAGTTGCCGAGCGACTTCGACATCTTCTCGTCGTCGACGCGCACGAAGCCGTTGTGCATCCAGACATTGACGAAGGCGTGGCCGTGCGCGCCCTCGGACTGGGCGATCTCGTTCTCGTGGTGGGGGAACTGCAGGTCCATGCCGCCGCCGTGGATATCGAAGTGCTCGCCGAGCAGCTCGGAACTCATCGCCGAGCACTCGATGTGCCAGCCCGGCCGGCCCTCGCCCCACGGCGAGGCCCACTTCACCTCACCGGGCTCCTCGAGCTTGGCGTGTTTCCACAGCACGAAGTCGAGCGGATCGTTCTTGTCCTGCGCGACATCGACGCGCTCGCCGGCGCGCAGCTCGTCGAGCGACTTGCCCGACAGCTTGCCGTAGCCCTCGAACTTGCGCACTGCGTAGCACACGTCGCGGTTGGCGGCGACATAGGCCAGGCCCTTCTGTTCCAGGCGCGAGATCAGCGACTGCATCTGCGCGACATAGTCGGTGGCGCGCGGCTCGTGGTCCGGGCGCAGCACGCCGAGCGCGTCGGCGTCCTCGTGCATGGCGGCGATGAAGCGGTCGGTGAGCTGGCGGATGGTCTCGCCGTTCTCCTGCGCGCGACGGATAATCTTGTCGTCGATGTCGGTGATGTTGCGCACATAGGTCACGTCCAGCCCGCTCGCGCGCAGCCAGCGCGCGACCATGTCGAACACCACCATCACGCGCGCGTGCCCGAGGTGGCAGAAGTCGTACACCGTCATTCCACAGACGTACATGCGGACCTTGCCGGGTTCGATCGGGGTGAAGGCTTCCTTGCTGCGCGACAGGGTGTTGTAGATCGAGAGCATCGTGGGCGTGATGGCGATTCGGAGGTGCCGGCGCAGGCCGCGAGGGCGGGCGCCGCGATTGTGAGGGGTAGGCCTTGTTGCTAGAATCCGGCGTCGTCAAGGACGCGGAATCAGCCGCAAAGCGCGCGAGTATACCACGCGGGCCGCGCCCGCCTTTTCCGCCCCCGCTGCGGCACCGGCCCGGCAGCGGAACCGCCACCGGCCGCATTTTGCGCAGGCCCCGCTGCACATGCCGGGCGCCGCCCCAACACCGGAGATCCCATGAAGAAGTCGCTCCTCACCCTCGTCGCGCTCGCCGCCTTCGCCCTGCCTCAGTCGCCGGCCCTCGCCGCCAATCCGGTGGTCGAGATGAAGACCAGCCAGGGCGAGATCGTGGTCGAGCTCTTCGCCGACAAGGCGCCGAAATCCGCCGAGAACTTCGTCCAGTACGTCAAGGACGGCCACTATGACGGCACGGTGTTCCACCGCGTCATCGACGGCTTCATGATCCAGGGCGGCGGCTTCGACGCCGAGATGAAGCAGAAGAGCACCCGCGCACCGATCGAGAACGAAGCCAGGAACGGGCTCAAGAACGAACCCGGCACCCTGGCGATGGCGCGCACCGCCGATCCGCACTCGGCCAGCGCGCAGTTCTTCATCAACCTCGCGCCCAATGGCTTCCTCGACTATCCCTCGCGCGACGGCTGGGGCTATGCGGTGTTCGGCAAGGTGGTCAAGGGCATGGACGTGGTGGAGAAGATCGGCAAGGTGCCGACCGCCAACCGCGGCTTCCACCAGAACGTTCCCGTCGAGCCTGTCGTCATCGAGAGCGCCCGCGTGATCGAGGCTGCCAAGCCGGCGAAGAAGAACGCGAAGTAAGCGCACCGCATCCGCGCCGGGCCTGGAAGCCCGGCGTCCCCCAACCCGGCCGCCACGCCGCCGGGAACACAACGGATTCACCCAGGAGAACCGCACATGGCAGTCAAGCTGCACACCAACCACGGCGTCATCACCCTCGAACTCGACGCCGAGAAGGCCCCGGTCACGGTCGCCAACTTCCTCGCCTACGTCGAGGCGGGGCACTACGACAACACCATCTTCCACCGCGTCATCGACGGCTTCATGATCCAGGGCGGCGGCTTCGAGCCCGGCATGAACCAGAAGCCGACCGGCGAGCAGATCAAGAACGAGGCCGACAACGGCCTCAAGAACGAGCGCGGCACCATCGCCATGGCGCGCACCCAGGCTCCGCACTCGGCCACCGCGCAGTTCTTCATCAACGTCGCCGACAACGACTTCCTCAACCACCGCTCGCCCGACCTGCAGGGCTGGGGTTACTGCGTGTTCGGCCGCGTCAGCGAGGGCATGGACGTCGTGGACGCGATCCGCAAGGTCAAGACCGGCTCGAGCGGCTTCCACCAGGACGTGCCCAAGGAAGACGTGGTCATCGAGCGCGCAGAAGTCGTCTGATCGTGCCCACGCGCGAGCCTTCGCACGCGGCGTCCGCCCCGGCCCGGCCGGGCGGCGCCGCCACCGCGATGCCGGAAGCCGCCCGCGCGGCGCTTCCGGCATTGTTCATTTCCGACCTTCACCTGAGCGAGGACGAGCCGGCCAACGTCGACGCCTTCCTCGGCTTCCTGCAGGGGCCGGCACGCGCGGCCGCGAGCCTCTTCATCCTGGGCGACCTGTTCGAGTACTGGGCCGGCGACGACGACCTCGCCACGCCCTTCAACGCCCGCATCGCCACCGCCATTCGCGAGCTTGCCGACGCCGGCACCGCGGTCTTCTTCATGACCGGCAACCGCGACCTGCTTGCCGGCCGGGCCTTCGCCGACGCCATCGGCGCCACCCTGCTCGAGGATCCGGCGCGCGTGCGCTTCGGCAACGGTGTCGATGCGCCGACACTGCTGCTCGCCCATGGCGACGCGCTGTGCACCGACGACCTCGCCTACCAGGCCTACCGCCGCCAGGTGCGCGACCCGGTCTGGCAGGCCGGCTTCCTGGGCCAGCCGCTGGCCGCGCGCAAGGCCTTCATCGCCTCGCTGCGGCAGAAGAGCGAAGCAGCCAAGGCCGAGAAATCCATGGAGATCATGGACGTCAACGCCGACGCGGTCGCCGCGCTGCTGCGCGAACACGGCTATCCGACGCTGGTGCACGGCCACACGCACCGCCCCGCTTGCCATCAGCTTCGGATCGATGGCCACGACTGCGTGCGCCACGTGCTGTCCGACTGGCGCGGCGCCGCGAGCTGGCTCGCCTTCGACGGCGCGCAGCTGACGCGCGACGGCACGCCGGGGCCAGCCTGACGCCATCCCGCGGGCGCCCGCGCCCGCCCTCCGCGCCCGGCGCATCCTGCGTTTCTGGTCTATAGATCAGGAAAAGCCACCGCCGGGCGTCCCGCCCGGCAGGGTCGGCAAGGCTGCGCGCAAGCCCTGCGAGCGGCGCCAGCCCCGCACGGAGAGCGAAGATGAACACCCCAGACAACGCCCCTGCGGGCACCGCACCCGCGCCGGCTCTCGTCCTGCTGGTGGCGACGCGCAAGGGCGCGTGGCTGTACCACGGCGATGCCCGCCGCGAGCACTGGCGCGTAAGCGGCCCTCACCTGCTCGGTCACATCGTCAGCCACCTGGTGCTCGATCCGCGCGACGGGCGCACGCTGCTGGCAGCGGCAAAGACGGGTCATCTCGGGCCCACCCTGTTCCGCTCGACCGATTTCGGCCAGAGCTGGGCCGAGGCCGAGCAGCCGCCCGCCTTCGCCCGCGCCCCGCACGGCGAGACCGGCCGCGCCGTCGACCACAGCTTCTGGCTCACCCCGGCTCACGCCACCGACCCCAGCTGCTGGTTCGCCGGCACTTCGCCTCAGGGCCTGTTCCGATCGACCGACGGCGGCCTGCGCTGGTCACCCTTTTCCTGCCTCAACGACGATCCGGACTTTCGGCGCTGGATGGGCAGCGCTCAGGACGGCACCCCGGACGGTCCCAAACTGCACTCGATCAACGTAGACCCTCGCGACCCGCAACATCTTTACATCGGGATGTCGGGTGGCGGCGTACACGAGTCATGCGACGGCGGCAGAAGCTTCACGCCGATCATCAAGGGGCTCGAGGTGGTGGAAGGCTTCGACGTCTCCGACCCGACCTTCCACGACCCGCATTGCGTGCGCCTCTGCCCGAGCGCGCCCGACCGCCTGTACCAGCAGAACCACTGCGGGGTATACCGCCTCGACCGTCCCGACGACACCTGGGTCCGCATCGGCCGCAACATGCCGGAGGAGATCGGAGACATCGGCTTCCCGCTCGTCGTTCATCCGCGCGACGCCGACTGCGCCTGGATCTTCCCGATGGATGGCAGCGACGTCTGGCCGCGTACCAGCCCCGGTGGCAGGCCTGCGGTGTACCGCACGCGCGACGCGGGGGCCAGCTGGCAACGCCTGGACGACGGCCTGCCATCCGCGCAGGCCTGGTGGACCGTCAAGCGCCAGGCGATGACGGCCGATCGCTGCGAGCCGCTGGGCCTCTATTTCGGCACCACCAGCGGCGAGCTGTGGATGAGTGGCGACGAGGGCGCCTCGTGGCACTGCATCGCACGCCATCTGCCCGAGATCTTCGCGGTGGAGGTGGGCTTCCCGGCGGCCTGATCGACATGAAGGTGCAGATCCCGACGCCGCTGCTGTCCTATACCGGCGCACGCGAAGTCGAGGCCGAGGGCGCGACGCTCGCGGCCGTGCTGTCCGATCTCGACCGTCGCTTCCCCGGCATCCGCTTCCGGGTGCTCGACGAACAGGGCCGATTGCGGCGACACATCCGCTTCTTCGTCGCGAACGGCCAGATCTTCGATCCGGCCCAAGAGCTGCACGCCGGCGACACGCTCGTCATCGTGCAGGCGCTGAGCGGCGGCTGACACCCGGGCCTGCAGCCGGCGCGGCAGGATCTCACGGATCCGTGCTCGACCGCGCGTTATCATCCTCGTACGTGGAATCGATGCGCGAGGCCGCCTGGAGCGGTGCGCGTCGCCGCGCTTGCCCATTCCGGAACACACCATGGAGGTAACACGATGGCGAACTACAAGATCGAAGACATCGAAGGCATCGGCGAAGTCACCGGCAAGAAGTTCCGCGACGCCGGCGTGAAGGACACCGACTCGCTGCTCGCCGCGAGCACCACGCCGTCGGCGCGCGCCAAGCTCGCCGAGGCGACCGGCCTCTCTGCCGCCCAGGTGCTGAAGTTCGCCAACATGGCCGACCTCTACCGCATCAGCGGCGTCGGCTCCGACTATGCGCAGCTGCTCGAAGCCGCCGGTGTCGACACCGTGCCCGCCCTCGCCCGCCGCTCGCCGGCCAACCTGGCGGCGACGCTCGCCGAGGTCAATGCCCAGAAGAAGCTGACGCGGCGCGTGCCGCCCGAGGCCGACGTCACCAAGTGGGTCGCGCAGGCCAAGGAGTTGCCGCGCGTGCTCGAATACTGATCGAGGCGAGTCGGGGCGAATACCGCCCGCTCGTTGCGGCCACCGCGCGCAGGCCCCGCTGCGGGGCCGCCGGCGCGCCCCCGATCTTCGGCCACCGCGCGCGGCCGCTTCAGCCCCGCGCCAACCCGCGCGCCAGGTCTTCCTTGAGGTCCTCGACATCCTCGAGCCCGACCGCGACCCGCAGCAGCCCCTCGACGATCCCTGCGGTGGCACGTGCCTCCGCGCTGATGCGGCCGTGGGTGGTCGTCGCCGGGTGGGTGATCGTGCTCTTGGTGTCTCCAAGATTGGCGGTAATCGAGATCAGGCGGCTAGAGTCGACGACCCTCCATGCTGCCTCTCGCCCGCCTTCCACTTCGAAGCTGAGGATCGCCCCGCCCGTCTTCTGCTGGCGCATCGCCAGGGCATGCTGCGGATGGGAGGCCAGCCCGGGGTAATGCACGCGCGCCACGCCAGGTTGCGTCTCGAGCCAGCGCGCAAGTGCGAGGGCGCTCGCCGACTGCGCCTCCATGCGGATGCGCAGGGTCTCCAGCCCCTTCAGGATCACCCAGGCATTGAATGGCGACAGCGTCGGACCTGCGGTGCGCAGGAACTTCAACACCTCGTCGGTCACCGCCTTGCTGCCGACCACCGCGCCGCCGAGTACGCGCCCCTGACCATCGAGGTACTTGGTCGCCGAATGCACGACGACATCGGCACCGAGATCCAGCGGCCTCTGCAAGGCCGGCGAACAGAAACAGTTGTCGACCGCGAAAAGCACCCCGGCTGCGCGTGCGATGGCCGCCACGCCGCCAATGTCCACAACCTCGGTGAGGGGGTTGGACGGCGTCTCCGTGAAGAACAGGCGCGTGCGCGGCGTGAGCGCGTCACGCCATGCATCGAGATCGGTCGCGGGTACGAAGGAGGTCTCGATACCGAACCTGGAGAGGATGCCGCCGAACAGTTGCTGGGTGGCGCCGAAGAGGCCGTTGGAGGCCACCACATGGTCACCGGCCTGCAGCGTCGCCATCGCCAGCGACATGATCGCCGACATGCCCGACGCCGTGGCGACGCACGCCTCGCCACCTTCGAGGGCAGCGAGCCGGGTCTGCATCGCCGTCACCGTCGGGTTAGAGAAGCGGGCGTAAACGTAGCCCTCCTCCGCGCCGGAGAAGCGTGCGGCGGCCTGCGCGGCGTTCTCGAAGACGAAACTCGACGTCAGGTACATCGCGTCGCCGTGCTCGCCGAACGGCGTGCGTTCGATGCCCGCACGCACGGCAAGGGTGTCGGGGTGGTAGGCCGGGAATTCAGGGACGCTCATGAGCTCGGACTTCGTTCTGGATGAGGGGCGGCGCGGCTGGATCAGCGCTCGCCGCCCGAGGCGAGATTGAGATCGAGCTGACCGTCGTCGTCGTCGCCGCCGTCGATCTTCGCCGGCTTGGCCTCGCCACGCTGGTTCTCGACGCCGTTGAGGTACTCGGCGGTGATGTCACCGGTGATGTACTGGCCATCGAAGCAAGACGTCTCGAAGAAGCTGATCGCCGGGTTGAGCGCCCGCACCGAGGCCTTGAGATCATCGAGGTCCTGGTAGATCAGGCCATCGGCACCGATCTCGCGGCAGATTTCCGCCTCGGTGCGATCGGAGGCGATCAGCTCGCCGCGCGTGGGCATGTCGATCCCGTACACGTTGGCGTAGCGCACCGGCGGTGCGGCCGAGGCGAGATAGACCCGGGTCGCGCCCGCCTCGCGCGCCATGTTGACGATCTCCTTGCTGGTCGTGCCGCGCACGATCGAGTCGTCGACCAGCAGCACGCTCTTGCCCTTGAACTCCTGGTGGATCGTGTTGAGCTTCTGGCGCACCGACTTCCGGCGGGTCGCCTGGCCCGGCATGATGAAGGTGCGGCCGATGTAGCGGTTCTTGACGAAACCCTCACGGAAAGGCAGGTCCAGCCGGTCCGCCATCTGCATGGCAGACGGACGGCTCGAGTCGGGAATCGGAATCACCACGTCGATGTGCACGTTGGGCATGGTGCGGCGCATCTTGTCGGCAAGGTACTCGCCCATCTTCATGCGCGACTCGTAGACCGACACGCCGTCGATGATCGAGTCGGGTCGAGCCAGATAGACGAACTCGAACATGCACGGCGCCTGAACCGTCTTGCTCGCGCATTGCCGGCTGTGGAACCGGCCGGAACTGTCGATCAGCACCGCCTCGCCCGGCGCCACGTCGCGCAGCAGTCGGAAGCCCAGGACGTCGAGCGCCACGGACTCGGACGCCACCAGCCACTCCGCGCCGGCCTCGGTGTCGTTGCGCCCGATGACGAGCGGGCGGATCCCGTAGGGGTCGCGGAAGGCGAGCAGGCCGTAGCCCGCGATCATCACCACCACCGCATAGGCACCTCGGCAGCGCCGATGCACACCCGCGACCGCACGGAAGATCGCCTCCTCGTCGAGCTTGAGTCCGTTGCACGCCGCCTGCAGCTCGTGCGCAAGCACGTTGAGCAGCACCTCGGAATCGCTGCTGGTGTTGATGTGGCGCAGATCCGACAGGAACATCTCGCGCTTGAGCGATTCCGAATTCGTCAGATTGCCGTTGTGCGCAAGCAGCAGCCCGAAGGGAGAGTTCACGTAGAAGGGTTGCGCCTCGGCGGCGTTGTACGCCGAGCCCGCAGTCGGGTAGCGGACGTGACCGATGCCCCAGTTGCCCTGGAGATTGCGCATGTTGCGGGTGCGGAACACATCGCGCACGAGCCCTGAGCCCTTGTGCATGTGAAAGCGCCCTGCCTCCGAAGTGGCGATACCCGCCGCGTCCTGGCCGCGGTGCTGCAGAACCTGCAAGCCGTCATAGAGCAGCTGGTTGACCGGGGAGGTGGCGACGACGCCGAGAATTCCACACATGGGAGTTACGCCTATCTGAATCGAATCTTTTCGGCCACCTCTGCAGGCAGCCAGGGTTTTGCAGCGATCACCGCCGATTCCATCGGCGGCGAGAAGAGCGCCTGGGTCCACCACGGCTCGCGGGAGACGCCCGCCAGGCCGCCGATCAGCACCACCACGAAGGCGATCGCGAGACCGCGGGCGATGCCGAACAGCGCTCCGAAGAAACGATCTGTCGCGCCCAGCCCGGCGGCACGCAGCAACTCGCGCAGGAGATAGCGGATCAGCGACGCGAGGATCAGCACGCCGACGACCACGAGCGCGCCGCCCGCCACCTGCCGCCACACCGGCTCGACGATCAGCCCTGCGAAAACCTCGGCCGCCTGTTCGTTATAGCGCCACGCGGCGAACAATGCCGCCACCCACGCCAACACGGCCATGACCTCGCTGACGAGGCCACGCCACATGCCGATCGCGGCCGACAAGGCGAGCACCGCCAGGAAGACGTAATCGAATTCCGTCATCGTGCGTCCATCAGCGCGCCTGCAGCACGGCCTGATGGCCTGCAGCCTTCAGCCGCGAGGCGGTGGAATCGGCGGCCGCCCGGCCGGAGATGGGCCCCACGCGCACGCGGGTCACGTTGCCGGCGCGCTCCGTGTAGGCCGGGAAACCCTTCGCCTTCAGCTCGTCGACCAGGCGCGCAGCCTTTGCCGCGTCGCTGAACGCGCCCACCTGCAACACGAATGCCTCGCCACGCGGCGGCACCGGCTGGCCGCTGAGGATGGCCCGCACGCGTGCCTCCTCCTCGGCCGAGGGTGCAGCCGGACGCGACTCGGGGGCCGGGCGCGCAGCCGGAGCGGACGCCTCGCTGCGCGCCGCCGAGGGCGCGGTGGTCGGCACTGGCGCCGGGCTCGGGGCCCCGGCAGCGGCCGGTGTCTCGGGGACGCGTGCGGCGGGCGCATCGCTTGCCGGCGCGCCACCCTTGTCGCTGGCCGCGAGTTGGTCGTCCTCGGGGACCGGCACTGCGCCCACGGCGGGCTGAGCCTCGCTCGCGCCCGGGCTGCGACGCAGGGCGGCGGCCGCGTCCCGATCGGGAATCGTGATCTGGATGTCCTGGACGGCCGGGTGCGGTTCCTGATCCATGATCGTCGGCAACACGACGGCCGCCAGCAGCGCCAGCGCGATCGCGCCGACCAGCCGGCGTCGCGCCCGCTTCTTGATTTCCAGGTTGTCTGCGTCGCTCACCGCCGAACCTCGTCAGTGCCGTGCAGCCTTGATCGCTGCAAGCACATCTGCCACCGTCAGGAAGGATCCGAAAACCACGATTCTATCACCCTCGGTCGCTTCCTTTTGCGCCGCAACAAACGCCTCCACGGGCGAGGCGAAGCAGCGGACGTCGTCCTTCCCGCTCGCGGCCCGCACCACCGGCGCGAGCGCCGCCGCCGCGAGCCCGCGCGGCCCCGGCAGGTCGGCCAGCAACCAGTGGTCGACCCGCCCCGCCATCAACGCCGCCACCCCGGCGGCGTCCTTGTCGTTGAGCATGCCGACGACGGCCCAGGTCTCGGGATAGAAGCCCATGTTGCCGAGGTTGTCGGCGAGCACGCCGGCAGCCTGCGGATTGTGGGCGACATCGAGGACGATGCTCGGCCGCCCCGGCAGCACCTGGAACCGACCGGGCACCTCGACCAGCATCAGCCCCTGGCGAACGTGCTGCATCGACACCGGGATGCGCGACCGCAGGCATTCGAGCACGGTGATGACGGCGGACGCGTTGAGCAGCTGGTTGGCCCCGCGCAGCGCCGGATAGGCCAGGCCGCCGCGCTTGACCAGGCTGCCCTGCGAGGGCGGCTCGGTGTAGCGCCAGTAGCCCCACTGCTGGCGATCGCCGCCGAAGCCGAAATCGCGACCGCTGACCCAAAGCTCGGCGCCCACCTCGGCCGCATGCTCGACCAGGCTGGCCGGGGGCTGCGGGTCGCCGCACACCGCCGGGCATCCGGCGCGGAAGATCCCTGCCTTCTCGCGTCCGATCGCCTCGCGCGTGTCGCCGAGGTACTCCATGTGGTCCATTGCCACGCTCGTCACCAGCGCGCAATCGGCGTCGAACACATTGACCGCGTCGAGCCGCCCCCCGAGGCCGACCTCGAGGACGATGACGTCCGGGCGCGCAGCGGCGAACACGTGCCATGCGGCCAGCGTGCCATGCTCGAAATAGGTCAGTGGAGCATCACCGCGCGCGGCCTCGACGGCCGCGAAGCCCGCGACCAGCTGCGCGTCGCTCGCCTCCCGGCCGTCGATACGGACCCGCTCGTTGTACTGCAACAGATGCGGCGACGTGTAGCAACCGACGCGATAGCCGGCTGCGAGCAGGATGGCCTCGAGCATCGCGCAGCACGAACCCTTCCCGTTGGTGCCGCCTACGGTGATGATCACCGCGTCGCAGTCCACCGCCATGCGCTCACGAACCGCCGCGACGCGGTCGAGCCCGAGCGCGATGCGCTGCCCATGGCGCTGTTCGAGCAGGGAAAGCCAGCCGGCCAGGCTATCCGGCAGCGCCGGCGTCGTTTCCCCGCCCATCAGCCGGCAACCACGTCCGCCGGCTGACGGCTGAGCATCGCGAGCACGGTGGCGAGCTGGTCGCGCATCTCGCGACGATCGACGATGAGGTCGATCGCACCCTTCTCGAGCAGGAACTCGGCGCGCTGGAAGCCCTCGGGGAGTTTTTCGCGCACGGTCTGCTCGATCACGCGCGGGCCGGCGAAGCCGATCAGCGCGTTCGGCTCGGCAATGACCACGTCACCCATGAAGGCGAAGCTCGCCGACACGCCCCCCATGGTGGGGTCGGTGAGCACGGTCACGAAGGGCAGGCGACGCTCGGCCAGACGGGTGATCGCGGCCGTGGTCTTGGCCATCTGCATCAGCGACAGCAGCCCCTCCTGCATGCGGGCGCCGCCCGAGGCGGTGATGCAGATGAAGGGCACGCGCTGCTCGAAGGCGGCCTTCGCGCCGCGCACGAAGCGCTCGCCGACGACCGACCCCATCGAGCCGCCGAGAAACTCGAACTCGAAGCAGGCGACCACCACCGGGACGCTCTTGATCGCGCCGCGCATCACCACCATCGCGTCGGCCTCGCCGGTGTCGGCGGTGGCTGCGGAAAGGCGCTCGGGATACTTGCGCGAATCCTTGAACTTGAGTGCGTCCACCGGCGTCACCTCGGCGCCGATCTCCACCCGCCCCTCGGCATCGAGGAGCAGGTCGAGGCGGCGGCGCGCGCCCACGCGGTGGTGATGACCGCACTTCGGGCACACGCTCAGGTTGCCGTCGAGATCCGAGCGATAGAGCACGGACTCGCAGCCCTCGCACTTGCTCCACAGGCCTTCGGGGATGGACTTGCTGCGCGCCGGCGTGTCGCCGCGCTTGATCTTGGGTGGAAGCAGCTTCTGCAACCAGCTCATGGTCAGACTCCTTTGCCCGCTGCGAGACCGTCGAGCGCGACGCGGATGTCACGCATGAAGGCGGTCACACGCGCCACTTCGGCGCCCGGGTTCTGTTCGATTTCCTCGATGATGCGACTGCCGATCACCACCGCATCGGCCACCGCGCCGACCCGGCGCGCGCTCTCGGCATCCCGGATGCCGAAGCCCACGCCCACCGGCATGCCGACCGCGGCGCGAATCTGCGGGATGCGGCGGGCGACGTCCTCGACGTCGAGCTTGGCGCTGCCGGTCACGCCCTTGAGGGACACGTAGTAGATGTAGCCGCTGCCCGCACGGGCGACGTCGGCGAAGCGCTGCTCCGACGAGGTCGGCGCGAGCAGGAAGATCGGATCGAGCCCGCCCGCCTTGGCGGTGGCGGCGAAGCTCACGCACTCCTCCGGCGGGTAATCGACCACCAGCACGCCATCGACCCCCACTTCATGGGCTGCGGAGACGAAACGCTCGGCGCCCATGGCCTCGATCGGGTTGGCGTAGCCCATCAGCACCACCGGGGTGTCGGCGTTGGTGGCGCGAAAGGCGCGCACGGTCTCGAGCACCTTGCGCAAGCTCATGCCCTGCGCGAGCGCACGCTCGGAGGCGCGCTGAATGGTGGGGCCGTCGGCCATCGGGTCGGAGAACGGCACGCCGAGCTCGATGATGTCGGCGCCGCCGTCGACCAGCGCGTTCATCAACGGCAGGGTGAGCTCGGGCGCCGGAAAGCCGGCGGTGACGAAGGGGATCAGCGCCTTGCGGCCATCGGCCTCTAGGCGCTGGAAAACGGTCTGGATTCGCGACATGTCTCGATCACACTGCGGGCCGCATCAGCGGCCCGCGTCAGGTTCAGAACTGGATGCCGGAGCGTTCGGCGACGGTGTGCATGTCCTTGTCGCCACGGCCGGATAGGTTAACCAGCAGGATCTTGTTCTTGGGCAGCTTCGGCGCGAGCTTGGCTGCGTAGGCGAGTGCGTGGGAAGACTCGAGCGCGGGGATGATGCCCTCGAGCCGGCACAGGTTGTGAAAGGCCTCGAGCGCCTCGGCATCGGTGATGCCGACGTACTCCGCGCGCGCGGTGTCCTTGAGCCATGCGTGCTCCGGGCCGACGCCCGGATAGTCGAGGCCGGCCGACACCGAATGCGTCTCGATGATCTGGCCATCCTCGTCCTGCAGCAGGTAGGTGCGGTTGCCGTGCAGCACGCCCGGCCGCCCGGCCGTGAGCGAGGCCGAGTGGCGGCCGGTGTCGAGGCCGTCCCCCGCAGCCTCGACGCCGACGAGCTTCACGCCGGGCACGCCGATGTAGGGATGGAAGATGCCCATCGCGTTCGAGCCGCCGCCCACGCAGGCGATCACGTAATCCGGCTGGCGCCCCACCATGTCGGGCATCTGCACCAGGCACTCCTTGCCGATCACCGACTGGAAGTCGCGCACCATCATCGGATAGGGGTGCGGACCGGCCACGGTGCCGATGATGTAGAAGGTGTCGGCGACGTTGGTCACCCAGTCGCGCATGGCCTCGTTCAACGCATCCTTCAGCGTCTTCGAGCCCGACTCGACCGGCACCACGGTGGCGCCGAGCAGCTTCATGCGATAGACGTTGGCGGCCTGGCGCTTGACGTCCTCCGAGCCCATGTAGACCACGCACTCCATGCCGTAGCGCGCGGCCACGGTGGCGGTGGCGACGCCGTGCTGGCCGGCGCCGGTCTCGGCGATCACGCGCGGCTTGCCCATGCGGCGGGCGACCATCGCCTGGCCGATGCAGTTATTCACCTTGTGCGCGCCGGTGTGGTTGAGGTCCTCGCGCTTGAGGTAGATCTGCGCGCCACCGAGGATGCTCGACCAGCGCTTGGCGTGGTAGATCGGGCTTGGGCGGCCGACGTAGTGCTTGAGCTCGTATTCGAACTCGGCGATGAACTCCGGATCGTTCTGGCAGGCCGCGTAGGCCTCGCGCAACTCGGCCAGCGCAGGCATCAGCGTCTCGGAAACGAAGACGCCGCCGTATGGACCGAAGTGTCCGCTGGCGTCGGGAAACTGGTAAGGCGTGTCAGCCATCTGCATGTCGAACTCCGGCAATGAAGGCGGCGATCTTCGCCGCATCCTTGATCCCCTTGGCACTTTCCACGCCGCTCGATACATCGACCGCCCAGGGGCGGATGCGGCGCACGGCCTCGGTCACGTTGTCTGCATCGAGCCCGCCGGAAAGCACGAGCGGCCTGCCGAAACCCTGCGGGATCAGCGACCAGTCGAAGGTCTGCCCACCGCCGCCATAGCCATCGACGAAGGCATCGACCAGGATGCCGCTGGCGCGCGGATGGAAAGTCGCGAATTCTAGCAGATCGACCCCGGGGCGCATCCGTGCCGCCTTGATCCAGGGGCGTCCGTAGCGGGCACAATCAGACTCGCTTTCGTCACCGTGGAACTGCAGAAGTTGCAGCGGAACACGAGCCAACACCGCATCGACTTCGGGCGAAGCCGCGTTCACGAACAAGCCTACGGAGCTCACGAAGGGCGGCAACAGGGCGGCGAGTTCGGCGGCCTGGTCGACGGAGACCGCCCGCGGGCTGGGCGGATAGAACACGAAGCCGATCGCATCGGCGCCGGACTCGACGGCCGCGCGCACGTCCTGCGGGCGCGTGAGGCCGCAGATCTTGATTCGGGTACGGGACATTCAGACGAGGGGTAGCTGGGGCAGCGCGATGATACGCCCATCGTTGGGCAGCGGCCAGCGCGGCGGGTAGGCCACGCCGCACAGGTAGAGCCCGTCCGGCGCGAAGGTCGGCGCCGCGTGGGTGCGGTCGCGCGCCTCGAGCAACTCGCGCATCCACTCGACCCGATGACGCCCCTTGCCGACGTAGACCAGGGCACCGACCAGATTGCGGATCATGTGGTGCAGGAAGCCGTTGGCACGAAAGTCGAAGAGTACGTAATCGCCCTGGCGCACCACGCGCGCCTCCTTCATCAGCCGCACCGGCGTCTTCGCCTGGCAGCCGGCGGCGCGGAAGGAGGAGAAGTCGTGCGTCCCGACGAGGCACTCGGCCGCTTCCGCCATGCGCGCCGTATCGAGCGGAAGGTGGAACCAGCCCACCCGTCCGGCGAGCATTGCCGGACGCGTCGGCGCGTTGTGCAGGATGTAGCGGTACTGTCGCTCGCAGGCAAGGAAGCGGGCGTGGAAATCCTCGCCCACCTCGGCCGACCAGCGCACCACCACGGCTGGCGGCAACAGCGCATTGACGCCGCGTACCCAGGCGGAGGACGGTCGCTGCGCACGGGTATCGAAATGCGCCACCTGGGCGCTCGCGTGCACGCCGGTGTCGGTGCGCCCGGCGCAGTGCGTGCGAACGGGCTCCCCGGCGATCTGGGCCAGCGCGCGCTCGAGGACATCCTGCACGGTGCGCCCATGTGACTGGCTCTGCCAGCCGCAGAAGGCATCGCCTGCGTATTCGAGTCCGAGCACGATGCGTTTCACGACAGGTTCCACCACAACAGGACGGCAAACACGCCCAGGCCGATCAGGCCATCGAGCACTCCCAGCCGCTCACGATGGAGCCGCACCACCTCGTCCGCAGGCGAATCCCCCTCATCGGCAAGCCAGTCGCGCCAGTTCGGCTTGCCCGCAGCGCGCGGTGTCGCCTCGACGTAGCGCAACACCAGCAGCAGTCGCAGCGCCAGGCGCTCGGGCGAAACCCCGATCACCGCGAGCGGCCGACTGAGTGCATGCAGCCCGCCCACGAGCCGCTGCAGCGGCAAGCACTCGAGCAGCAGCCCGACCGCACACACCACGGCGACCAGACGCGCCGCGTGCAGGGCCGCGAGGATTGCGCCCTCGCGGCTCGGGCCGAGCCGGGGCCAATCGAGGAACAGGGCTTCGCCAGGCGTGAACCATGCGAACAACACGGTGATCGCGATCAACAGCACGCGCACCCGGCGCAACAGCCGAAGGGTGCGAACGCGCGCCCACGCAGCAGCCGCGAGCAGGCCCGCCGCCACCCCGGCCGCGAGCACGGCAGGCGGCAGCAGCTGGATCGACGCCACGGCCGCCAACCAGAGGATGAGGATCAGTCCGGAATGCATTTCGGTCAACGAACAAGGCCGCCACGAGCCTGGACTCGAGGCGGCCTGGCAGCGGGGGCGTTCAGCCCAGGCGCGAGATCATATCCCGGGCAGTGGCCTGCTGTCTCGCCGAGCCCTCGCTCACCACCTCCTCGAGGAGCTCGAGCGCACCTTCCTTGTCGCCCATCTCCTCGTAGGCGCGCGCCAGCTCGAGCTTCGTCTCGGCCTCTTCGTTGTCTTCGCCCGCCGAAGCCTCGGCGTCCGCAGCCGGCGTTTCGACGTCAGCGTCGGCAGGCCCATCGAACTGCGTCTCGGCGACCGAGAACGGCACGTCCGCGACCTCGTCCGCAGGCTTGTCGTCGAAGTTCTCGAGATCAAGGTCGATCGAGGTCAGGTCGAGCCCCGCCGGTGTCGCGGGCGCAACCGCATCCGGCACCACCGGCGCGTCGAGTTCGAAATCGAAGTCGAGCAGGCTGCTGTCGAAGCTGGTCTTCTCGAGGTCGACGACCGGCTGTGCCGCAGGCGCCTCGCCCACCGCCGCGCCCCCCTGCCCACCCGCCTCGGCCAGGCCTGCAGGCTCTTCTCCGAAGGGCTCGGCGGACGCGCTCACGACCGTGGCGTTGAGGTCGAAGCGATCAGCAGCGCCACCGATGTCGAGATCGGGCAGCTCGAAATCCAGCCCGGTGGCTGTCTGCCCCATGTCGTCGAGGACGGTCGCGGTACCCAGATCGGTCTCGGGCACGATCGGCGCGCCCGCGACCGGGGCAGGTGCGGGCGTGGCGGCCGCCCCCTGCGGTGCGGTCTCAGGCTCGCCGATGTCCAGATCGAACACGAGGCCACTGTCGTCACCGGCAGCCGGCTCGGCCGCGGCTTCGCTCGCGAAGTCGAGATCGAGTGCATGCTCGGGCGCAGCGGCCGGCTCATCGGCCGATTCGTCGGCCGGCGTCTCGTCACCGAGGTCGAGCTCGAAGTCGATCACGCCCGAGTCAAGGGACAGATCCTCGGCCAATTGTTCCGGCGCCGTCCCCTTGGAACTTTCCAGCTCCGTGGTCGCGTCACCGCCATCTGCGCCGAGCTTGCTCAGATCCCCGGGCAGGGTCCAGGTGTCCCGCAATTGCGAGTGGCTCGGCTCGACCGGACCGGAGGTGGTGAAATCGAGCGCAGACAGCTCATGCTTCACGTCCTCGGCCTCGGGTGGCTGCGCCGCTTGCGCAGCGGGCTCCGCTGCCGCTGCCGCCGCAGGCGCGGTGGCGAGCACTCCGGCCGCTCCCGCCGCTCCGGCTGCCATCACGGCCGCGGCCGTCGGCCCGGCGCCGGCCGCGGGTGGCGCGCTCGTCGTCCCCGGCTGGGTCATCGGTGCGTCCTGCACGCCGGCATAGAGCGGATTGTCGGGATCGAGCTTGCGCCCGAGCGCGACCGCCTTGTCCCAGTCGCGCCCTTGCCCGCCGGTTCGTGCAAAAAGCTCGCTGGCCGTCGATTCGAACTGCCGCGTGCTGCGTCGCTGGGCATAGATCTCCAGCAGCTTCACGTAGATCGCGGCGCGACCGGGGTCTGCCTTGAGCGCGTCGAGCAGGATCTCCTCAGCTTGCGCATCGCGGCCATAGGCCATGTACACATCCGCCTCGGCGACCGGATCGACACCCTCGTCGGTGTCGATCGACGACAGCCCGGACTGGCTGAAATCGGTGTGCATGATGCTCGTCGCACCGGTGTCCACGCTTTGTCCACCGGTGCCGGCGAACACGCCGCGGCTGTCGCCCGCCGCAGTGTCGGAACCGAGCGCCGCATCGGCCGCCTGAATCTCGGCCTCCTTGCGGCGCTGGCGTGCCTTGAGACCGGCATACGCGAGCAGCAGCGCCAGAATGCCGCCGCCGCCCGCGAGCAGCGCGGGATCGGCGAGCAGGGAATCGATGAAAGTCGGTTGGACGGCCGGCGCGGCAGGTGCAGGCGCCGGTCGGGCCGCGGCGGTGGGTGCGGGCGCAGGGGTCGCTGACGGTGCAGAAGGTTGTGCAGGTGCAGCCGTTGGCGCCGAAGCGGCCGGCTCGGCGGGCTGTGGTGTCACCGAGGCCGTGGCCGGCTCCGACGGAGCAGGCTCGCGCGCCGCGTCGCCGTCGCTGGGGCCGGCGGACGCCTCCGCGGCAACCGCGGCGGGGGCGCCCGCCTCGGCGCCGGCCTGGAGCTGCCCCATGGTTCCGCTCTGCAGTTCGAGCAGGCGCTGCAAGTCACGGATGCTGCGCTCGAGCTGGGCAAGGCGGGCATTGGCCTCCTCGAGCGCTTACGACCGCGTGGAGAGCTCCTCCTCCAGCGCCTGCAGACGCGCGTCGGCGCCGGCCTCCGCGCCGACGTCGCTGCGCGAAACCTTCACCTGGTCGCCCGTCTCGGCGGCGGGTGCGGGTTCCTCGACCTTCGGCACGATGCGCCCGGCGCTTTCCTGCTCGGCCTGCGCGGGTGGGACCGGAGCTCGGCTGGCGGCAGAGCCGGCGAGTCCGCGCCGGTAGGCCTCGAAATCGGCTGCCTGGGCGCGCAGTTCGCGCCTCGCCTCGCCGGCGTCGATTGCGCGCACCGCCTCGGCGCCGGGCACGCTGAGCACCGCGCCCGCTCGCAGGCGGTTGATGTTGCCGCCATCGAAGGCCTGCGGATTCGCGCGCAGCAGCGCGACCAGCATCTGGTCGAGGGTCGTCCCGGGGTGGGAATTCGCGCTGGCGATACGGTGCATCGTGTCGCCACGGCGAACGGTGTAGGTCTCGGGGACCTGGCGCGGGGGCGCGGCTGCCGCGCGGGCGGGCGGCGCCGGACGAGCCGCCGGCCTCGGCACGGGCGCCGCGGCCGGCGTATCCACCGCGGCGGCAAGCGGGCGTGGTGCGGCCAGATCGACCGGATCGAGCAGGAAAGTGTACTCGCGCACCAGCCGACCGGTCGCCCAGTTCAGCTCGACGAGCAGGTCGACGAAGGGATCGTTGATCGGACGCTCGCTGGTCAGCCGGATGACCGGTCGCGACGCCCGGGTATCGACGCTGACGCGAATCGAGTTCGCCGCACTGCCATAGCTCAGGTTGGCCTGCCGGAAGGCCTCCGCCGACGCGATGCGCGCGCTCAGCGACTGCAGTTCCTGCGCCGTGGCGCTGACCTGGATCTCGGCGCGCAGCGGCTGCCCGAGCCCGCTATACACGTTGATCTGCCCCAGGCCGGCTGCCTGCGCGGTAAGCGGGAGCGCAGCGATGGAGAGAGCGAGCAACGAGGCCCTGAGCGACTTTGTCATGTTGGTTTTCAAACCGCGTTCCCCCGGAACTGTGCTTGGCAGCCAAAAAAACAGCTGATTCGGCCTAGGAATCTAGCATTTCCCGGCGTTCGTCGCATTAGTCGAGCCTGATTCAAGCCCGTCCAGCGTGATGAATTACCGCCCGTCGCGCCGGCGTGACCAACGAAAAAGGGGGCGGCTGCCCCCTTTAACGTCTGCGCCCGGCGAAACTTAACGCTCGAGCAGGATGCGCAGCATGCGGCGCAGCGGCTCGGCCGCGCCCCACAGCAGCTGGTCGCCGACGGTGAAGGCGCCGAGGTACTCGGGGCCCATCGCCATCTTGTGCAGGCGGCCAACCGGGATGCCGAGCGTGCCGGTGACGGCGGTCGGCGTGAGTTCGCGCTCGGTGATCTCGCGATCATTGGGAACCACCTTCACCCACTGGTTGGCGCCAGCGATGATCTCGGTGAGCTCGTCGAGCGGCACGTCCTTCTTGAGCTTGATGGTCAGCGCCTGCGAGTGGCAGCGCATCGCACCGATGCGCACGCACAGGCCGTCGATCGGGATCGAGCCGGGGGTGCGGAAGGCCGGGTTGCCGAGGATCTTGTTGCATTCGGCGCCGCCCTTCCACTCTTCCTTGCTCTGGCCGTGCTCGACCGGGACGTCGATCCAGGGGATCAGGCTGCCGGCGAGCGGGGTGTTGCGGAAGTTCTTCTTCGGGAAGCTCTCGGAGCGCATGGTCTCGGCAACCTTGCGGTCGATCTCGAGGATGGCCGAGGCCGGGTCGGCGAGCAGGTCCTTGACCGAGTCGTGGATGGTGCCCATCTGGCTGATGAGCTCGCGCATGTTCTGCGCGCCGGCGCCCGAGGCCGCCTGGTAGGTCATCGCCGAGATCCACTCGACCAGGCCGTGCCTGAACAGGCCGCCCAGGCCCATCAGCATCAGCGACACGGTGCAGTTGCCGCCGATCCAGTTGCGCCCGCCCTTGGCGAGTGCGGCGTCGATGACGTTGCGGTTGACCGGGTCGAGGATGATCACCGCGTCGTCGTTCATGCGCAGCGCACTGGCGGCGTCGATCCAGTGGCCGTTCCAGCCGGTGGCGCGCAGCTTGGGGAAGACTTCCTTGGTGTAGTCGCCGCCCTGGCAGGTGATCACGATGTCGCAGGCCTTCAGCGCGTCGATGTTCATCGCGTCCTGCAGCGGCGCGGCGGCTTCCTTGCCGCCGAAGGACGGCGCCTTGCCGCCGGCGTTCGAGGTGGAGAAATACACCGGCTCGATGAAGGCGAAGTCGCCCTCCTCCACCATGCGCTGCATCAGCACGGAACCGACCATGCCACGCCAGCCAACCAGACCGACTCGATTCATGTTCATCACTCTCTAATCAGACGTTTCTCGAAAAACCTGTTCGGGCGCAGGCGCTCACAGCGCCGCGAGCACCGCGTCGCCCATCTCGCGCGTGCCCACGCGCCTGGTGCCCGGCTCATAGATGTCGCCGGTGCGATAGCCCTGGGCCAGGACCTTCTTGACCGCGCGCTCGATGCGCTGCGCGGCCGCTTCCTGATTGAAGGTATAGCGCAGCATCATCGCCGCCGACAGGATGGTCGCCAGCGGGTTGGCGAGGTCCTTGCCGGCGATGTCGGGCGCGGAACCGTGCGAGGGCTCGTACATGCCCTTGTTGTCGGCGTTGAGCGAAGCCGAGGGCAGCATGCCGATCGAGCCGGTGAGCATCGAGGCCTCGTCGGACAGGATGTCGCCGAACATGTTGCCGGTGACCATCACGTCGAACTGCTTCGGGTTGCGCACCAGCTGCATCGCGGCGTTGTCGACCAGCATGTGGCTGAGCTCGACCTCGGGGAAGTCCTTGCTGACCTCGATGGCGATGTCGCGCCAGAGCTGGGTGGTCTCGAGCACGTTCATCTTGTCGACCGAGCACAGGCGCTTGCCGCGCTTCATCGCCGCCTCGAAGGCCACGCGCAGGATGCGGCGGATCTCGTACTCGGCGTAGATCATGGTGTTCCAGCCCACGCGCTGGGACTCGCCATTGACCTCGCGCATCTCGATGCCGCGCGGCTGGCCGAAGTAGATGTCGCCGGTGAGTTCGCGCACGATCAGGATGTCGAGGCCGGCGACGACCTCGGGCTTGAGCGTGGAGGCGTTGGCCAGCTCCGGATACAGGATCGCCGGGCGCAGGTTGGCGAATAGGGCGAGCTCCTTGCGGATGCCGAGCAGGCCCAGCTCGGGGCGCTGGTTGCGGGGGTGGTTGTCCCACTTCGGGCCGCCGACCGCGCCGAGCAGGATGGCGTCAGCTTCGCGCGCGAGCTTGAGGGTCGCCTCGGGCAGCGGGTTGCCGGTGGCGTCGACCGCGCACCCGCCCACCAGGGCTTCTTCCATCTCGAACTTGAGATCGAGCGCGTTGAGCACGCGCACGGCCTGCGCCATGATCTCGGGACCGATGCCGTCACCCGGCAGCACGCAAATCTTCATCGAATCGTTTTCCTTGGTTCGGTGAGCCGTCGGGGCTCAGGCAAAGTAGTACGGGTGTTGGGCGCGGCGTTGCGCTTCGAAGGCGCGGATCTTGTCGGCGTGACGGAGCGTGAGGCCGATGTCGTCCCAGCCGTTCAACAGGCATTCCTTGCGGAAGGGGTCGATGTCGAAGGCGATCGACTTGCCGTCCGGGCGCGTGATCGTCTGCGCGGCCAGATCGACGGTCAGCCGGTAGCCCTCGGTCGCCTCGCACTGGCGGAAGAGCTCGTCGACCTCGGCGGCGTCGAGCCTGATCGGCAGCAGGCCGTTCTTGAAGCTGTTGTTGAAGAAGATGTCGGCGAAGCTCGGCCCGATCAGCACGCGGAAGCCGTAGTCCTCGAGCGCCCATGGCGCGTGCTCGCGCGAGCTGCCGCAGCCGAAGTTGTCGCGCGTGAGCAGGATCTGCGCGCCCTGGTAGCGCGCCTGGTTGAGCACGAAGTCGGGGTTGAGCGGACGCTGGCTGTTGTCCTGGCCGGGCTGGCCGACGTCGAGGTAGCGCCACTCGTCGAAGGCGTTGGGGCCGAAGCCGCTGCGCTTGATCGACTTCAGGAACTGCTTGGGGATGATCGCGTCGGTATCGACGTTGGCGCGGTCGAGCGGTGCGACCAGGCCGTCGAGCGTGGTAAACGGCTTCATTATTTCACTGCCCTCTGGATGGCCTCGCCACCCTTTTCGATGTCCTTGCCGACGCCTTGCACGGTGTTGCACGCCATGGAGACGAAGCCGGCAGCGAGCGCGGCGGCGATGAGCGCAAGTTTCTTCATTGCATTGTCCTCGATCGGATGCCGGCCCTCAGGCCAGCGAGCGCACGTCGGTGAAGTGGCCGGTGACCGCCGCCGCGGCGGCCATCGCCGGACTGACCAGGTGGGTGCGCCCGCCTGCACCCTGGCGGCCCTCGAAGTTGCGGTTCGAGGTCGAGGCGCAACGCTCACCCGGCTCGAGACGGTCGGCGTTCATCGCCAGGCACATCGAACAGCCCGGCTCGCGCCACTCGAAGCCGGCGGCGAGGAAGATCTCGTGCAGCCCCTCCTCTTCGGCCTGGCGCTTGACCAGGCCCGAGCCCGGCACCACCAGCACGCGCTTGACGTTGTCGGCCTTCTTGCGCCCTTTGGCCACCGCTGCCGCTTCGCGCAGATCCTCGATGCGCGAGTTGGTACACGAGCCGATGAAGACCTGATCGACCTTGATGTCGGTGATCGGCGTGTTGGCCGTGAGCCCCATGTACTTGAGCGCGCGCTCGACACCCTCGCGGCGCACCGGGTCGGCGACCGCGGCCGGATCCGGCACGCGGCCGTCGACCGTGGTGACCATCTCGGGCGAGGTGCCCCAGGTCACCTGCGGCAGGATGTCCTCGGCCTTGAGCTCCACGACCTTGTCGAACTCGGCGTCCTCGTCGCTGTGCAGGCTGCGCCAGTAGTCGACCGCCAGATCCCAGGCCTGGCCCTTGGGCGAAAACGGACGGTCCTTCAGATAGGCGATGGTGGTCTCGTCCACGCCGACCATGCCGGCGCGCGCACCGGCCTCGATCGCCATGTTGCAGATCGTCATGCGGCCTTCCATCGACAGCGCGCGGATGGCGCTGCCGCCGAACTCCATCGCATAGCCGGTACCGCCGGCGGTGCCGATCCTGCCGATGATGGCGAGCACGACGTCCTTGGCGGTGACGCCGCGGCCAAGCTGGCCGTCGACCTTCACCAGCATCGTCTTCGACTTCTTCTGCAGCAGGCACTGGGTGGCGAGCACGTGCTCCACCTCCGAGGTGCCGATGCCGTGCGCCAGGCAGCCGAAGGCGCCGTGCGTGGAGGTGTGCGAGTCGCCGCAGACCACGGTCATGCCCGGCAGCGTGGCGCCGTTCTCGGGGCCGATGACGTGCACGATCCCCTGGCGTTCGTCCTTGAACGGGAAGTAGGCGAGCGAGCCCACCTCGCGGATGTTGGCGTCCAGCGTCTCGACCTGCTGGCGCGAGACCGGGTCCTGGATTCCGAGGTCCCAGTGGTCGGTCGGCGTGTTGTGGTCGGCGGTGGCGACGATCGAGCTGATCCGCCAGGGCTTGCGCCCGGCCAGCTTGAGACCCTCGAAGGCCTGCGGGCTGGTCACCTCGTGCACCAGATGACGGTCGATGTAGATCAGCGCCGTGCCGTCGGCCTCCTGATGCACGACGTGACTGGACCAGAGCTTTTCGTACAGCGTTTGCGCTTGCATCCCGGAGTGTTCCGCATCAAAAAAAAGAAATCGATTATTTCACAAAGCCGCCAAAACTGAACAGCGCCGCAGCCTGCAGCCGGCCGTGGCCCCTGCCCGCCACGCCCCCGGGAGTCAACGTCGCGCGCCCTGGTAGAGCGGCATCACGCGCGCGGCGTATTCGGCGAGATCGCGCTGCCGATTGGCGTGCGAAGGGTGTGTCGACAGCCATTGCGGCGGCGCGCCGGCCGACTTGCCGGCCATCTTGTTCCACAGCGTGACCGCCGCCCGCGGGTCGTAGCCGGCACGCGCCGCCAGCTCGACGCCCATGCGATCCGCCTCGATCTCGTGCTCGCGCGAATTGGGCAACTCGAAGGTGACCCGGGCAACCTGGCTCATCAGGTCCTGGCCGATCTGTCCCACGCCAAGGAGGGCGCCGGCGACCGAGACGCCGAGTCCCGTCGCCATCGACTTCGACACCTGCTCGCGCGCATGCTCGCGCAGCGCATGCGCGATCTCGTGTCCCATCACCGCGGCGATCTCGTCGTCGGTGAGATCGAGGCGCTGGATCAGCCCGGTGTAGATCGCCATCTTGCCGCCCGCCATGCACCAGGCGTTGAGCTCGTTGGACGAGAACACGTTCACCTCCCACGCCCACGACGGCGCATCCGGACGGAACACGCCGGTCTGTGCGGTCAGGCGCGACACGATGCGGCGCACGCGCTGCACGGTGGCCGGGTCGCGGTTGAGCGCATTCTTCTGGCGCGCCTGGGCGAGCATCTGCTGGTACTGCTGGCTCGACGCCTGCTCGACCTGCTGGGCGGACACCATCATCAGCTGCGAACGCTGCACACCGACCGCGCCGGACTGGGTGGTCTGCACGGTCTGGCAGGCGGTGACGAGCGCACCGGCGATCAGCGCGGGCATGACGAGTCTGAGCATTGCCTTCATTTCATCCTCCTCGGGCAGATGGATCCGGAGCCTGTGCGGGTGCGTCATGCGAGCCGCGCCAGCCAAGAAACAGCCAGACCAGCCCGGCGAGCGCGAAACCCGATCCAATCGTATAGGTCCAGGCCGCGCCGATGGTTTCCCAGGTGTAACCGCTCAGCAGCCCGCCCAGCATCCCGCCCGCACCGAACGAAAGGCTGCCGTAGAGCGCCTGTCCGCGCGACTGCAATCGCCCCGGGAACCACTGATTGACCACCGCGATGGCAGCAGCATGATAAGCGCCGAAGGTCGCGCCGTGCAGCAGTTGCGCCGCCAGCAGCACGACCAGGCTGCCGGCACCCCAGCCGATCATGACGAAGCGCAGCACCGCGCACACGAAGGAGAACAGCAGGATCGCGCGCAAGGAGAAACGCTGCGTGATGCGCGGCATCAGCATGAACACCACGATCTCGGCCACCACGCCGAGCGTCCACATCCAGCCCACCAGCGCCTTGTCGTAGCCGATGTCGACGAGAAAGATCGAATAGAACACGTAAAGCGCGCCGTGCGCCGCCGACATCAGGAAGCAGGCACCCAGCAAGGCCTGAACCTGCGGCCGGCGCAAGGTATCGCCAAAGCTCACGGTCTCGCGCTGGGCCGGCGCTCGTGGCGCCTCGGGCACGACGAAGGCGCACAGCACGATGCCTCCCAGGATGGCGGCGGTGACCCACAGCACCGCGGTGATCGGCAGATGGTCCAGGGAATGTCCCAGCGCGAGCACCGCCACGATGAAGCCCACCGAGCCCCACACCCGGATGCTGCCGTAGCGGTGCCCCGCCTCGCCGAGATGGGCGAAGGTGAGCCCTTCGACCAGCGGCAGCGCCGCACTCCAGAAGAAGGCCATCAGCGCCATCGCCGCGAACAGGCCGCCAAAATCGGTGGTGAAGAAAAAGACGGAAAAGCCCGCCAGACTGGCGAGCGCCGACAGGCGGACGATGGCGATGCGCATACCGAGCCGCTCTGCCAGCCAGCCCCAGAGGTTGGGCGCGAGCACCCGCATCAGCTGCATCAGCGACATCAGCAGCGCGATGTCGGTCGCCGTCAGCGCGATCGACTGCAGGTAGAGCGTGAAGTACGGCGCAAACGCGCCGACGAAGGCGAAGTAGAAGAAGTAATAGGCCGACAGGCGCCAGTACGGGATCATCGGGCGCGCCTCAGGCGCGGCGGCGCGCGCAGGACCGCCGCATCGG
Organism: Thauera sp. JM12B12; assembly: GCF_039614725.1. Lineage (NCBI taxonomy): Bacteria > Pseudomonadati > Pseudomonadota > Betaproteobacteria > Rhodocyclales > Zoogloeaceae > Thauera > Thauera sp. JM12B12. Next base: position 1,481,424 of record NZ_CP154859.1, on the reverse strand, counting down.
CCTTCCGATCACGGGCCGCCGTCGCCGCTCAGCGCGGCGACGGCAGGCGCTGGCTGCCGGTGGGCGCGAGCCCGGGAATGCGGGGGGTGTCGGTGCGCACGTCGCCGCACTGGGCGCGATGGCGCAACGCGTGGTCGATCAGCACCAGGGCCAGCATGGACTCGGCGATCGGCGTGGCGCGGATGCCGACGCAGGGGTCGTGGCGGCCGTGCGTATTGACGATGACCGGATTGCCGGCGCGATCGATCGAGCGTCGGTCCAGCCTGATGCTGGAGGTGGGCTTGATCGCGATGCTGGCGATGATGTCCTGCCCGGTGGAGATGCCGCCGAGCACGCCGCCGGCGTGATTCGTCAGGAAGCCCTCGGGCGTCATCTCGTCACCGTGCTCGGTACCGCGCTGCGCCACCGAGGCGAAGCCGGCGCCGATCTCCACGCCCTTCACCGCATTGATCCCCATCATCGCGTAGGCGATGTCGGCGTCCAGGCGCCCATATACCGGCTCGCCCCAGCCGACCGGGACGCCGCTGGCGACGACGTCGATGCGCGCGCCGATCGAGTCGCCCGACTTGCGCAGTTCGTCCATGTAGGCCTCGAGCTGCGGCACGATCGCGGCATTGGGCGCAAAGAAGGGATTGCCCTCGACCTCGTCCCAGGACAGGAAGGGAATCTCGATCGGGCCGAGCGCGCCCATGCAGGCGCGGATCACGATGCCGTAGCGCTCCTTCAACCACTTCTTCGCGATCGCCCCGGCCGCCACCCGCACCGCGGTCTCGCGCGCCGACGAGCGCCCGCCGCCACGGTAGTCGCGCAGGCCGTACTTCTGCAGGTAGGCGTAGTCGGCATGGCCGGGGCGGAAGCTGTCGGCGATGTTGCCGTAGTCCTTGCTGCGCTGGTCCTGGTTGCGGATCAGCAGCGCGATCGGGGTGCCGGTGGTCACGCCCTCGAACACCCCGGAGAGGATCTCCACGGTATCCGGCTCGCGACGCTGGGTGACGTGGCGCGAGGTGCCCGGCTTGCGCCGGTCGAGCTCGGCCTGGATGTCGGCCTCGCTGATCGCCAGTCCCGGCGGGCAACCATCCACGATGCAGCCGATGGCCGGACCGTGGGATTCGCCGAACGAAGTGACGGTGAAGAGCGTGCCGATGGTATTGCCGGACATGGAAATCTCGCTTATCGCCTGAGCAAGGGGGCGGGCGCAGCACGCCCGCACCTCGCGCAAGGCCTCTCGAATGAACAGGGGACGGGGCGCGAGTCTAGCACGCGCGCCCCGTCCCCTTCAGCCCTGCGGCGGGCGGCGGCCCGGCGTGCGGACGTCCGGCCCGGCCGCTTGAGCCATCAGTGGAAGAAGCCCTCCAGGCGCTCGAAGACCTCATGCTCGGCGCCATGGCGACGGACGTTCAGGACGTCCTCGAGCTTCTCGACCTGGCGCACCATCTGTTCCAGGCGCTGGTCTTCGAACACCAGCAGCCAGATGCGCGAGCGCTTGCCGTCGGACACCGGCATGCAGAGGATGCCCTCGACGTTGAACGCGCGACGCGCAAAGAGATTGCAGATGTGGCTCATCACCCCGGGGTGGTTGTTCACATCCAGTTCCAGAACGACCTTGGCACAGCCGGCTTGCGGCAGCGGGTCGGCAACCTGCTCGATCATCATCAGCCTCCGATCATCTCGGTGTTGGCCGCACCCGGCGGCACCATGGGGTAAACGAATTCCTCGCGGTCGATCGTCGCATGGATCAGACACGGACCCGGCCGCTGCAGGGCCTCGGCGAGCGCAGCGACCGGATCCTCGGCGAGGTCGAGGTCGAGCGCCGGCACGCCGAAACCGTCGGCGATCTTCACGAAGTCGGGTTCGCCGCGGTACTTCGATGCGAACTGGCGCTTGCCATAGAACAGCGCCTGCTGCTGATACACGAGGCCGAGCGCGTTGTTGTTCATCAGCACGATCTTGACGTTGAGGCCCTCCTCGACAAGCGTGTCGAGTTCCTGGATGTTCATCTTGAAGCTGCCGTCCCCCGTGAAGCACACCACCGTGCGGTCCGGCTCGGCGAGCGCGGCGCCGATCGCGGTGGGCAGGCCGAAGCCCATCGTGCCGAGGCCGCCCGAGGTCAGCCACTGGCGCGGTCGACGGAAGGGATAGGCCTGCGCCACCCACATCTGGTGCTGGCCGACGTCGGTGGCGACGATCGCCTCGTCGTCGAGGGCGTTCGCCACCGCCTGGATCAGGCCGTAATGGCTGCGCGGATCGTCCTGGCCCGGGAACTGCATCGGGAAGCGCGCCTTCAGGCTGGCCACCTGCGACAGCCAGGGCGCGCGCAGCGCCGACTTGACGCGCGGCAGCAAGGCCTCCAGCGCGCACTTCACGTTGGCGTGAATGGCCACGTGAGCGTTCTTGATCTTGTGGAGCTCCGAACGGTCGATGTCGACATGGACGATCTTCGCGTTCGGGCAGAACTGCGACGCGCGGCCGATGGCGCGATCGTCGAAGCGGGCGCCGACACAGATCAGCAGGTCGGCTTCCTCGAGCACGAAGTTGGTGTAACGCGCGCCATGCATGCCGAGCATGCCGATCGACAGCGGGTGGTCCATCGCCATTGCGCCTAGCGCCATCAAGGTCATCGTGGTCGGCAGGCTGCCCTGCTCGGCCAGTTGCACGGCGAGCGACGCCGCACCCGCATGGACCACCCCCCCACCGAGGTAGAGCACCGGCCGCTCGGCCGCGTTGATCATCCGCGCCGCCTCCTCGATCGCAGCCAAGTCGAGCTGAGGCGCCGGATCCGCGACCGCAACCGGCGGGAATTCATCGACCGTGATCAGCTGGTTCTGGACGTCCTTGGGCACGTCGATCAGGACCGGGCCCGGGCGCCCGGACATCGCGATGCGGAAAGCGTCCGGGACGACCTCCAGCAGTTCCTGCGCGGAGCGCACGAGGAAGTTGTGCTTGGTGATCGGCACCGTGATGCCGTAGATGTCGACTTCCTGGAAGGCGTCGGTGCCGATCATCGCCTGCGGCACCTGACCGGTGATGACGACCATCGGGATCGAGTCGAGGCAGGCATCGGCAATTGCGGTCACCAGATTGGTCGCCCCGGGGCCGCTCGAGGCGATGCACACCTGGGGCACACCGCTCACCCGCGCCATGCCCTGCGCCATGAAGCCCGCGCCCTGCTCGTGGCGGGCCAGCACGTGGCGAATCCGCTCACTGGCCGAAAGCGCGTCGTAGAAGGGCAGGATGGCGCCGCCGGGCAGGCCCGCGATCGTGCGCACGCCCTGACGCTCGAGGAGGCGCACCATCAGTTGCGCGCCGGTGAGTTGAACCATGTTGGTCTCCTTGCTTGAAGGTTCGGCGGCAAGACCGGCGGGCGCAAAAGCAAAACCCCCGTCGGGCTTGCGCGCCGACGGGGGTTTGAGATCTTGTGCTCGAGTGCTTCTTGTCCCGTTACGACGCGCGCGTGCCTACGCCAACTACGCGTACTACGGTTACCGCGGACACGAAGGCGAAGCTTGCGGGACGGGACATGAAATGCGTTTTCGTCGAGAAGGTATGAAACGTGACCGGCAGTGTAATCACGAAGCGGTGCGATGCACAAGAATCTTTTCGGGGAAATGCCGCCCCTGCAATTCGAGCGACCCGACGCCGCACCTTCCTCGACCGGCAAGGCTCAGCCCGCGCGCAACTCCCGCCGCAGGATCTTGCCGACGTTGCTCTTGGGCAGTTCATCGCGGAACTCGATGTGATGAGGAACCTTGTAGCCGGTCAGGTTCTCGCGGCAGTAGGCCGTCAGCGCCTCGGCGGTGAGCGAGCGATCCTTGCGCACGACGAAGATCTTCACCGCCTCGCCGCTGCGCTCGTCGGGCACCCCGATCGCAGCGACCTCGAGCACCCCCGGATGACTGGCGACCACGTCCTCGACCTCATTCGGGTAAACATTGAAGCCGGACACCAGAATCATGTCCTTCTTGCGATCGACCAGCCGGACGAAGCCCATCTCGTCGATGACCGCGATGTCCCCGGTGCGCAGAAACCCGTCCGGCGTGAACGCGCGCGCGGTCTCCTCCGCGCGCTGCCAGTAGCCGGGCGTCACCTGCGGCCCGCGCACGCACAGCTCGCCGCGCTGCCCGATCGGCTGCTCGTTGCCCTCGTCGTCGCGGATGCTGATCTCCGTGGATGGCACCGGGAGTCCGATCGCATGGTTGAAGCCCTTGAGGTCGAGCGGATTGATGGTGACCGCCGGCGAGGTCTCGGTAAGACCGTATGCCTCAACCAGTTGCACACCGGTGATCGTCTTCCACTTCTCCGCGACTGCCTGCTGGACCGCCATCCCGCCGCCGAGCGCCACCCGCAGCGAGGAAAAGTCCAGCTGCGCGAACGCTTCGCTGTTCACCAGCGCGTTGAACAGGGTGTTGACCCCGGTAATCGCCGTGAATCTGTGCCTGGCCAGTTCCTTGACGAAGCCGGGAATGTCGCGCGGGTTGGGAATCAGCACGTTCGCCGCGCCGATCTTGAGGAAGGTCAGGCAGTTCGCGGTGAGCGAGAAGATATGATAAAGCGGTAGCGCGGTGATGATGATCTCACGACCGTCGCGGACGTGCGGCGCGATCCAGGCGTGGGCCTGCTGGAGGTTGGCGATGATGTTGCGGTGGGTCAGGATCGCGCCCTTGGCCACGCCTGTCGTGCCACCCGTGTACTGAAGGAAGGCGATGTCGTCGTGCCCCACCTCCACCGGCTGCAGGGCGTGAGCCGCGCCGCGCTTGAGCGCTTCGGTGAAGGAAAGATGGCCGTCGAGCGACCACTCGGGCACCAGCTTGCGTATCCGGCGGACGACGAAATTGACCACCGCCCCTTTCGGAAAGCCGAGCATCTCGCCCAGGCTGGTGACGATGACGTGGCGCACCGGCACCTGCCCGCGCACCTGCCCGAGCGTGTGCGCGAAGTTCTCGAGGATGACGATCGCCTCGGCCCCGGCATCCCGAAGCTGATGCTCGAGCTCGCGCGCGGTATAGAGCGGATTGACGTTTACGACCGTATAGCCCGCCCGCAACGCGCCGAAAAGGGCGATCGGATACTGCAGCACGTTGGGCATCATCAGCGCCACGCGCGTGCCGCGCGGCAGCTTCAGGTCGCTCTGGAGGAACGCGCCAAAGCGCGCGCTCAGCGCATCGAGTTCGGCGTAGGAGATCGCCTTTCCCATGCAGATGTAGGCGCTTTGCGCCGCGAAGCGTCGCGCGCTGCGCTCGAACACGTCCCCGAGGGAGCGGAACTCATCGACGTCGATTTCCGCGGGGATGCCCTGGGGGTAGCTTTTCAGCCAGATTTTTTCCACGTCCTCTCCTCCTGTTGCTGGAAATACCGCCGGCGACCCAAAGGTCGCCCGGCTCCGCCCTCCCAAGGCGTCGGCCAGACCCAAGAGCCTGGCGCTCATTCCAACGTGATCGCACCCGTTTCTTGTTCGAGGGTGTCGAGCGGACGGGCTCCCCCGTCCATGGAGGTGCGGCGGACGTGCTCCGCCGCGTACCGCGTTCGGTATCCGGCTACTGCGCCTCGTCCTCGCTCGCCGGCCAGTTGCGGATGTAGTTCTTCAGCATGCGGTTCTCGAAGCTCTGCTCCTCGAGCACCGCCTTGGCGACGTCATGAAAGCTCACCACGCCGAGCAGGGTGTGATCCTCCATGACCGGGAGGTACCGCTGGTGATGCTCGACCATCAGGCGACGCAGCTCGTCCATTTCCATCGTCGGCGATGCGGTGAGCGGTTCGCGCAGCATCGTCTCCTCGACGGTGAGCGCCTGCCAGTCAGCCCCGCCCTTCTGCACCGCCTGCAAGACCTGGCGGAACGTCAGCATGCCCACCATCGCGCCACGGGAAAAAACGACCAGCGAGCCGACGTCCTGCTCGTTCATGATCTCGACGGCCTCCGCGATGCTCCTGTTGGGCGCAATGGTGAACAGCACCTTGCCCTTGATCGCGAGAATCTCGCTCACCAGCATGTCGATCTCCGTACCCGGTCGTTATGAATGTTGAGGTCAGGCGCCATCTTAGTGCATCGCCCGGAGGCCGCAAAGCGGGTCGCGGGCAGGGCCTGCGACCTCAGCGCTTGAGCTGGTCGAGCTTGCTCTTCACCTTGGCCCACTCCTCTGCGTCGGGCAACGGATCCTTGCGTTCGACGATGGGTTTCCAGCCCTTTGCGAGCTCGGCGTTGAGGGCGATGAAATGCTGCTGGTCCTGCGGCACGTCATCCTCGGCGAAAATCGCCTCGACCGGACACTCGGCCACGCACAGGGTGCAGTCGATGCACTCCTCCGGGTCGATCACGAGGAAGTTGGGTCCCTCGCGGAAACAGTCGACCGGACAGACATCCACGCAATCGGTGTACTTGCAGCGAATGCAGCTCTCGGTAACGACATAGGTCATTGCGGCTCTCCATGGTCTTTGGGGGTGCGAGCCGGCTCTGGCGGCCGGCGTCGGGAAAGCCAGAATATAGTCCAGTCCTTGGCGTTTTTGCCACGTCAGGGCGTGACGCGCGGAAAACCGCAGCGGATTCCCTTGACGCAAGCCGGTGCTTCGCATAAGTTTCGTCAAAATTTCTTCACGGAAGAACTCTCCTTCCGCCGGAAAACCCGGATCTGCCGCAGGCACCCTCCTCCGCGGCGCGTTTTCGGGCACATCCCCTCCCCTCTCATGCAATACCAGGCAACGAAGTCACCGACTTTCGTCTATACCCGCTAGCCCTTATGTGAGGAATCATGAGCGAGCATATTCACTATGTGACCGACAGCAACTTCGAAGCTGAAGTGCTGCAGTCCCAGACCCCGGTGCTGGTCGACTACTGGGCCGAATGGTGCGGCCCGTGCAAGATGATCGCCCCGATCCTTGACGACGTCGCCAAGGACTACGCCGGCAAGCTCAAGGTCGCCAAGCTCAACATCGACGACAACCAGGAAACCCCGGCCAAGTACGGCATCCGCGGCATCCCGACGTTGATGCTGTTCAAGGGTGGCAACGTCGAGGCGACCAAAGTGGGCGCCCTTTCCAAATCTCAACTGACCGCCTTCATTGACAGCAACATCTAAGCCGGACCAGGCTCCGGCCCGCTCCCGTGGTTCCTCGCGCGCCCGTCGCCGCGGCGCGCGCAACCGGGACGGTAATTCCCCCCAGAATCCGCAGAACGAAAGCGATCTGTTCGACGTCGAGAACGGCGGCGAGGAAGGCTCTTCCACGCCCCGCGATCCCGACGTTCCCGCGCTTCACCTCTCCGAGCTCAAGGCCCTGCACGTCAGCGAACTGCTGCAGATGGCGATGGACGCCGGCGTCGAGGGTGCGAACAGGCTGCGCAAGCAGGAACTCGTCTTCGCGCTGCTGCGCAACCGTGCCCGCAGGGGCGAACCGATCTGTGGCGACGGCGCACTCGAAGTGCTGCCTGACGGTTTCGGCTTCCTGCGCTCTCCCGACACCTCGTATCTCGCGGGGACGGACGACATCTACGTGTCGCCCTCGCAGATCCGGCGCTTCAACCTGCGTACCGGCGACACGATCGAGGGCGAGATCCGCACGCCCAAGGACGGCGAACGCTACTTCGCGCTCACCAAGCTCGACAAGATCAATGGTCGGCCCCCGGAAGAGTGCAAGAGCAAGATCCTGTTCGAGAACCTCACGCCGCTGCATCCGCAGGAGTGCCTGAAGCTCGAGCGCGACGTCCGCGGCGAGGAGAACATCACCAGCCGCGTGATCGACATGATCGCGCCGATCGGCAAGGGCCAGCGCGGCCTGCTCGTCGCCCCGCCCAAGAGCGGCAAGACGGTCATGCTGCAGCACATCGCGCACGCGATCACGGCCAATCATCCGGACGTCAAGCTGATCGTGCTGCTGATCGACGAGCGCCCGGAAGAAGTGACGGAGATGCTGCGTTCGGTGAAGGGCGAGGTCGTGGCCTCCACCTTCGACGAGCCGGCGACCCGCCACGTGCAGGTCGCCGAGATGGTGATCGAGAAGGCCAAGCGCCTGACCGAGCACAAGTACGACGTGGTGATCCTGCTCGACTCGCTGACGCGGCTGGCGCGCGCCTACAACACCGTGGTGCCGGCCTCCGGCAAGGTGCTGACCGGCGGCGTGGATGCCAACGCCCTGCAGAAGCCCAAGCGCTTCTTCGGCGCCGCGCGCAACATCGAGGAAGGCGGCTCGCTGACCATCATCGCCACCACGCTGGTCGACACCGGCAGCCGCATGGACGACGTGATCTACGAGGAGTTCAAGGGCACCGGCAACATGGAGCTCCACCTCGACCGCCGCATGGCCGAGAAGCGCGTCTATCCGGCGATCAACGTCAATCGCTCGGGCACCCGGCGCGAAGAGCTGCTGCTCAAGGCCGACGTACTGCAGAAGGTGTGGATCCTGCGCAAGCTGCTCTACGGCATGGACGACATCGACGCGATGGAATTCCTGCTCGACAAGATCAAGGCCACCAAGAGCAACGCCGAGTTCTTCGACGCGATGCGCTCGGGTCGCGGCTGATCACCGCCCCGACCGGGAAGCAAGAACGCCACCCTCGAGGTGGCGTTCTCACGTCTGGGCCCGCCCACCCGAGCGCGGGCGGGCGTCAGCGCGGACTCACTTCGCCGGGTATTCGAAGAAGCCCTTGCCGCTCTTGCGGCCAAGGTAGCCCGCCTCCAGCATCTCCACCAGCAAGGGTGCAGGACGGTACTTCGGATCCTTGGTGCCTTCGTACAGAACCTGCATCACCGCCAGTTCGACATCGAGGCCGATCAGGTCGCAGAGTGCGAGCGGGCCGATCGGGTGATTGCAGCCGAGCTTCATCGCCTCGTCGATCTCCGCCGCGGTGGCCAGCCCTTCGCCAAGCGCGAACACCGCCTCGTTGATCATCGGGCACAGCATGCGGTTGACCACGAAGCCCGGACTGTTCTTGACCTTGATCGGCGTCTTGCCGATCGACTTCGCGAGCGCCTCCACCTCCGCATAGGTCCCGGCGGAGGTCTGCAGGCCGTTGATCAGCTCGACCAGTGCCATCAGCGGCACCGGGTTGAAGAAATGCATGCCGATCACCTGCCCCGGCCGCTGGGTCGCCGCCGCCAGGCGCGTGATCGAGATCGACGAAGTGTTGCTGGCGAGGATCGCTTCGGGTTTGAGCGTCTTGTCGAGGTCGGCAAAGATGCGCAGCTTGAGATCGACGTTCTCGGTCGCGGCCTCGATCACCAGATCGCAATCGGCCAGCCCGGAAACGGTGGTCACGGTGGCGATGTGCGCCATGGCGGTCGCCTTCTGCTCGGCACTCATCTTCTCCTTCTTGATGAGCCGATCGAGGCTGGCATTGATCGTGTCGAGGCCGCGCTTCAACTGCGCCTCACTGACGTCCATCATCACCACGTCGCGGCCAGCAACCGCCAGCGCCTGCGCGATCCCGTTGCCCATGGTGCCCGCACCCACCACACCGATCTTGCTGATACTCATCTTGCTTGCTCTCCTACCTGGTTGGACGAGACGCAGGGACGGCCATGCAGGACCGGCCCCGCATATCCATACCGTAGCGTATGTTGTCCAATGTAGCCGATTCTCGCGCCGAGCACCAGCGCCTCGTCAGCTGCCGCACGGAGGCGCAGAAACGATGCCCATCAGGTGCTCCAGGAGCGCTTCGGCCTGCCTCGCGGGCAGCGGACGGCTGAAGAGATAACCCTGCGCATCCTGGCAATGCTGTTCGCGGAGGTACGCCGCCTGCTCGGCCGTCTCCACGCCCTCGGCGATCGTGGCCAGGTTCAGGCCCGCCGCCATCGCGATGATCGCGTCGATGATGGTCCTGTCGCCCGCGCTGCGATCGATCCCGCAGACGAAGGAGCGATCGATCTTCAGGCAGTCGATGGGCATCTTTTTCAGGCGGCCCAGACTTGAATAACCCTGGCCGAAATCGTCCACCGCGACGCTCACCGTCAACGCCCTGATCTGCGCGAGCTTCTCCGCAACCTCATCGGCCTCTCGCTCCAGGAAGCTCTCCGTGATCTCGATCTCGAGTGCCGCCGGCGGGAGCCCGGTGTCGGCCAGCACGCGGCGCAAGGTGTCGACGAAATCCGCCTGGCTGAACTGCCTGATCGACACATTGACGGCAATGCGTCGCAGATCCAGGCCGCGGTCGAGCCACGCCTTCGCCTGTGCGCAGGCCGTCCGCAGCACCCACTCGCCGATCGGGACGATGAGGCCACACTCCTCGGCAATGGGAACGAACTCGAGCGGCGGCACCAGGCCGAGCTCCCGGCTGTTCCAGCGCAGCAAAACCTCCATGCCGCGCAAACGCCCGCCCTCCAGAGCCACCTGGGGCTGATAGACCAGGTACAGCTCGCCGCGGTCTATCGCCTGCCTGAGCAGGTTCTCGAGCGTGAGCCGCTTGAGCACCAGCGCGTTCATCGATTCACGGTAGAAGGCGAATGCATTGGGGCCCAGCCGCTTGGCGTGGTACATGGCCAGGTCGGCATTCTTGAGCAGCGACTCGGTGTCCTCGCCGTCCTGCGGAAAGACGGCAATCCCGATGCTGGGCGTGATGATCACCTGATGTTCGCCGATGACCAGCGGCTTCGATATCGCGGCCGAGATGCGCTGCGCCACGCCGGCGACGCGCTCGTCCCGCTCCAGATCGTGGACGAGGACGGTGAACTCGTCGCCGCCGAGCCGCGACGCCATGCCGAGCGTCACCGTGTCCGTCGCGCGCAGGCAGTCCTCGAGGCGGCGTGCGATCTCCACCAGGACCTTGTCTCCGAAACTGTGCCCGAGGGAGTCGTTCATCCGCTTGAAATTGTCGAGATCAATGAACAGCAGAGCCAACCCCAGCCCGCTGCGCCGGGCGTTGGCGAGGCTCTGCCGGAAGCGATCGAGAAACAAGGCGCGGTTGGGGAGTCCGGTGAGCTGATCGTAGAAAGCCAGTGCATGCAACCTGCCTTCGACCTCCCGGTTGAGCTCCCACTTGCGCGTAAGGGTATGAGCGATCTGCAGGACCTCGACGTTGTCGAAGGGCTTCTTGAGAATGAGCATGCTGTCGGTGTTGCCGAGCTCACGCTGGATCTCCTGCCAGGAATAGTCCGCGTACGCGGTGGACAGCACGACCTGGATCTCGGGGTCGACCTTCCAGATGTGGCGGATGGTCTCGACCCCATCCCATCCCGGCGGCATGCGCCCATCGACGAATGCGAGAGCGTAGGGGCGCCCCGCCGAACAGGCCGCCCGCACCATTTCGAGCCCCTCCTCACCCTGCGAGGCGCAGTCGATGAGATATGAGGGCCGTGGCTCGGGGCTCGCGGTCGCGCCGAAAAGCGCCGACTCCAACTCGGCGAGCCCGTCTCCGGCGCGGTCCAGCGGCTTGCGCAGGATCTTGCGGAAATCCTCATGGATAGAGGCGTTGTCGTCGATGATCAGGATGCGGTGGACGCCGGCATCCGGGCCGTCATTCATCATTGTTCTCCGGTGTTGAAAGGCAACTCCAGGGTGAAGGTCGCACCCATCCCGGCGCCGCGACTGGCCGCATGCAGCGAACCACCAAGCTCCCGGGCGACGAGGGCGCCGCTGTGCAGGCCGAAGCCATGCCCATCCCGCCGCGTCGTGAAGCCGTGCTGAAACACGCGCCTCAGATTCTCCGGATCGATGCCCACGCCATTGTCCGCGACCTCCATGCGAAGCAGCCCCACGGCACTCCTCCCGATCCGCAGCGTGATCACGCGTCCTGGCTGCGCAAGCTCGGCGCAGGCGTGCTTGGCGTTGTTGATCAGGTTGAGCAGGATCTGCAGCACCTTGTGCTTGTCGACCCGGATGTCGGGGACCGCCGCGTACTCGCGCTGGATCTCGATGCCATGACGCGCAACGGCTTCCGCGTTGAGCTTGAGGGCGTCCTCCATGAGCTGCGCGGGCGGCAGCAGTTCCAGCACGCCGATCACCCGCCCGTAGGTCTGCTGCATCGCCACGATCTCCTTGATGTGGTCGATACGATCATGCAGCGTCCGCGTCTCGGCGAACATGCGCGCGCGCTCCTCGTCCAGCGCCGACGCCAGGCCGGCGAGGTAGGCCGGAATCTGCCGGCCACGCGGATCCTCGCTCAGGTAGCGGCCAATGCCACCCGGCGGGTCGGCCATCAGCTCGGCCACCCGCGCGACCTGTCCTATGCGGGACTCCCGCAGGCCCTCCATGAGCAGGTTGCAGGAGACATTGACGCTGTTCAGCACGTTGCCGACGTTGTGCAGCACGCCCGTGGCCACCTCGGCCATGCCGGCCGAGCGCGACAGCTCGACCAGCGTTCCCTGCGCCTCTGCCAGTTCGGACAGCGCGTGTTCCTTGGCTTCGACCTGGTCCTGCAGTTCCTGCGTGCGCGCCCTCACCCGCAGCTCGAGCGTGGCCTTGGCCTCGAGGATCTCCTGTTCGATGCGATGGCGCTCGAACGCGGTGCCGATCGAGGCGGCCAACGACGCGAGGATCGCCGTCTCGTTCTCGCTCCACGAATAGGGCAGGCGGCAGTTGTCGAAGCCGATGAAGCCGCGGAGTTCGCCCGCCACCCGCACCGGCAGGATCAGCACCGACAGGATGCCCTGAGGCTCGAACAGCTGGCGCAACTTGGGTGCCATGTCGCGGGTGATACCGCCAACAGGCCGGCTCGCCCGCAGTTCGTCCAGCCATGGCTGCAGCGTCTGTCCAACCCTGATCACCTCGAATCGCGGATCACGCAGGTGGGGGGCGATACCCTTGGCCGTCCACTCGTAGCGCTGGTGGGCCACCATGCCGCCCGATTCCGGGTCCATCCCGAACTCGAAGAAGTAGACCCGGTCCTGGTCCGACGCCTCGCCGATGATCTCCAGGGCACGGGGTATGCCGACGTCCGGATCCATCGCCGACAGCAGCGCCTGGATGGCGCTCGACGCGCCCTGGAGCTGGCGGTCGCGCAGGCGCAGCGCCTCAGCCATGAGGTTCACCGACTGCCCGAGGTCGCCAAGCTCATCGCGGCGCACGACGTCCGCACGCACCGACAGCATGCCGGCCGCGATCTGCTGCACCACCTCGCGCAGGCGCGCCAGCGGCTTGACCATCTGCCGGGCATAGAGCAGGGATCCGATCAGGCTGAGGAGGATGCAGCCCAGACCGACGAGCGCCGTGTTGCGATAAAGCAGGGCGACGCTTTCGTCATAGCCGTCGAGCGACAGCCCGACATGGATCCAGCCCCACTCGATGCCCGAGTAGTCGAAGGGATGGGCGTAATGGAAGCTGCGCAGCCCGAGCGTCGGCACGGTCGTGATCGCCCCCGCCGCAACGCGCAAGGCCGGCTGCCAGTACGAATCGATCCGCTGCTCGACCGACCATCCCGATCGGCGGGTGACGAGGGCGAACCCGTCGTCCTTGTTGATCACCAGAAAGGCAAGATCCGGATCGCCGTCGAGCAGCGTCTGACTGGCGGTCACGAGGCTGGCGAAGTCCTCGTTGACCGCGGCCCCGGCTGCCACATCGCGCAACGATACGACCACGCCCAGCGCCTTGGACTCGAGGTTCTTCTGGAAGACCCGCTTCTGTTGCGGAATCGTGATCAGGACAAAGACGATCAGCGTCGCCAGCGAAACCAGCCACGCAAGCAGCGCGATTCGATACGCGATCCCGACGCTCGGGCCCCTCGCGGTGGCGGATGACATGGACGGCTTCCTATGGGCGCGGACGATCATTCATTGGCGGCCTTCGCCCGGGATCGCCGCCAGCCCTCCCGGTACTGCCTGAGGAAGCTTATCGTATCCTCCATCACGCTCGGTGGATGCGCCTCCAGCCTGGCCCCCTGGAACAGCGTCATGACCTGCTGACCCGCCACAGAAAGGTGCAGCCGCTCGAGCATCTCCTCGAGCGCGACGCGATTCGGCCCCTGCCAATCCGGCCGGAGGACGAACAGCGTCGGCACGAGCGGCGGCGAGGTGCGCAGCACGGTCAGCTCCTTGCGGATCTGGGGATTCATCTCGCAGACCAGATCGAAGGCCTCCTGCAACACCACGGCGCCGGCGCTCTGGCGAAAGAACACCCTGAGCACGGCCTTGCCGGGTTCCTCCGTCTGCACGGCCGGTGCCTGCCCCGCAGACAGCGCGTTCAGCCAAGTCTGCGCCAGGCTCATCCTCAGGCCCTCGGCAATGCTCACCGGACGTCCAGCCAGGGCCGCAGGCGTCGCCACGCCGCCATCACGGCGCACGAGGAGGACGTAGCGGCTATGGACCTGCGCACCGTCGCTTTGCAGGAAGACGCGATCGGCCTCGAAGCCGATGTCGAGGTATTCCTGGGTCGTCAAGGACAAGGCATCCACCCGCTGCTGACGCATTGCGGCTCGAATGCCTTCGAGCGCGTCGAACACCTCCACCTCGAGCCTGGCGCTCAGCCCGCGCTCGCGCAGGATCGCCTCGCCCCAGCCTCGTATCGCCGCAACGGCATCGTTGCGGTTGATGCGTCCGAGCGAGGACCGGGTGGTCGCGATCCGCACCACCTCCCGCGCCTCCGTACCCACTGCCGAGGCGGCGGCCGGCTCCGTCTCGACGATCAGGCAGGCGACGCACACCGCGAGCAGGACGATCACCCCGCGCGTCAGCCGCGCCCCCGCGGCAACACGCCGCGGCCCGGGCCGCACGGACGCGCCGCAGCCCGCCACGCGATCACCTTCGGCCAAGACTGCCCACGCCATCATCGTTCCCGACCCGTCCGCGCTTCGCCACGCGCCCCGGGCTGCGCACGCAGGAAGGCCAGAGTCTGATCGAGCACGGCAACCGGATGCGGCTCCATCCGCTCGCCTTGGAACACGAGCAGGACCTGCTTGCCGGCCTCGGTCCGGTGCAGGTCGGCTACAGCCTCTTCGACCGCGGGACGCAGCGCGCTCTGCCACGCCGGATGGAGGACGAACAGGTTCGTGATCAGCGGCATGGACTCCGCCAGCACGACGAGGTCGCGTCGAACCTGCGGATTCAACTCACCCGCAAGCTCGAGGGCGTCCCGCGTGACGATGGACGCCTTGGCCTGGCCAAAGAACACCTGCAGGATCGCCTTCGATGCGCTCTCTTCCCGCCGCAGCCCCGACGGCGCCCCCGCCGCTCCGGGGCCTGCGTAGAGGCTTGCCAGCCAGGCACGCGCAAGCTCCATGCGTCTCCCGTCATGAACGATGAGCTCCTCCCCGGCAAGCGCGTCGATGCCCTTGAATGCCGCATCGGCACGGGCGATCAGCACGTAGCGGACATGCGCCCCACCCGACTTCGCCAGCAGATAGACGCGCTCAGGTTCGATCCCCAGCGTGAGAAACTCGGCCGTCGTCAGTTGCAGCGCATCGACCCGCTTGTCGCGGACGGCATGGACGAAGCTGGCCGCCGAATCGAACAGCTGCACATCCTCCTCGATGTCGAGCTGGCGCTCCCCGATCACCGACGCGGACCATGCCTTCACCGCCGCATGGAAGTCGTTCCGGTTCACGCTCAGCAGCGACTGCGGCGAGATGCCGACTCGAAACTTCTCCTCGGTACCGGAGTCGGCCGAGTGGGCACTGCCCGAAACCATGAGGACCGCACACAGGGCCAGGAGCAAGCGCCTCATCGATCGAGCCTCCGGTGGCGGTCGATGACCTGGAAAGCGGTATCGAGCGCGGATGGGGCAATCTGTTCCAGGGTGTCACTCCTGAAGATGGTGAGCACCTGGCGTCCGGCGGACGTCCCATCGAGTGCCTCCAGCGCATCGAGCAGCGCCCCGCGGAACACGGGCGCGTAATCGGCGCGGAGCACGAACACCGTCGGCACCAGATCGACGGACTCGGCCAGCACCACCAGCTTCTGACGCAACTGCGGGTTCAACTCGGCCATGGTCTCGAACCCGCTTCGCGTCACCAGGGCCGCGTCGGCCTGGCGGAAGAACACCGGCAGGATCACCTGCCCGAGCCGATGGTCGCTGGCGACGGTTCGTACCAGGCGCTCGGCCGTGGGCAGCCCCGCTTCGTCGAGCACCAGATCGAGCCACGGCGAAGCCAGGCTGGTCCGCGGGTTGGCGTACACGAGAAGGTTGCGCCCGCGCAGGTCGGCGACCCGCCGCACCGCCCCTTCGCGATGCACCAGCAGTATGTAGCGCTCGGTCAGCGCGCCCTGGTGACGGGTCGCGAAGATGGGCTCGAAGCGCTGCGCATCGACGAGCGGCCGATACTCGGTGACGAGCATGCCCATCGCGTCGATCGTGCCTTCCCGCAACATGCGCCCCCCGACCGGGCCGTCGACGATGAGCGGATCACCCTCCATGGGAATGCCGCGCTCGTCGGCAAGCAGCATCGACCAGACCTTGATCGCAGCGCGGGCGTCATTCCGGTGCACATCGACGAACATGCTGCTCGTGAAGCCCACCCGGAACGCCTGCAATTCGCCCGCGGCCCCCAGCGCCGTCGTCGCCTGCAGGCCGAGCGCCGCGAGCGCCAGCGCGACGATCTGGCGGATCAAGCGCGAGACGATCACCGCAGCCGGGCTCGGCGCGGGACCGACCGCCAACGCCAGGCGTGCCGACACAGCCTTGCAGAGAGCCCGCATTTGCATTCGTCCCTTATCGTCCTGCGAGCACCTTCAGCACCTCGCCCCCCACCACCAGATCCAGACGCGACTGCAAGGCCAGGTGCTCGTACAGCGCGCGGTAGTGCTGCGCCGACATGAACGCCTCCATCAGCTGGGCGCGAATCACCTTCTCGGTCTCGACCAGGCCGTGCTGGTAGGCGCGCGTGTTGAGGTCACGGTTCTCCACGGCCGCATTCATTGCACGGAGCGAAGCGTCATGGGCCTTCTCCGCCGCCTCCAGGCCGAGAACGATGTCGCGTATCTGCAGGCCGATGCCCTCCTGCAGCAAGAGCCGCTCCTCGTTGATGCGCGCCAACCTCGCCCGGCTCTCCGCCACCCGGTTGCTGGTCAGGAAACCATCGAAGATCGGCACCTGGACGCCCACGCCCACCGTCCACCCCTTCTTGTTCTCGCGGGTGGCCATGCCCGCATCGTAGTCGTTCCACCAGCGGTGCAGCTCGCCCGTCACCACGACCTTCGGGAGGTGACCGCTCTCCGCGCTGCGCACCGAACCCTCTGCGGCACGCAGTGCGGCCTCGACCTTGCTCCAGTCGGGGCTGAAGGCATAGGCGGAGCCAACAAGCGCATCGAGCTGGACCGGGAACGGGGCGAACGAGAGGCTGGCGTCAGCCGGCTTCACGCTGGCCTGCCAAGGCAAGCCGACCGCGTTGGCCAGCGCTGCGCGCGCGATCAGCTCGTTCTTCTCGAGCAATGCCACGATCCCGCGCAGCGACTCGACCATCACCTTGTTGTCGAGCCAATCCGTCTTCTTCACCGCGCCCGCGCCTTCCTTGTACATGGTTTCGGTGAGGCGCAGCGTGGCCTCCATGCGCGCCAGCGAATCCTTGCCAAGCTGATGGAGCTGCCTGGCCAACACCGCGCCGTGGTAGAAGCGCCGTACGCTGTCCATCACCTCGAGATCGGTCCGCCTCGCCTCCTGGCGCATCATCTCGAGGTTGCCGCCCGTCTGCTCGCGCACGCCCGCGCGCATGCCGCCGTCGTACACCAGCAGGTCTGCGCGCAACTCGGCGCGATACGAGTCCCGGTCCATCAGCTTGATGTCCTGCTCGGGAACGGCAATCGAACCGACCGGGACGGATCCGATACCCGGAATCTCGATCGGAATCGTGCCCCCCATCGGCAGGCTGAACGTGTAGGACGGAAAGACGTAGTTGGGATCGGAGTCAGCACGCTGATAGCCGGCCTGCGCGGAGATCTGCGGCCAGTACGCGGCGAGCGCCTGGCGGTGCTGCGCCTCGGCCATCTCGACCGCATAGCGCGAAGCGGGTCGCCGCCGGTTGTTGGCCAAGGCCATTTCGAGGCAGGCGGCGAGGCTCAACTCATGCGTGTCGGCTACCGCCGCCGCCCCGGCAGCCGTGGGCAGACCGGAAAAGACGAGCACCGCGCTCCAGGCCGCCGCCACGAGGAACGGGCTTAGCCGAGCACTACCCAAGGAAAAACGCATTGGAACTCCTCGTCGACGCATTGCAGCAGGTTCGAGACTCCCGCGCTCGGCACTCGCACCGGCCCCTCCGGAGCAAGTTTTCCTGCGTGGCCGTCAGGGAAGCAGTGTACGAGACTGGCGATCGGACGCCTGTGCGATATGTCATCGTTCGCGCGCCCGAGGCGCGCCCACAGCCTCCCGAGGGCACGCGGCGAGAAGACACAAGAAAAAGCCCCGAGTCAGAGACCTGACTCGGGGCTTTTCGTTGGTGGCGGAGTGGACGGGACTCGAACCCGCGACCCCCGGCGTGACAGGCCGGTATTCTAACCGACTGAACTACCACTCCGCGCTGACCTGCTCCGGCTTTCGCCGGTTGCGACTCGATCGAATCGAGCCGCCTTGTGTGGCGACCCCACGGGGATTCGAACCCCGGTTATCGCCGTGAAAGGGCGGTGTCCTAGGCCTCTAGACGATGGGGACTTCAAGCCTATCTACTGCATAAACCTTTTGGTGGAGGTAAGCGGGATCGAACCGCTGACCTCTTGCATGCCATGCAAGCGCTCTCCCAGCTGAGCTATACCCCCACAACGAGTCGGCGATTATAGCTTCTGGCAAAGCCCACCGCAACTACCTCGGATCGTCACTTCCGAAGCATTGCAGGACCTGGATCCTGCATAAAAACTGGCGGAGTGGACGGGACTCGAACCCGCGACCCCCGGCGTGACAGGCCGGTATTCTAACCGACTGAACTACCACTCCGCACTGACCTGCTCCGGCTTCCGCCGGATTTGCCCCGCAGCTCACAGGCTGCGCAGCCTTGTATGGCGTCCCCACGGGGATTCGAACCCCGGTTATCGCCGTGAAAGGGCGGTGTCCTAGGCCTCTAGACGATGGGGACTGCATTCTTCAGATTGGTGGAGGTAAGCGGGATCGAACCGCTGACCTCTTGCATGCCATGCAAGCGCTCTCCCAGCTGAGCTATACCCCCGGCACCGAAGAGCGCGCATTATAGGTTCGTGTATTCAGTCTGTAAACGCCTTTTCACACATTTTTCGTGCCCGCGCCCCGCGGCAAACCGGCCGCACGCCTCACCGCCTCTCAGGGCAGCACCTTTCCCGGATTCATGAGACCGAGAGGGTCGAGAGCGTGCCTGACGCTACGCATCATCTCGAGCTCGACAGACGACTTGTAGCGCAGCAACTCCGCGCGCTTGAGCTGGCCGATGCCGTGCTCGGCCGAGATCGAGCCGCCCAGGGAATGCACCAGATCGTGCACGATGCGGTTGACGCGCGCCGTTTCGGCAATGAACTGCGCATTGTCGGCGGCGAGCGGCCTGGACAGGTTGTAGTGCAGGTTGCCGTCGCCGATATGGCCGAAGGCGACGATGCGCACATCGGGCCAGCGCTCGCAGAGGGCTGCGCCAGCGCGCTCGAGAAACTCGGGGATGCGGCTGACGGGAACGGAGACATCATGCTTGATGCTGACCCCTTCGATGCGCTGAGCCTCGGAGAGGTGCTCGCGCAAGCCCCACAGCGCCTGCGCCTGCGACAGGCTGGCCGCGATCACCGCATCGGTCGCCAACCCCTGCTCACAGGCGATCGCCACCGCCTGCTCGAGCTGCCCGGAGAGCGCTGCATCGCTCGCGGCATCGCTGAGCTCGATCAGCACCGCCCACGGCGGCGCATCCTCCAGCGGATCACGGGCACCCGGTATGTGGCGCAGCACCAACTCCAGCGCCGGCCGGCCGACGATCTCGAAGGCACTCACGCGCTCTCCGCACTCGGCGCGCAAGCACCCGAGCAAGCGCACGGCAGCCTGCGGATCGGGCACGGCCACCCAGGCCGTGGCATGCGAACGGATGGCGGGAAACAACTTGAGCACCGCCGCCGTGATGATGCCCAGCGTGCCTTCCGCACCGATGAAAAGGTGCTTGAGATCGTACCCGGTGTTGTCCTTGCGCAGCCCGCGCAGCCCGCTCCAGACGCGACCGTCGGCGAGCACGACCTCGAGGCCGAGGACGAGATCGCGCGCGTTGCCGTAGCGCAGCACCTGCACGCCACCGGCGTTGGTGGAGAGGTTGCCGCCGATCATGCAGCTGCCTTCGGATGCAAGGGCGAGCGGAAAGAGCCGACCAGCCGCGTCGGCCACAGCCTGGACCTCGGCGAGCGTGCAGCCCGCCTCCACGGTGAGCGTGTCGTTGTCGGTGTCGATGGCGCGGATGCGCTTCATGCGCGCCAGGCTGACGACGACGGCGCGACCGTCGACGAGCGGTGTGGCGCCGCCGCATAACCCGGTGTTGCCGCCCTGGGGCACCATCGGCACGCGCGCTGCCGCGCACGCAGCGACGACCGCGGCGACCTCGGACGTGGCGCCTGGCCTCACCACGGCGAGCGCGTTGCCGCGGTAGCGTCCGCGCCAGTCGCTGAGGCAGGCCGCCATGTCGGCCTCGGTGTCGGCGACATGCGCGGCACCCACGATGCCGCGCAGGGTGTCGATCAGATCAGGCACCGCTTTTTCCTTCCTTCCCGGCCGTCTGGGGGCGCTCGTCTTGCGCAGCCTGCTGAACCCCACCGTGGGCCTGATCGCCCATCCCGAGCAACTCGCGCAAGAGCGGGCGGGCGCGCCCCACCGCCGCCACGCCCTCGGCGATTGCCTCGTCGGCACGATGGTAGTCCATCAGCCCGAGTTGGCTCACGCGCGGCGAGATCAACACGTCGGCCGGCTCGCCAGCCAGGCGGCTGCGCGCGATGCGCACCTGCATGATGTTGATGCTGGCGCTGATCACCGAGACGAGCGAGGGCAGGCTCTCAGGCGCTGGCGCGGCCCCCGCGCCGGCAGGCGCGTCATTGGTCAGCCCCATGCTCGCGAACAGGCGCTGACTCCAACCCGGATCGTTCGGGCGCCCCCGCTTGGCCATCTCGGAAGGCTCCGGCTCGTCGGCAGTCACGCCGAAACGCGCCAGCAGGCGCTCGGTCCAGCCGGCCTCGGTCTCTTCCTCCGGCGCCGGCTCGACCGCGGACCGGCGAAACGCACGCCCGACCATGTCCGAGCCCAGATCCACCGCGATCACCACGTCCGCTCCCATCGCCCGGCACAGCGACACCGGCACCGGGTTCACCAGTCCGCCGTCGATGAGCAGCCGGCCCTGGTGACGCACCGGCGTCATCAGGCCGGGGAGCGCGATCGACGCACGGACCGCTGCGGCAACGCTGCCCTCGTGCAGCCAGATCTCGCGCCCGGAGGAGAGCTCGGTGGCGACGCAGGCGAAGCGGTAATCCAGCTCCGAAAAGTCGCGATCGACGAAATTGCGCTCGAAGAAATCGATCAGCCGCTGGCCCTTGATGAGTCCGCCGCGCAAGGACACGTCGAGCAGCGAGACGACGTCCTGCCACTTGAGCGCCTCCGCCCAGCGCACCAGACGTCCGAGGTCACCCGAGGCTGCCGCGGCGCCGACGAAGGCGCCAATCGAGCAACCGGTGATGATCTGCGGATGGATGCCCTCGCGCGCCAGTTCCTGCAGCACGCCCAGGTGCGCCCAGCCACGCGCCGCGCCACTGCCGAGCGCCAGGCCGATGACCGGCCCGTCCTCCGCGCCCGGCAGCCCCGTGCGGAGCACGCCAAGAGCGCCCGCGCCGCTCATGCGAAGAAGCTCCACATGCGCGCCGGGCCCATACGGCTCAGTCCAGCCGTTCGGCGTAGAGGTCGTGAACGTCGCAGTCGGTGATGCGCACGCGCACGAAATCGCCGGGGGCCAGGCCCTCGCCGTCGGGGATGATGACCAGGCCGTCGATCTCGGGCGCATCGCCCGGCGAGCGCGCCAGGGCCCCCTCGTCGTCCACCTCGTCGACGAGGACGGTCATCTCGCGATCGATCTTGGCCTCGAGGCGCTGGGTGGAGATGTCTTCCTGGAAGTCCATCAGGCGCGCGCGGCGCTCCTCGCGCACCTCGTCCGGCACGGCGCCGGGCAGGTCGTTGGCTGCCGCGCCCTCGACCGGCGAATAGGCGAAGGCGCCCACGCGGTCGAGCTGCGCTTCCTCGAGGAAGTTGAGCAGCATCTCGAAGTCTTCCTCGGTCTCGCCCGGGAAGCCGGTGATGAAGGTCGACCGGATGGTGAGCTCGGGACAGATGCTGCGCCACTTGCGCACGCGCTCGAGCACGTTCTCGGCGTTGGCCGGGCGCTTCATGGCCTTGAGGATCCTGGGGCTGGCGTGCTGGAAGGGCACGTCCAGGTAGGGCAGGATCTTGCCCTCGGCCATCAGCGGAATCAGCTCGTCCACGCTTGGGTACGGATACACGTAGTGCATGCGGATCCAGATGCCGAGCTCGCCGAGCGCCTTGGCCAGATCGAGCAGGCGCGTCTTGATCGGGCGCCCGCCCCAGAAGCCGGTACGGTACTTGACGTCCACGCCATAGGCCGAGGTGTCCTGCGAGATCACGAGGATCTCCTTGACGCCCGCATCGGCGAGCGCCTCCGCCTCGCGCATGACCTCGTGGATCGGACGACTGACGAGATCACCGCGCATCGATGGAATGATGCAGAAGGTGCAGCGATGGTTGCAGCCTTCGGAGATCTTCAGATAGGCATAGTGCTGCGGCGTCAGGCGAATGCCCTGGGGCGGCACCAGGTCGGTGAACGGGTCGTGAGGCTTGGGCAGGTGCTTATGCACCGCATGCATGACCTCTTCCGTTGCGTGCGGACCGGTGACGGCGAGAACCTGCGGGTGGGCGGCGAGGATCACGTCGTCCTTGGCACCGAGGCAGCCGGTGACGATCACCTTGCCGTTCTCGGCGAGCGCCTCGCCGATCGCGTCGAGCGACTCCTCGACCGCGGCGTCGATGAAGCCGCAGGTGTTGACGACGACCAGATCGGCGTCGTCGTAACTGCCCGAGATCGTGTAGCCCTCGGCGCGCAGGCGGGTGAGGATGTGCTCGGAATCGACGGTCGCCTTGGGGCATCCAAGGGAAACGAAGCCGACGCGCGGCAGGTCCGGGGTCTTGAAGGTAGTCATGCGTGGGAAACCTGTCGGGTCGAGACGGACGCGCGCGGGAACACCGCGCTCATCCGGTTACTTCTTGCCTTCGTCCTTGCCGGCGGGCGCGGACGGCTGGCCGTCCTCGGGCTTGACGTAAGCGGGAAACTGGAAGCCGGTGAACATGTTGCGCGTCTGACTCTCGAGCTGGCTCTGCATCTGCTCGAACATCTTCTTCGACTGATCGACATAGGCGCCCATCATGCTCTGCAGCGCGGGCCCCTGAAAGTTCAGGAACTGCGCCCACAGGTCCTGGCCCACCGGGCTGTTCTCCCCATAGATCGCGCGCGCCTGATCCTGCAGCTTGGCCTGCATCTCGGTGAAGGCCTTGATGTTGCTTTCCAGGTACTTGCCCATCATGCCCTGCATGGCGTTACCGTAGAAACGGATCATGTGCGAGAGCAGATCGCTGGTGAACATCGGCGCGCCGCCAGCCTCCTCTTCCAGGATGATCTGGAGCAGGATGCTACGCGTGAGGTCCTCGCTGGTCTTGGCGTCGACGACCTGGAACTGCTCGTGGTTGAGCACGAGTTCCTTGACGTCCGCAAGCGTGATGTAGGAACTCGTCCGCGTGTCGTACAGACGGCGATTCGGGTATTTCTTGATCAGGCGCAGCTGTTCCGGCATTTCTCCGTCTCCTCGGCGGCGGTGTATTCGCTCTTTACGAAAAAATTATATCGCGCTGCGAAAACGAAACCCCGTACTTCGACGGGGTTTCGTGATTTCGCGCATGGGACCTAGCGCATCAGCACATGTGCAGGCCGCCGTTGATATTGATGGTGGCGCCGGTGATGTAGGCCGCCTTGTCGGAGGCGAGGTAGGCGCAGAGGTCACCGATCTCGTCCGGACGACCCAGCCGCTTCATCGGCACGGTGTCGATGATGCCCTGGCGGATGTCGTCGCGAATGGCCATGACCATGTCGGTGCCGATGTAGCCCGGCGCCACGGCATTGACGGTCACGCCCTTGGTGGCCAGTTCGGCGGCGAGCGCCTTGGTGAAGCCGAGCACGCCGGCCTTGGCAGCCGAGTAGTTGGCCTGGCCAGCCTGACCCTTGACGCCATTGACCGACGAGATGTTGATGATGCGACCCCAGCCGCGCTCGGCCATCTTGGCAGAGACGTGATGAGTGACGTTGAACAGGCTGTTGAGGTTGGTGTTGATCACCGCATCCCACTGGCCCTTCTCCATCTTCGGGAAGAACTTGTCGCGGGTGATGCCGGCATTGTTCACCAGCACGTCGATCGGGCCGACGTCGGCCTCGATCTTGGCGACCATCGCAGCGCACGACTCGTAGTTGGACACGTCACCTTCGGCCGCGACGAAATCGAACCCGAGGTCGCGCTGGGCGGAGAGCCAGCCGTCCTTCTGATCGAAGTTCGGCAGACAGTTGGCGACGACCTTGAAGCCCTCCTTGGCGAGCGACTGACAGATCGCAGTGCCGAGACCACCCATGGCGCCGGTAACGAGAGCGATTTTCTGGGACATCTTCAGATCCTTCTGGGGCAATTGTGAAAACCGAAGCCATCGGCAGGCACCCGTGCCCACGCTCTCTTCGGCACTTCATGCGGCAGCGCATCAGCCACCTCACGCGGGCATTATATCCACTGTTTCACGATCTTGTTGCGACGCAATAGCCCAGAAAATATTGCGGCGCAGATAAAAAAAACGCACCCCGAGGGGTGCGCTTCCTTGTGCGTGATCCGGCGGCGCGGATCAGAACATGTGCTGGCCGCCGTTGATCGAGATGTTGGCGCCAGTCACGAACGCCGCCTCGTCGGACGACAGGTAGGCCACCAGACCGGCGATCTCTTCCGGCTTGCCCAGGCGCGACACCGGGATCTGCGGCAGGATCTTGGAGTCGAGGATCTCCTGCGGAATCGCCATCACCATCTTCGTACCGATGTAGCCCGGCGAGATGGTGTTGACGGTGACGCCGTTGCGGGCGACTTCCAGTGCCAGCGCCTTGGTGAAGCCGTGCATGCCGGCCTTCGCGGCGGCGTAGTTGGTCTGACCGAAGGCACCCTTCTGGCCGTTGACCGAGGAGACGTTGATCACCCGACCCCACTTGCGCTCGACCATGCCGTCCATGACCTGCTTGGTCATGTTGAAGGTCGAATCGAGGTTGGTGCTGATGACCGCATCCCAATCCGCCTTCGTCATCTTCTTGAAGGTCATGTCACGGGTAATGCCGGCGTTGTTGACGAGCACATCGACCGGACCGACCTCCTTCGTGACCTGCTCCACGCACGCCTTGCAGGAGTCGAAATCCGACACGTCGCAAGGATAGGCCTTGAACCCGTAGCCCATGTTGTTCATCGTCTGGAGCCATTCCTGAGCCTTGCTGTTGCTCGGGGAATGCGTCGTGACCACCTTGTAGCCGAGTGCAGCGAGCTTGATGCAGATCGCCTCGCCGAGACCACCCATGCCACCCGTTACCAGTGCGACTCTTGCCATTGTTCTCTCCTCTCCCATGCGGGTGCTGGTTCTGCTGGACGGTACTTGGACACGACGATGGCGACCGCCCGATCCGCCACCGTCGCAAAAAAAACGACCCGCCGTCAGGCCCGCTCCTTGACGTAGCGCCCGGGTGCCGGCTCGATGGGCTCGTACTTGGTGCTGCCGAGGCGGCCGCGCGCAACGACGTCCTTGCCGCCATGGCCGCGCAGCCACTCGATCCAGTGCAGCCACCAGCTGCCCTTGTTCTCGACCGCGCCCTCCAGCCACTCGTCGGGGTCGGCGGGACAGGCGTCCGCGACCCAGTAGCTGCGGCGGTTCTTGGAGGCCGGGTTGATCGCTCCCGCGATATGGCCGCTCGCGCCGAGCACGAAGGTGGTGTCGCCCCCGAGCAGCTTGCGCGCCAGGTAGGCACTCTTCCACGGCACGATGTGGTCCTCGCGCGCGGCCATGAGGTACGCGGGAACGTCGACCTTGCCCAGATCGACCTTCTGCCCGAGCATCTTGAGCTTGCCCGGCACGCGCAGGTTGTTCTCGAGATACATGTTGCGCAGGTACCAGGTCAGGAACGGACCGGGCAGATTGGTGGAGTCCGAGTTCCAGTACAGGAGGTCGAACGCGGCGGGCTTGTTACCCTTCAGGTAATTGCCGACCACGTACTGCCAAACGAGATCGTTGGCGCGCAGGAAGGAGAACACGTTCGCCAGCTCCTGCCCCTTGAGCACTCCCCCCTTGCCGATCGCCGCCTCGCGCGCGGTCACGCTCGCCTCGTCGACGAGGCAACCGAGCTCGCCGGCGTCGGAGAAATCGAGCAGCGTCGTCATCAGGGTTAGGCTCGACACGGGCTCCTCGCCACGCGCACGCGCCACCGCGAGCGCCGAGGTGAGGATGGTGCCGCCGACGCAGAACCCGAGCACGTTGGGCTTCTTGACCCGGGTGATGGAACGCACCACCTCGAGCGCGGCCAGCGGCCCTTTCTCGAGGTAGTCGTCCCAACCGAGATGACCGCCAGAATCCGGGCGCGGGTTCTTCCACGACACCAGGAACACCGTGAAGCCACGCTCAATGATGAAGCGGACCAGCGAATTCTCCGGCTGTAGATCCATGATGTAGAACTTGTTGATGCACGGCGGCACGATCAACAGCGGCACCTGTGCAACCTTCTCGGTCAGCGGCGCATACTGGATCAGCTGCATCAGCTCGTTCTCGAACACCACCGAACCGGGTGTCAGCGCGAGATTGCGGCCGATCTCGAAGGCCGCGTCGTCGGTCATCGAGATCCGCCCCTTCTCGAGATCGGCGAGCAGGTTCTGAACACCGCGAGCGATGCTCTCGCCCTTGGTCTCGAGCGCGGTCTTGATGAACTCCGGGTTGGTGGCGGCGAAGTTGCTCGGCGACAGCGCGTCGATGTACTGGCGGGTCAGGAACTGGATGCGCGACTTCGCCCGACCATCGGCAATCGGCATCGAGTCGGCCATCTTGCGCAAGAGATCGGCGTTGAGCAGGTAGGCCTGGCGGACATAATCGAACACAGGGCTTTCCGACCACTCCGGCGCGGAGAAGCGCTTGTCACCCGGCTCGGGCTGGACGACGGCCGGGCCCGCCTCGCCCGGCTTGCGCCCGAGCATCGAGGTCCACAGCGCGGCCTGTTTCTCGGCGTACTCCTTCTGCATCGCCGCCATCAGCTCGGCCTCGGGCATCGGCAGCTTGGGGGCGGCCACCCCGGAAGAATCCTGCATCGCCGCATGCTGGCGGGCCAGCGCATCGAAAAACCCCTGTGCCATCGCCTGGCCCGCGGCATAGAGCGCCTGCATGCCCGGCGGTACCTGCTTGCCAGCTGAATCCGACATCAAAAAATCTCCCGAGCCTACCTGTTAGCGCAGCCGAGTAGGCTGCGTCGTCGATGTTGTCACTTGCACGAGCATACGCCACGGCGCGCTAGAATCCGCACATGTACCTGATCCCGATCGCCTGGCTCTACGTCGTCATCCTGGTCGCTGCCGCGGAGGACTCGATCGTCGCCGCGGTGCTGACCTTCGTATTCTGGGGGCTCGCCCCTCTTGCCCTGTTTCTGTGGTTATTCGGCACCCCGGCACGCCGCCGGCGACGCCTGGAGAGAGAAGCGCTCGACCGCAACGATAGAGCCGAAACGGGCTCCGATCAATAGCGGGCGCCGCTTCACAGCCCATGCGATGCGGGAGGCGGACGCCGCGCAACGGGGGCTCACCCCTTCTCCAGCCAGACCAGCGAGGCAAAGCGGCCGGTGACGCCGTCGCGCCGGTAGGAGTAGAAATGCTCCGCCGTCGACGCGGTGCACACGCCGCCTCCCGACACCCGCATGACCCCGGCGCGGTTCAGGCGCAGGCGCGCGAGCAGGAATAGATCGGCGAGCCATTTGCCAGGCAGCGCGCGCGCCACGAAGGCCGTCTCCGCCAACGGGTCGTCCGCGACGAACGCGGCGCGCACCTCGTCCCCGACCTCGAAGGCCCGCGGCCCGATCGCCGGCCCGATCCACGCCCGCACGCGCTCGGGCGCGACGTCCATGGCGCTGATGGTGTTTTCCAGCACGCCTGCGGCAAGCCCACGCCAGCCCGCGTGGGCCGCGGCGACGACGCGCGCGTCGTCATCGCAGAACAGCACCGGGAGGCAGTCCGCGGTGAGGACGACGCATGCACGCGCCGCACTGCGCGCGACTGCCGCGTCGACGCGGGGCACGCCCGCGCAGCGATCTGCGTCCGCCACGTCCGCGCCATGCACCTGCTCGAGCCAGAGCGGATCCGCAGGCAAGAACTTGCGCAGTCGCGCGCGGTTGGCAGCGACCGCTGCGGGGTCGTCACCCACGTGATCGCCCAGATTGAAGTGCGCGTAGGCGCCGGAACTCTCACCCCCGGAACGCGTGGTCAATAGCGCGCCCACCCCGGCCGGCAGATCCCACTCCGGGCGCACCAGCCCGGGCGCGATCTCGAGCAGGCCGCCTTGCCTCGATCGTGTCGTCATGCCCCGCCCTCGCGCAGCACATCGAGCAATGCCGCCAGATCGAGCGCCATCGGCACGCTCCATTCCATCGCCTCGCCGGTGCGCGGATGAACCAGGCCAAGCCTGAATGCATGCAGCGCCTGGCGCCCGAAACCGTCGAGCCGCGGATCGCCGGTGCGCCGCTGGCCATACACCGGATCGCCCACCAGCGGGTGGCCAAGGTGCGCCATGTGCACCCGGATCTGGTGCGTGCGTCCGGTCTCCAGCCGGCATTCGAGCAGGGTGCAGCGTGCGAAGGACTCGACGACGCGATAGTGGGTGACGGCCGGCCGGCCGCTGCCGACCACCGCCATGCGCACGCGCTGGGCAGGATGACGACCGATCGGCGCATCGACCGTCCCGCCGGCAGCGAGCCGCCCCTGCGCGAGCGCCCAGTAGTGCCGCTTGACGCTGCGCGCCTGCAATTGGCGCACGAGCTCGGTCTGCGCAGCGAGCGTGCGCGCGACCACCATCAGCCCGCTGGTGTCCTTGTCGAGCCGATGGACGATACCCGCGCGCGGCACCGCGGCCAGAGCCGGATCGCGATGAAGCAGCGCATTGAGCAAGGTACCGCTCCAATTGCCGTTGCCGGGGTGCACCACCAGCCCGACCGGCTTGTCGATGACGAGAATGTCGGCATCCTCGTAGACGCACCGCAGGGGAATGTCCTCGGGCAGCGCGGCGCCGAGCTCGGGCGACGGCGGAGCGTCGATCTCGATGCATTCGCCCCCCCACACCTTGCGCCGTGCATCGGGCGAGACGCCATCGACGCGTATCAGGCCGTCCTTGAGCCAGGCCTGAAGCCGGCTGCGGGAGTGCTCGGGGAAAAGCTTCGCGAGCGCCTGGTCGAGGCGCATGCCGCCCAGTTCGGCCGGGATCGCCATCTCGTCGCACGAGTCGGCATCGTCGGCAGGGATGGCGGCTGGGATATAATCGGCGCGTTCATTCACGCGAGTGTCTTCGATGGCCAGGTTCACCCCCGGAAGTGTAACGGCAAAAGCCGCCCTCATTGGCGCCCTGCTGCTCGGCGGCTGCGGTCTGCTCCCCGAGCAGGTCGACGAGACTGCAGGCTGGAACGCCCAGAAGCTCTATTCGGAAGCAAAGGCCTCCATGTCCGAGGGTGGCTACGACCGCGCCGTTCAGCTCTTCGAGAAGCTCGAGGCGCGCTACCCCTACGGGCGCTTCGCGCAGCAGGCGCAGCTCGAGGTCGCCTATGCGTATTACAAGCAGGGCGAACAGGCACTGGCCATCGCGGCGGCCGACCGCTTCATCAAGCTCCACCCCAACCACCAGAACGTCGATTACGCCTACTACCTCAAGGGCTTGGTCAACTTCAACGAGGATCTTGGCCTGCTCGCAGGCTTGTCGCGCCAGGACCTGTCCGAGCGCGACCCCAAGGGCGCCCGCGAGGCCTTCGACAGCTTCCGCGAGCTGGTCGAGCGCTTCCCCGAGAGCCGCTATGCGGACGACTCGCGCGCGCGCATGCAATACCTGGTCAACTCGCTCGCCTCCCATGAAGTGCATGTGGCGCGCTACTACTACAATCGCGGTGCCTACGTGGCCGCGGTCAATCGCGCGCAGACCGCGGTGACGAACTTCCCGCAGGCGCCCGCGACCGAGGAAGCCCTGTTCCTGCTCGTCAAGAGCTACGACGCGATGGGCCTGACCCAGTTGCGCGACGACGCCGACCGCGTGATGCACCGCAACTTCCCCGACAGCGTGTATTTCCGCGGCGGCCCGGAGGATGACAGGCCGTGGTGGCAGCTGTGGTGAGAATCTGAGCGAAGGCTCGATGAGAAAGGGCGCCAGCGGCGCCCCTTTTTTGCTGTCATGCCCGCGGGCAGCACGGTCACCCGGGCCGTGCTGCCCTCGCCCGCGCGGGCTCAGGCGCCGAACTTGGCCTTGAACTGCTGGCGGTAACGGTGAAGCAAGGGCTCGGTGTAGCCGCTGGGCTGTGCGCAGCCCTCGAAGATCAGCGCGCGTGCGGCCTCGTAAGCAACCGAGTCGCCGAGGTTCGGCGCCATCGGGCGGTACAGCGGATCACCCGCATTCTGAGCGTCGACAACCGCGGCCATGCGCTGGAGCGTAGCCTCGACCTGCTCGGCCGACACCACGCCATGGCGCAGCCAGTTGGCGATGTGCTGGCTGGAGATGCGCAGCGTGGCGCGGTCTTCCATGAGACCGACGTCGTTGATGTCCGGCACCTTCGAGCAACCGACGCCCTGCTCGACCCAGCGCACGACGTAGCCGAGGATGCCCTGACAGTTGTTGTCGAGTTCCTGCTGGCGTTCGGCCTCGCTCCACGCGGCCTGCTCCACGACCGGAATGGTCAGCAGGTCGTCGAGCAGCGCCTCGGCTTCCTTGTCGAGGTCGAGCTTCTCGATCTCCTGCTGGACCGCCGCAACGCTGACCTGGTGGTAGTGCAGCGCGTGCAGGGTGGCGGCAGTGGGCGAAGGCACCCAGGCGGTGTTGGCGCCGGCCTTGGGGTGGGCGACCTTCTGCTCGAGCATCGCGGCCATCAGGTCGGGCATCGCCCACATGCCCTTGCCGATCTGGGCGCGGCCGCGCAGGCCGGCGGCGAGGCCGATGAGCACGTTGCGGCGCTCGTAGGCGGCGATCCACTTGCTGTTCTTGATGTCGCCCTTGCGCATCATCGGGCCGGCTTCCATCGCGGTGTGCATCTCGTCGCCGGTGCGGTCGAGGAAGCCGGTATTGATGAACGCCACGCGCGCCGGCGCGGCGGCGATGCAGGCGCGCAGGTTCACGCTGGTGCGTCGCTCCTCGTCCATGATGCCGAGCTTGACGGTGTTGGCGGGCAGGCCGAGCAGCTGCTCGACGCGGGTGAAGAGCTCGTCGGCGAAGGCCACCTCGGCCGGCCCGTGCATCTTGGGCTTGACGATGTAGATGGAGCCCTTGCGCGAGTTGCCGCGGCGCTCGAGGTCGCGCTTGGCGATCAGGGTCGTGACCACCGCGTCCATGACGCCCTCGGGGATCTCCTTGCCCTCGCCCCACAGGATGGCGGGGTTGGTCATCAGGTGGCCGACGTTGCGCACGAAAAGCAGCGCCCGGCCGTGGAGCTTCACCGGCTTGCCGTCCGCGCCGGTGTACTCGCGGTCGGCGTTCAGACGGCGGGTCATCGCCTTGCCGCCCTTGTCGAAGGTGTCTTCCAGGGTGCCGTTCATCAGGCCGAGCCAATTGCGATAGACCACGACCTTGTCGTCGGCGTCCACCGCGGCCACCGAGTCCTCGCAGTCCATGATGGTCGACAGCGCCGCTTCCATCAGCAGGTCGTTCACGCCGGCGGCGTCGGTCTTGCCGATCGCGCCGTTGCGGTCGACCTGGATCTCGATGTGCAGGCCATTGTTCTTCAGCAGCACGGCCGACGGCGCGGCGGCATCGCCCTGGAAACCGACAAACTTCTCGGGCTGCTGCAGGCCGACGGACGAGCCGCTCTGCAGCTTCACCATCAGCTTGCCGCCCTCGACCGCGTAGCCCACGGCCTCCGTATGCGAGGCACCGGCAAGCGGCGCAGCCTGGTCGAGCACGTTGCGCGCGAAGGCGATGACCTTTGCGCCACGCACCGGGTTGTAGCCCTTGGTCAGCTCGGCGCCGTCCTTCTGCGGGATGGCGTCGGTGCCGTAGAGCGCGTCGTACAGCGAGCCCCAGCGCGCGTTGGCGGCGTTGAGCGCGTAGCGCGCGTTCATCACCGGCACCACCAGCTGCGGGCCGGCCTGAACGGCAAGCTCGTCGTCCACGTTGGCCGTGGTGGCCTTGGCACCGGCGGGCACGGGCAGCAGGTAGCCGACCGAGGCAAGGAAGGCCTTGTAGGCAGCCATGTCCTTGACCGGGCCGGGGTTGGCGCGATGCCAGGCGTCAAGCTCGGCCTGCAGGCGATCGCGCTCGGCGAGCAGTGCAGCGTTCTTCGGCGCGAGATCATGTACCAGCGCGTCGAAGCCCGCCCAGAATGCCGCGGCATCGACGCCGCTGCCCGGCAGGGCCTCTTCTTCAATGAAACGCTTCAGGTTGGCGGCCACTTCGAGGCGCTGGCACTTCACTCGTTGGGTCATGTTCGGGGCTCTCTGGCTAGGTGATGACAGGCACGCGCCGTCACAGCGGCGCACAACCGAAGGAGGATGCTACCGAGCAAGCGGACAAGTCAAGACGGCAGGACAAAAGTCCTCTATAAGACATGAGCGATATCGTACGATCCGCATGGCCGGAAACCTCGCTTCAGCGCAGCCTCGACAGGAAGGAGCCAGGCTCGGGCAGCGGCGTGTTCGGCACCGTCATGTCGCCGGGGCAAAGCTGCTCTGTGAAGCCGTCCAGCGAGCCCATCGAGCGGCAGTCGCGGCGCGCCACCGGCTCGCTGATCATGTACGCGATGACGAGCCGGGTCAGCGCCTCGAGCGCGTCACGATGAGTGCGCTCCTGGGCGTGCGAGGCGTCGGCACCGAAGCCGACCAGGGCGGTGCGGATGTCGTTGCCCGCCTCCACCGCGGCGGCCGAGTCCGAGCGGTAGTAGCGGAAGATGTCGCGCCGATGGGCGATGCCGTGCTCCCTGGCGAGCGCGATCAGCTTGTGGGTGAGGTGGTAGTCGAAGGGGCCGGACATGTCCTGCATGCAGATCGTGGCGGCATGCTCCGAGGTGTTTTGCCCGGGGGCGGCGATCGAGATGTCCAGGCTCAGCATTTCGGCGATCTCGCCGTGCAGTGCGGCCGATGCGCCGGAGCCGATCTCCTCGGTGATGGTGAGCAGCGGGTGCACATCGACCGGCAGCGCGAGGCCGTGGTCGCGGACTGCCTTGCAGGCGGTCAGCAAGGCGGCCACCGCAGCCTTGTCGTCGAGGTAGCGCGAGTTGATGTAGCCATCGGGCTGGATCTCGGGCTGGGGATCGAAGGCGATCCAGTCGCCGACCGCGAGCCCCGCCGCCTCGAGCGCGGCGCGGTCCTCGGCCGGCAGATCCACCCGCACCTCGACGTGTTCCCAGCCCACCGGCTGGGTGTCGATCTCGCCGCCGAACGCGTGGCCCGAAGTCTTGAGCGGCAGGCAGGTGCCACGCACCTGGCCGTGGTCGGTGAAGATGGTGAGCCGCCCGCCCTCGGCGAAACGCGCCGACCAGTGGCCGATGGGCACGATCTCCAGGCGCCCGTTCGGCTTCAGCGACTTCACCATCGCCCCCAGCGTGTCGAGGTGGGCCACCACCGCGCGCGCGGGCTGCGCGGCCTGGCCCTTGAGCGTGGCGCGGATCGCCCCGCGGCGGGTGATCTCGTACGGGATGCCGAGCGCCTCGAAGCGCCCCGCGGTGTAGCGCACCGCCGCGTCGGTGAGGCCGACCGGGCTGGGGATCGCGAGCAGTTGCAGCATCGTCTCCTCCAGGTAGGCGTAGTCGATCGGCGGCAGGGTCATGATCGGGTTCGCGATCGGATCATTCATGTCGCGCGCTCCTTGTTCGTGGGTCGTTGTTGGCGTGGATGCTGCCCCGCTCATGCCGCGACCGCGCGCGAGCGCGGGAAGAGCAGGTCGATGAAGCGCTCGGCGGTGGGCTGGGGCTCGTGGTTGGCGAGACCCGGGCGCTCGTTGGCCTCGATGATCACGTACTCGGGCGCGTCGACCGCGGGAACGAGGAAATCCAGCCCCGTCACCGGGATGTCGAGCGCGCGCGCGGCCTTCTCCGCGGCCTCGCGCAGCACCGGATGCAGCTCCGCGGTGACGTCATGGATGGTGCCGCCGGTGTGCAGGTTGGCGGTGTTGCGCACCTGCAGGCGCTGCTCGGGCTGCGGCACGGCGTCGAGCGTGAGGCCCTGCGCGCCGACGCAGCGCACGGTCTCGGCGTCGAGCGGGATGCGCGACTCGCCACCGGTGGCGGCCGCGCGCCGGCGGCTCTGGCGCTCGATGAGCTCGCGCACCGTGCTGCGCCCGTCGCCCACCACCACCGGCGGTCGCCGCACCGCCGCGGCCACGACCTGGTAGTCGATGACGACGATGCGCAGATCCTCGCCCTTGCAGAACTGCTCGACGATGACGCGATCGCAGAACTGGCGCGCGCGCTCGATCGCCGCGCGCACGTCCTCGGCGCTGCGCAGATCGACGCTGATGCCCTTGCCCTGCTCGCCCTCGACCGGCTTGACCACCACCGCGCCGAGCTCGGCGAACAGCGTCTGCCAGCCGGCCTCGTCATCGGCATCGGCCTGGCGCGGCACCGCGAGCCCCTCGCCCGCAAGCAGCTTCAGGGTCACGCGCTTGTCCTGACAGCGGCTCATCGCCACCGCGCTGGTGAGCTCGGACAGCGACTCGCGGCAGACGATGCTGCGCCCGCCCAGGGTAAGGCGGAAGTAGCCGTTCGCGGCGTCGATCACCTCGGCGTGGATGCCGCGCCGGATCGCCTCGTCGACGAGCAGGCGGGCATAGGGATTGAGATCCTGCAGCGCCTCGCCGCCGCCGATGAACAGCGGCTCGTTGATCGCGTTGCGGCGCTTGACCGCGAACGCGGGGATGCGCTGGAAGCCGAGCTTGTCGTAGAGCGCGATCGCCTGCTCGTTGTCATGCAGCACCGACACGTCCATCCACTCGCGCCCGCGCGCCTGGTAGTGCTCGGCCAGATAGCGCACCAGCGCCTCGCCCACGCCCGGATGCTCGGCCTGCGGCGCCACCGCCAGCGCCCACAGGCTGGCGCCGTGCTGCGGATCGGCGAAGGCCTCGACATGGTCAAGACCCATCGCCACGCCGATCACCTCGCCGCTGGCGCGGTCCTCGGCAAGCGCGTACGTGATCGCCCGGCTGGCGCGGGCCTTCCAGACCGCCTGCGCATCCACCGGCACCATCCGACGCGCGCGGTAGAGCACGTTGATCGCCGCCACATCCGCGCGCGTACGCAGCCGGCGCAGCGTGAAGCCGCTGCGCCCGGCGCGCTGCGAGCGCCCGCGAAAGGTGGCGAGGTTGAGCCGGAAGGCCTCGGAAGGGTCGAGGAAGAGCTGCTGCGGCGCGTGCGCCACGACCACGTGCGGCTTCTCGACGTAAAAGGCGATGTCGCGCTGGCCGGGGCGCTCGGCGAGCAGGGCCTCGGCCAGGCTCGCGGCATCGCGCCAGGTCTGCGCCGGCAGCAGTCGCCCCCAGCCGCATTCGATGACGACGTCGGTGGGCGCGCCTGCCGGCTCGGGCTGACCGGCAGGCCGATGCACGGCCAGCTGCGCGCTGCGCTGCTCGGCGCGCAGGGCGCGCGCGATGTGCTTGCGGATCATGGTGCCTTGTCCTCAGCCCACATGGGTCTGCAGCCACCACTCCAGCAGCCCGAGCTGCCAGAGCTTGGAACCACGCAGCGGCGTGATGTGGGCGGACGGGTCGGCGAGCAGCATGTCGACGTAGTCCTGGCGGAACAGCCCGCGCTCGCGCGCCGAACGGCTGGACAGCGCGTCGCGCACGCGCTCGAGCACCGGGCCCTGCAGGTACTTGAGCGCGGGCACCGGAAAGTAGCCCTTGGGACGGTCGATCACCGCGCCGGGGATCACCTTGCGCGCCGCTTCCTTCAGCACGCCCTTGCCGCCGTGCGCGAGCTTGTGGCGCGCCGGGATGCGCGCGGCGAGCTCGACCAGCTCGTGATCGAGGAAGGGCACGCGCGCCTCCAGCCCGAAGGCCATGGTCATGTTGTCCACGCGCTTCACGGGGTCGTCGACCAGCATCACCGTGGTATCCAGGCGCAGCGCCTTCTCCACCGGATCGTCCGCACCCGGGGCGTTGAAGCTCGCGGCGACGAAGGCCGCACTCGCATCCACGCCGTGCCACCGCGGATTAACGGTGCGCAGGTATTCCTCGTAGTCGCGGTCGCGGAAAGCCGCCAGATAATCGGCCACCGGGTCGGCGCTGCCGGCGAGCTTCGGGTACCAGTGATAGCCGCCGAACACCTCGTCCGCGCCCTGCCCGCTCTGCACCACCTTGCTGTGCCGGCTCACCG
Source organism: Thauera sp. JM12B12 (assembly GCF_039614725.1). Classification (NCBI taxonomy): domain Bacteria; kingdom Pseudomonadati; phylum Pseudomonadota; class Betaproteobacteria; order Rhodocyclales; family Zoogloeaceae; genus Thauera; species Thauera sp. JM12B12. Next base: position 1,444,967 of record NZ_CP154859.1, on the reverse strand, counting down.
CCTCGGAGAGCAGATAGAAGCCGATGCAGTCGTGGCTCACCATGGGTTCGTTCATCGCCGCCACCGCCTCGGGCAGGCGGGTGAGCAGTTCCTGCTCTGGCACGAAGATGCGTTCGTGCACCGTGCCGAATTCCCGCGCGACGATGTCGGCGTATTCGAACTCGTTGCCCTTCTCGCCGCCGACATCGGCGAAGCCGACGTTGTAGGTGCGCAGATCCTTGACCCCGGCCTCGGCCATCAGGCCGACGATGAGGCTGGAGTCCACCCCGCCCGACAGCAAGGCACCCACCGGCACGTCCGCCACCAGGCGGCGCCTGACCGCGGAGCGCAGGCCGTCGAGCAGGATCTCGGTCCAATCCTCGAAGCTGCGTGACTCGTCGGCGGCGTCGCGGGCGTAGTCCAGCGCCCAGAAGCTGCGCTCGCTGCGCCAGCCATCGGGCTCGATGCGCATCAGCGTGCCCGGGGCGAGCTTGCGCACGCCGGCCAGCAGCGTGTGCGGCGCCGGCACCACGGCGTGGAAGGAAAGGTAGTGATTGAGCGCCGCCGGATCGATCGTGGTGTCGACCCCACCCGCCGCCAGCAGCGCCGGCAAGGCGGATGCGAAGCGCAGCCCGCCCTCGATCGGCGCGTAATACAGCGGCTTGATGCCCAGCCGGTCGCGGCCGAGCAGCACGCGGCCACTGTCGCGCTCCCAGATCGCGAATGCGAACATGCCGTTGAGCCGGGTGACGAAGTCCTCGCCCCAGGCGTGGTAGGCCTTGAGCAGCACCTCGGTGTCGCCGTGGGAGTAGAAGCGGTAGCCCTTGGCCTCGAGCTCGCGGCGCAGCTCGGGGTGGTTGTAGACGGCGCCGTTGAACACGATGCCCAGGCCGAGCTCGGGATCGACCATGGGCTGCTGCGCCGATTCGGACAGGTCCATGATCTTCAGCCGGCGGTGGCCCCAGGCCTGCGCGCCCTGCGCGAACACGCCGCCGTTGTCCGGCCCGCGCGCCTGCTGCTGCGCGTTCATCCGCGCCAGCGCCGCGAGGTCGGGGGTGTTGCCGTCGAATCTCAACTCACCTGCAATTCCGCACATTGAACTTCCTGTCTGGTTAGCGAGCCTCCATTCTACCAAACTATATTTGTGCAAATTTTTAACGGCGCGGGAACGGGCTTTTGCATCCCGCACTGCGCGCGCTCAGGCGCCGGTTCGTCGGCCGATGAACGAACCCGGGGAATCAGCGTGGCTGGCGCATCGTGAGCGCGATACCACCCAGCACGAGCGTCATGCCCACATAGTGGAACCAGGCCGGAGACTCCCCGAGCAGCAGCGTAGACAGGATCGCGGCAAACACCGGCTGCAGGTGGATGAACAAGGATCCGACCGAAGGTCCCACCGCGATCACGCCCGCATTGAAGCAGACGAATCCGAGAAAGGCCGCGATCACGCCCGCATAGAGGATGCCGGCCACCGAGCCGGCATGCAGAACCACCGAACGCCCGCTCGACAGCTCCCACGCATACATCGGCGCCATCACCAGCAGCCCGACGAAGACGAAGGCGGCAAGCTGGAGCATCGGATGCACACCCTTCGGCCGCCACTGCAAGCCGACCGTGTAGATGCTCCAGGTCAGCACGGCGACCAGCATCCACAGGTCACCCGTGTTGAGCTCGAGCGCCAGCAGCGTGTCGAGGCTGCCACGTGCGATCAACGTCACCACGCCGAGCAGCGACACGCCGACGCCGACCGCCTCCGGACGCGTGAGTCGCTTACCGAGAAAGGCGAAGGCAAGCGCGATCGTGGCCACCGGGATGAAGGAGTTGAGCAGGGTCGCACTGGTCGCCGTGGTGTATTGCACCGCAACGTAGGAGAAGGTGTTGTAGAAGCCGACACCGAAGATGCCGAGGAAAACCACCTGCTTCCAGGCCGCCCGCAGCAGCGGCCACTGCGACCTGAAATGCGGCCAGGCCAGCGGCAGCACGCAGGCAAACGCGACCACCCAGCGCCAGAACGCAAGCGCGACCGGCGGCAGGTCGGCGCGCAGGCCACGGCTCATGACCATGTTGCCGGCCCAGAACAGGGACGCGAGCACGAGGAGCAGGTAGGGGTTGAAGCGGGCTTGGTTCATTGCAGCTTGCTCGGCGACGGATTTCGGCCCGTGATTGTCTTTGTAATCCATGCTCAGATAAACCCCATTCCCTGAGCAGCAATGTTCGTGGATTCGCAACAATGCTCCGATGCCCCGGCGACACCTCGCCCCGCGCCTGCGAGCGTGCCCACCTGCACGTCGCACGCAAATTGATTGACACAGATCATGCATGCAACGCGCCGCGGGCATATAGTTGCAGTGCACAAATAACGACGCAGCCGCGCCACCGACCGCATCAACACGGCGCGACGCCCCTGCACAGGCCCCCAAATGAAACGCACCATCGACGTCACCGAACTCGCCCTGCGCGACGCGCACCAGAGCCTGCTCGCCACCCGCATGGCACTCGAGGACATGGTCCCCGCCTGCGCCGACATCGATCGCGCCGGCTACTGGTCTGTCGAGTGCTGGGGCGGCGCCACCTTCGACGCCTGCATCCGCTTCCTCAACGAAGACCCCTGGGAACGCCTGCGCACCTTCCGCCGCCTGCTGCCGAACTCGCGCCTGCAGATGCTGCTGCGCGGGCAGAACCTGCTCGGCTACCGCCACTACCAGGACATGGTGGTGGACCGTTTCGTCGACAAGGCCGCCGAAAACGGCATGGACGTATTCCGCGTCTTCGACGCCCTCAACGACATCCGCAACCTGCAGCGCGCCATCACCGCCGTGCGCCGCACCGGCAAGCACGCCCAGGGCACGATCTGCTACACCGTGAGCCCGCTCCACACCGTAGAGGGCTTCGTGAACATGGCCGAGCGCCTGGTCGAGCTCGGCTGCGACTCGATCTGCCTCAAGGACATGGCCGCGCTGCTCAAGCCGCAGCCCGCCTACGATATCGTCAGGGGTATCAAGGAACGCTGCGGCGCCGGCGTGCGGGTGCATGTGCACACCCATGCCACCACCGGCGTCACCCTGGTGAGCCTGATGAAGGCGATCGAGGCCGGCGCCGACTGCGTGGACACCGCGATCAGCTCGCTCAGCCTCGGCCCCGGCCACAACCCCACCGAAAGCCTGGTCGAGATGCTCGAGGGCACCGGCTTCGAGGCCCGCCTCGACAAGGACTGCCTGCGCCGCGTGCGCGACCACTTCGCCAGCGTTCGCCCGCGCTACGCCGAGTTCATGTCCAACATCCACGGCGTGGACACCGACATCTTCGACAGCCAGATCCCCGGCGGCATGATCTCCAACATGGAGAGCCAGCTGAAGCAGCAGAACGCGGCACACCGCCTCAAGGAGGTGCTGATCGAGGTGCCGCGCGTGCGCGAGGACGCCGGCTTCCCGCCGCTGGTCACGCCATCGAGCCAGATCGTCGGCACGCAGGCCGTGTTCAACGTGATGATGGGGCGCTACAAGGCGATGTCCGGCGAGTTCGCCGACCTCATGCTCGGCTATTACGGCCAGGCGCCGGGCGCCCGCGACCCCGAGGTCGTCGCCCTTGCCGAGCGCCAGGGCGGCAAGCAGCCCATCGACTGCCGCCCCGCCGACCTGCTGCAGCCAGAATGGCAATCCCTGCGCGAGAGCACGCTCGCCCTGCCGGGCAGCGATGGCAGTGACGAGGACGTGCTGACCCACGCCATGTTCCCGCAGGTCGCCCCGAAGTTCTTCGCCAGCCGCGCGGAGGGACCGAAGAATCTCGGCAAGACCGCGCCCCCCGCAGCGCCTGGCAGCGCCCCGGGACCCAGCGCCAATGCGGCCGCTGCCGCGCCGCTGCACGCTACGGTCAGCTACGACGTGACCCTGAACGGACGCTCGCATCGCGTCTCGGTCACACCGGTGGGCTGATGCCCACCACCGCCCCCCGTCCGGACGCGCGCCCCAAGGGAATCCAGGAGCCCCCCATGAACACCATGCAGGACAAGATCGCCGATCTGCAGCGTCGCCGCGCTGCCGCCGAGCTCGGCGGCGGCGCCGACCGCCTCGACAGGCAACGCAAGGCCGGCAGGCTGAGCGCGCGCGAACGCATCGGCGCGCTCGTCGACCCCGACAGCTTCGACGAGACCGGCCTCTTTGCCGCACACCGTGGCACCCTGTTCGGCATGGCGGACAAGACCCTGCCCGCCGACGGCGTGGTGACCGGCGCGGCCGCCGTCGGCGGTCGCCTGATCCACCTCGCCAGCCAGGACTTCACCGTCGCCGGGGGCTCGGCCGGCGAGGTCCATTGCGGCAAGGTCGCCGACATCATGCACATGGCGCTCAAGACCGGCTCGCCCTTCGTCTTCATCAACGATTCGGGTGGCGCGCGCGTGCAGGAGGGCATCGATGCGCTGTCCGGCTACGGCAAGGTATTTCACGCCAACGTGCTGCTCTCGGGCGTGGTGCCGCAGATCTCGCTGATCTGCGGCCCGTGTGCGGGTGGCGCCGCCTACAGCCCCGCGCTCACCGACTTCATCATCCAGACCCGCCAGGCACAACTCTTCATCACCGGACCACAGGTCATCAAGCAGGTCACGGGCGAGACCGTGACCGCCGAGCAACTCGGCGGACCGGACGCCCACATGCGCCACTCCGGGGTGATCCACTTCATCGCCGAGGACGACCGCCACGCCGTGCTCCTGTGCCAGAAGCTGCTGAGCTTCCTGCCCGGCAACAACCTGGAAGATCCGCCGCAGATCGAGGGCGACCGCCGCGTCGAGCCCAACCCGGCGCTCGAGGCACTGGTGCCTGCGGAGGCGCGCCAGGGCTACGACGTGCGCACGGTGATCGCCGGCATCGTCGATTTCGGCGACTTCCTCGAGGTGCAGGCGGGACACGCGCAGAACATCGTCATCGGCTTCGCGCGCGTGAGCGGCGGAACCATCGGCATCGTCGCCAACCAGCCGCTCGTACAGGCGGGCGTGATCGACATCGACGCCTCCGACAAGGCCGCGCGCTTCATCCGCTTCTGCAATGCCTTCAACATCCCGCTCGTCACCTTCGTCGACGTGCCCGGATTCCTGCCCGGCCTCGCGCAGGAGTACGGCGGCATCATCCGCCACGGCGCCAAACTGCTGTTCGCCTACTCCTCGGCCACCGTGCCCAAGATCACCGTGATCCTGCGCAAGGCCTACGGCGGCGCCTATGTGGCGATGTGCAGCAAGGACCTCGGCGCCGACCGCGTGTTCGCCTGGCCGACCGCCGAGATCGCGGTGATGGGCGCCGAAGGCGCAGCCGAGATCGTGTTCCACAAGGAGATCGACGAGGCCGAAGATCCGGACGAGCGACGCCGGGCCCTCATCCACGAATACCGGGAGACGTTCTCCAACCCATACGTCGCCGCCGAACGCCGCCTGGTCGACGCCGTGATCGAGCCTGCCCAGACGCGCCGCCACGTCGCCCAGGCGCTCGAGTACCTGCGCACCAAGCGCGAGCCGCGGCCGCACAAGAAGCACGGACTGATGCCCTTGTAAGGACAGCGCGATGACCGATCATGACAGACTGCTGCAGGTGATCGAAGCCCTGCGCGCCGAAGTGCGCGCGCTCGGCGGACGCATCGCCACGCTCGAATCGCGTCTCGCCGATGTGGCGCAGGCGCCGGAACCGGCCGGCCGCCCGCCCGAGGCCGACGCCGTGAGCGAAGAGGAAATGCTCGCCATCTCGGCTGCGATCGCCGCCTTCCTGGGCGTCCGCGCCCACATCCGCCAAGTGCGCTTGGTGCATTCGGCCACCTGGGCCCAGGTCGGACGCGTGCACATCCAGGCGTCGCACCGCGTGCATTGAGAGGAATTTCGCCGTGAAACTCAGGATCACCCTCAACGGCAAGACCTTCGACGTCGATGTCGAGGTCGCCGAAACCGACAACGCCAACCTGCCCCCCGCCTATCCGGTGGGTTCGGCGGTGCTGCCCGGCAGTGTCGCCAGCGCCCCACCCACACCTGTGGCGAGCGACGGCGCGGACGCCGAGGAAGACAAGGTATGCCGTAGCCCGGTGTCGGGTATCGTCGTGCGCCTGATCGCGCAACCGGGCCAGCAACTGCAGGTCGGCGACGCGCTGATGGTGCTCGAGGCCATGAAGATGGAGACCAACATCACCGCTCCCATTGCGGGCCGCATTGCCACCTTCCACGTTGCCAGGGGCGACAATGTTCAGGCGGGGCAGGTCGTGGTGAGCTTCGACTGACGCGATCGGCGCGCAGAAAAGCAGAACGCCAATCCCGAGGGATTGGCGTTCTGCTTTGTTTGGTTGCGGGGGCAGGATTTGAACCTGCGACCTTCGGGTTATGAGCCCGACGAGCTGCCAGACTGCTCCACCCCGCGTCGGAGAAACGAAACTATATACAAGGCGCTGCTGAAAATCAAGGTTTTTTCTGCGTCGCACAAGAAACTTCGAAATCTGGTGCCGGCAAGAGGAGTCGAACCCCCGACCTTCGCATTACAAGTGCGCTGCTCTACCAACTGAGCTATGCCGGCAACGGGCGCCGATTATAGCGCATGCCCGGCTGTTGGGCGGCACGCGACAGCTTGCGCGCACACCTGTTTTTATATACAGTTCTTCACACAGTACAAACAGTGGAGGGCAGCATGGAATCGCGCACCAGCAAGAGCCTCATGGCACTCGGCCTGCTGGCCGGCCTCATGATCGGCACCGGCCACATTGGCGGCGGGCTCGCCGTAGCGGTCGCGGCGGGCGCCAGCGCCTGGATGACCCGCGCCGAGGCCGTCAAGCGCGACCTTCGCTGAGGCAGCCTCACGCCCCGCCAGGCTCAACGGCCGAACTTGCTGACCAGTTGGCGGAGCTTTTCCTCGCGGCGGCGCTCGGCTTCCTCGGCCTCGCGCTTCTCTCGCTGCTGCTTGGCGACGGCTGCAAAACGTTCCTTCAAGGTCGCCGCGGCATGTTCGCGCTGCTCGGCCGTCACCTCCCCGGCCGGATTTCCATCGAGGTCGAAGCGCTCGGTGCCTCGCTCGACCGCCTTCAGGTACTTGGTCGACGCCGTGTACATGCGCAACGCCACGCGCAGGTTCTTGCGGTCGAACGCCGGAAAGCGCGTCAGGATGGCCGCGTCGATCCTCAGCGCCAGCGGCTTGCAGTCGCGGAACGCGGGAGATTCGGCCTGGAGGTGCTTGAGCATGGCGCGCGGCTCGACGCGCGCGGGCGCGGTGTCGTGCTGCTCCGGGACGCCGGGCGCTTCGACGCCGGTATCGGCTTGATCAGGGGTCATTTCGGAGAGAACTCAGGTACGGTAGAGCGGGTCAATGTGGAGCGGATCATGGGAAACCGACGGCCCTCGGAGTCGACGCGACGCAGAACGGGGGAGTCGGATAACGGCGCTATTCTAACGCCGCGCCCGCGGCATCGTCGCCGGCACTGCCCATTTTGCCGACCGTCTCCGCGGGCGCATGGCGCGCCCGACGGGTGCAGCCCGCTATGTAACGAAGGAACAGCCATGGAAAAGCGTTGGAGGCGACTGCCCGGCTCCCGCACCGAACCCGCGGGCCTGGAACGCAAGGTGCTCGCGCGCCTGCCGATGATCACGCTTTTCGGCACGGCGGCATGCGTCTCGGTTTCCCTGCTGGCACGGCTGTTCTGGTGGGGCGACGCAAGCATGGACACCGCCCGCGCCTTGCAGATGATCGACATCTGGGTGCTCGCAGCGGTCGTGCTGCACTGGACGGTGGTATTCACGGTAGCGATCGGCGCCTTCATCGTCTTCGTGATGAAGGGTCCGGCGTATGTCGCCGACCGCTACGAGCTGCCGGACGAAGACGCCCCGCGTTGAACCGGCGCCGCGGCGAGCCGCTCGATCGTGACGGCCGCACTGGCCCGGGTCCCTCCTCGGCCTGAGGGCGGCCCTCGCCCCGACACCCAATTCCGCATGATCCATCCGTGATGCGCGGGACTCGGGCGCGCGTGCAGAATGGCACGCAGTCCCCGCTCGGCTCGTCCCTATAATGCCGCGAAGATCTTTTCGACCCGGCTTCGTCGACGACCATCATGCCCACGATCAGCAACCCCTCCGAGATTGCCCGCGAAACCCTGCGCCAGCTCGCGATGCGCCGGGTGGCACCCACACCCGACAACTACCGCAAGCTCTACCACGAGATCGCCGGCACACGACCCGACGACGACGCCCTGCCCGAAGCCTTCGTCCGCAAGCTCGCCAAGCGCCTGCCGCGCGACAACGCCGAACGCCAGCGCAACGCCCGCCAGCTCGACCAGGCCCTGACGGACGGCAAGATGAAGGCCGCCGAAACCGCGCTCGAGCGCTACCTCGAAGGCCTCAAGCTCGGCGAGCAGCCAGTCTGGAACGAGCTGATCGCCAGCTTGCTCCGGCAGTGGGAGGCCCGCCACACCGGCTGGACCACGGCGCGCAAGCGCGAATCGCTCGACCGCGTACTCAACGCGGCCGACCCCGCCACCCTCTACAGCCGGCTGCAGGGCTTGCTGCGCGGTTGGAGCCAGGGCGGCACCGAGGACGAAGCCCCCCGCGCGGAGGCCACCGAGGGGGCTCAAGGCGAGCGCGTCGATGCCACTGCCGGTGGCGCCGCGACGCGTACGGCGACCGCCCCTACGGCCAGCGCCACAACCGCCCCGGCCAGCGCCACGCAGGCCACGCCCCTGCCTCAGGCGCTTGCAGCCACCGGCGCCGAACTTGCCGACACCCTGCGCGAACTCCTGCGTCTGAGCCTGCGCAAGGCAGTCCCCGCGATGCTGCAGGAGCACCCCGAGCTGCTGGAAACGGCGACCGCCCTGTCGACGGAGCTCGACCTCCACGCGACCCCGGCAGCGCTGCGCGAGTTCGGCGAGCGCCTGCGCACGTTCGCGCGCGACATCGAGCTCGCTGCGGCCGATGACGCCGAGATCCACGCCGGCCTGCTCGAACTGCTGCGCCTGCTGCTTCGCAACATCGACGAGCTCGTGCTCGACGACCAGTGGCTCAGCGGCCAGATCGAGATGCTGCGCGAGGTCGTCGACAGCAAGCCGGATCCGCGCAAGATCGACGACGCCGGGCGCCGCCTCAAGGAGCTGATCTTCAAACAGGGGCAGCTCAAGCACACGCTTGTCGAAACCCAGCGTCACCTGCGCGACATGCTCGCCGGCTTCGTCGATCAGCTCGCGCGCTTCTCGGAGAGCACCGGCGCTTACCACGACCGCATCGGCACCTGCGCCCAGCGCATCGCCCAGGCGCGCGACATCACCGAGATCGGCCCCCTGCTCGACGAAGTGATGAACGAGACCCGCAGCATCCAGGAAGAGGCCCGACGCTCGCGCGACGAACTGCTCACGGCACGCCAGCAGGCAACCGAAGCCGAGCAGCGCATCGCCAGCCTGCAGGCCGAGCTCGAGGAAACCAGTCGCCTGATGCGCCACGACCAGCTCACCGGCGCGCTCAACCGCCGCGGGCTGGAGGAGATGTTCAAGACCGAGTCGGCGCGCGCGCAGCGCCGCGGCAGCCGGCTTGCCGTCGCCCTGCTCGACATCGACCACTTCAAGAAGCTCAACGACAGCCTCGGCCACAAGGCCGGCGACGATGCCCTCGTCCACCTGGCCAAGGTCGTGCGCCAGCACCTTCGCCCGCAGGACGTGCTGGCCCGCTTCGGCGGCGAGGAGTTCGTCATCCTCCTCCCCGAGACGGCCGAAACCGATGCCCAGCAGGCCCTCGTTCGCCTGCAGCGCGAACTCACGCGCGAGTTCTTCATGGCCGACCAGCAGAAGGTCGTCATCACGTTCAGCGCCGGTGTCACGCCGCTCGGCGAGGGCGAGGGCCTCGAGAGCGCGCTCAAGCGCGCGGACGGCGCCATGTACCAGGCCAAGCAGGCCGGCCGCAACCGGGTCATGACCGCAGCGCTGCCCCCTCGCGACGGCGCGAACTGAGACGCACGCGCCCGCGCCCTGCCCCTTCACGGGAGAAGGGCCCGGTGGCGGCCCCGCAGCTCATGAGGCCGCCAGCGCAGCACGCGCTGGTCGGCCTGGGTAGTGTTCTGATCAGCGCCCCGCCCGAGGCTCGGGCCAGGCCTCCAGCCGGCACTTGTCGCAGTCATCCCACGGCAGGCATTCACACACCCGCGGCAGCACAACGAAGCGGCTTCCCACCTGTACCTTCCCCTCGCTCGTCGCCTGCGCGGGCGGGCTGCGTCGCGGGGCGGGGCCGGATGGCGCCGCCACCGAGCCGTCATGCGGGGTGGGCTGCCAGCGCGAGAACGGGCCCAGATCGCGCCCAGCCTCGACGTACCACAGCTTGCGCGCCGCGTCCCAGCGCGCGCCGAGCTTCTTGGCCTGGTCTTTCTCGGCGAACGGAACCTTCAGGTTGTGGCGCATGGCGGCGGCTTGATCATCGGGGCGGGGCCGCATTATAGGCGATGCCTGCACAGGCCCCTGCGACCTCAGGCGCCTGTTGGATGACTCCTTCCGGTCCAGCGCGAGAAAGGCCGCGCGGCCGGGATGCTGCACATCAGGGCGCCGCCTCGAGCGGACCGCCACGCAGCCTGGGCACCACCACTTCCCATCGCTCGCACTTCACGCGGTCGATGTAGGCCGGCTCGGTCTCTTCCTTGTAGCGGACGACGATGCCGGCAACCTCGCAGCACGCGTGGTCCAGGGCGAGCCTGAAAGCCTTGGCCGTGCGTCCGACCTTGTTGCCGAGCAGATCGAACAGCGCGTAGCGATCACCGTCCGCGCGCAACACCAAGGGGTCGCCGGGCTCCAGTGCGGCGATCGCCGCATGCACCGGCGCACCGGCATGGTGTCGCCCGGCGAAGCCGATATCGACGTCGCCCAGGCTCAGCACCTGGTACTGCACATCCAGCGCCGGATCGTGCCTGCCTTCGAAGCGACGGAGCTGGGTGCATCCACCGAGCGCGGCGACGAAAGCGTTGCCGAGGTCGAACTCGCACAGCGTCAGCGTCTCCTCCGCGCGAGTCATGCCGACGTAGTAGAGCCTGCGGGTCTCGTCCAGCTGCTCGGATGAAGCCTCCCAGTTTCCATCCAGCAGGACGACATGGCGGAACTCCAGCCCCTTGGCCGCATGCACCGTGCCGAGGAAGAGCCCCGGGCGCGGCTGCTGGCGGATCTCGCGCGCGTAGTCGAAGAGCCAGTCGATCACCGTCGCGGGCGCAAGCTGGCACTCGCCGTATTCGCCGCCGAGCTGCGCGCAGGCCGTGGCGAAGAACGCCTGCCAGATCGGATCGGCGATGCGCTCGCGGGCGATCTCGGCCACTGCGGCAGCCGTGAGCGCAGACGCGCCGAGGCCGCGCAGATGCGCGACCAGACCAACGAAGGGGCGCTGCCGGGTGAGCGGCAGGCCGCTCTGCTTGTCGGCGGCGAGGAAGTACGAGATGTCCTCGCGCTCGCACAAGGCCTGCACCGGCCACAGGTAGCGGTGGCTGCGCGCCAGCACGGCGAGTCCCTGCCAGTCGTCGCGTTCCTCCAGCGCGCGCAGCCGCTCGAGCTCGGCCACCACCGCCTGGGCTTGCAGGTTGCCGCACGGACGGTCGGCCCCGGCAACGCGCAGCCTCAGCACACTGCCGCGGCGCGCGGGGTCGAGCGCCTCCCACCTGCCCCCGGGTGGAACGGCCGCCCGCGCCGGGTCGATGCGGATCGGCTGCTCGGCCTTGAGCCGCGCGGCGTTGTGCGCGATCAGATGATTGGCTGCGACGATGATCGCCCGGCTGGAGCGGTAGTTCTCGACCAGGTAGCTGATCTGCGCGCCGAACGCCTCGCAGAAGCGCCCGATGTGGCGGTTGCTGCCGCCGCGCCACTGGTAGATGTTCTGGTCGTCGTCGCCGACGGCGAGGATGCACAGCTCGCCGTCCTGGTCATCGTGCCGCCCGGCGAGAGCGCTGACCAGCCGGTACTGGCGGTCGTCGATGTCCTGGTATTCGTCCACCAGGATGTAGCGATAGCCCTGCAGCAGGCGTTCGCGCAGATCGTCCTCGCCTTCCGCTGCTGCGCGGCCCTCGAGCAGTTCGGCGGCACGGTCGAGGACGGCGTCGAGCTCGCCCTCCTCCACCTTGTCACGGCGATCGAAGCTGGTGCCGGTGAGCCGCATCGCCATCGCGTGGTAGGTGAGCACGGTGATGCCGATCGCATCGTTGCCGACAAGGGCGAACAGGCGCTTGCGGATCTCGTTGGCGGCATGGCGGTTGAAGGTGAGCGCGATGATCGCCGCGGCCGGCACCCGCCGCACGCGCAGCAGATAGGCGATGCGATGCACCACCACCCGCGTCTTGCCCGAGCCCGGGCCGGCGAGGACGAGGCGGTTGCGGTCCTGGTGGTCAGTGACGATGGCCTTCTGCGTCGGGTTCAGCGCGTCGATGATCGCCTTCCACGAGCCCTCGCTGGTCGCCAGCTGCAGGATCTCCTCCTTGCCCGGGAAGTAGGCGCGCAGGAAGTCGTCCTTGCTGCGGGTGAAGTAGTGCATCACCAGCCTCAGGGCGTCGGCCATCTCGCGCAGCGCGACCTCGGCGTATTCGCGCATCACGTGCACCTGGATGCGGCGCTCGCGGTAGTGCTCGTCGAGGCGCTGGAAGTCGTCCTTCACGTAGCGCTGGCTCTGCTTGTCCGGGTTGATGTCGATCGTCATCGCCCGCCGCATCACCGTCATGCCGTGGTTGAGCGTCAGCACCTCCTGGTGGTGGAGGTAGAGCAACACGTGCTCCAGCGCCTTCAAGCGTTGCTCCGGCTTGATCGTCGCGGACAACTCCAGGTCCGCTTCGAGCAGGTGCTGCAGCTCGCCGAAGGTGGTGTGCACCAGCAGGTCCTTGCCGCGCTGCCCGGGTGGGAGCTTGCGGAGCAGGCAGGGCAGCACCGCCGCCGCGATGCGCCGCCGTTTGTCACCCAGCCCCTCGACCTGCGACCAGGTGTATCCACCCCGGATGCGCAGCTTGAGGTGCTCGCGATTCACCTGCCTGAGCTCGAAGCTGCTGCGCTGCTGGCTGTCGCCGTCGCGGTCGAGCGCCAGGCTGTGCAGCAGGCGCGACACATGCAGCGGCAGCAGCTCGGGCTGCTCGCAGCGCGCGCGCAGGGCGGCGGTGAGCGGCGTCAGATTCAAGTCCTGCCAGCGCCCATGGTCCGCATCGGGCGCCAGCTCGCGCAGGACCTTGAACAGCGCGCGCTCGAGCGCAAGGCAGTGCTCGAGGCGCTCGGTCGCCGCGCCCGCAATGCCGTGGCGGACGTAGAGCGTGAGTTGCGCATCGTTCTCGAGCAGGCCGAGCGCCTCGAGCTGCCGCAGCGCCGCGCTGACCTCCTCGCTGGTCTGCCCGGTCAGCAGCATCAGCTGGTCGGTGTTGACGCGTTCGTCGGCCTCGGCCGAGTAAAGGTAGTTCAGGATCGCACGGAACTCCTCGAGTCGGCGCTGCGGCAACCGCGCATGCTCGAGCCGCTTTGCCGCATCTTCCTCGGTCAGACACAGCTTCGCTGGAAACACCTTCGTGTGGTTCTCGTCGCGACGCAGGAACTGCCCGCGCTCGAGCCAGGCGATCGCGGTGACGACCTTGGTCTCGGCGTCGCGGTCGTCCGCCTCGAAGCTGGTCTGCACCGCCTCGTCCTGGAGGATCTCACCGGCCGTGATCACCACCTGCCCGCCCTTGCGTCGCGAGGCCTCGAAACGCAGTTTCTTGAGGATCTGCTGGATGTCCTTGTAGCTCAGCCGCGAGCGCTCGCCGAGCCCGAACTGGGTCTCGATGTCCTGCGGGTCGTAGAGCAGCACGCAGCGCGCGTCGTCCTGGTCACGCCCGGCGCGGCCGGCTTCCTGCAGGTAGTTCTCCAGCGAGCCGGGGATGTCGGCATGGATCACCAGGCGCACATCCGGCTTGTCCACGCCCATGCCGAAGGCGTTGGTGGCGACGATCACGCGCAGCTCGCCGCCGATGAAGTCGTCCTGGATGTCCTTCTTCTCGTGCGGCTGCAGCCCGGCGTGAAAGTGCTTGCAGGTCCAGTTCTGCCCGATGAGGAAATCGGCCAGCTCCTCCGCCTTCCTGCGGCTGGCGACGAAGACCACCGCGCCGCCCGCGCGATCGCCGAGCTCCTCGGCGAGCAAGGCGTGCGCGCGCGCGAACTTCTCCCCCGCGCTCACCGGGAAGACCTCGAAATGCAGGTTCGGCCGCTCGGGCGTGCCGATGAAGGACGCGAAGCGCACGCCGAGCTCGTCGAGGAAATGCTTGCGGATGTCGTCCAGCACGTCCTGCTTGGCGGTAGCGGTGAAGCAGCCGATCGGCGCCAGCGTGCCCGCGCCCGAGAACTCGCGGATGAAGCGCGCCGCGTACAGGTAGTCGGGGCGGAAGTCGTTGCCCCACTTCGACAGGCAGTGCGCCTCGTCGAAGATCCAGGCGCCGATCTGGCGGTTGGCGATCGCCTTGCGGAAGGCCGTGTTGCGGAACTGCTCGGGCGACACCAGCAGCATGCCGACGTCGCCCATCTGGATCTTCTCCAGCACGTCGGCGCGCTCGGGCATCGTCAGCAGGCCGTTCAGGGCGGCGGCGCACTGGACGTTGCGCGCGAGCAGGCCGTCCACCTGGTCCTTCATCAGCGACTGCAGGGGCGAGATGATCACCGTGAGGCTGCCATTGCGGTGGTAGCGGTTGAGCGCCGGCAGCTGATAGCAGATCGACTTGCCGCCCCCGGTGGCGAGCACCGCCAGCACCGACTCGCCGCGCATGCCGGCCAGCACGATGTCGTGCTGCATGCTGCCGCCGTCCGCCTCGTGGCGGAAATCATCGAAGCCGAAGTAGCGCTTCAGTTCCTGCCGGGGATCGTGCGTCGTGCGGCAGTAGCTGCAGGCGGGATCCTCGCAGGGGCGGTCGCGCAGCTCGGCGATCAGCCGGCCGACCTGCGGAAACTGATGGCGCACCCAGGCCGCGAGCACCGAATTGCCGCCCGACACCCGCAGCCAGGCAAGCACGTAGGCGAGCGGCCAATGCAGCGCGGGCGTGCGCAGGTCCTCGGTGACCAGGCTCGCCAGGCGGGTCCGGCACACCTTCAGTGCGCGCGCTAGCCCGGGATCGGTCTCCGCCAGCAAGGCCGGCAGACGGTCCGCGACCTCGTCGATCGCCAGCGGCATGCGCCGGGTCAGCGACAACATGAAGTTGCCCAGTCCCGGCCCCGTGCGCGGCGCGATCAGGGCCTGGTAGCACAGCAGTTCATCGGCGTTCGCCTCGAACAGCCGGTCGAATGCGAGCTGCTGGTCGGCGAACAGGGTCAGCGTCGAGCGGCAGTCCGACAGCGGCGAGTTCAGGCTGTCGCGGATCAGCTTGTAGTCCTTGATCAGCCGGTGATAGGGGTTCTGCGGAAAGGCCAGCGGCGACAGGCGCAGCGTGTCGATCGCCGGAAGCTGCAGCAGCGGCGAGTCCGGAGCAAGCGCGCGCAGCACCGGCAGGTCGTGGGCCAGCACGTTGTGCCCAAGCACGAAGCTCGCCCCGGCGCACATCGCATCGAGGCGCGCGAGCGCCGCATCGAGCCGAACCCCCGTGTCGAGCTCGAGCGTCTCGCCGGTGTCCGGGCGCAGCGCGCCGATCTTGATGATCCGCGGCCGCTCACCCTCCGCTTGCGGGACGGTCTCGAGGTCGAAGATCAGGCACTTGGGCTGTAGGGACTGGGGGGTCTGCGCCATCCGGAAATGGTGCGCGGGCCAGGGTATGGCCGACGCGAACTGCATGAGATCGTCGAGTGCGCCGCAGGCGGAAGGCAGGCGGGAAGTCGGGAAATGCCCGCGCCCGGCGGAACAGTGCGCATGATAGCGGCAATGCCTCCCCATGCCTTTGGCAACGGACTGCCAGTGCGCAACTATTCCACGCCTCGTGGGTTCATACTGCCTCAAGATTGAGCACACCCCGCACCCCGAGGGAGGACAAGGGGCGGCGCCCCTTATCCACAGGCTCGCCCACACCCCTGTCCCCACCCGCTGGGGAAAACCCCGACCCGCAACCCGAACTCACCGTGACCCGGATGACCGACGACACCGCCTTCACCCCCGACACCCCGCCGATCGAGATCGAGACCGGACCGAACCCGCAGTGGTCGATCATCTGGATGCACGGCCTGGGCGCCGACGGCAGCGACTTCGCGCCGATCGTCCCCGAGCTCGGCCTGCCCGCGGGGCTGGCGGCGAGGTTCATCTTCCCGCACGCGCCCTTCCGGCCGGTAACCTGCAACGGCGGCTACGTGATGCGCGCCTGGTACGACATCATCTCGCTGACGCCCGGCGCGCGGCAGATCGACGAGGCCGGCCTGCTCGAGTCGCGCGCCTTCGTCCGCCAGCTGATCGAGCGCGAAACGGCGCGCGGCATCCCGACCGAGCGCATCATCCTTGCCGGCTTCTCGCAGGGCGGCGCGGTCGCCTACCTGAGCGCGCTCACCCACCCGGCGCCGCTGGCGGGCGTCATCGCGCTGTCCACCTACATCCCGAGCGCGCGGCTGATCACCGCCGATCTCGCCGAAGCGAACCGCCAGATCCCGGTGTTTGCGGCGCACGGAACCGACGACGACGTGGTGTCGCTCGAACTCGGCGAGCAGGCGCTGGCGATGCTGCAGACGCTCGGCCTCGCGCCGGAATGGCGGACCTACGCCATGCCCCACTCGGTGTGCATGGCCGAGGTCGCCGACATCGGCGCATGGCTGAAACGCGTGCTGGGCGGAGCGCGCTGAGCCCTGCAACGCTGCCCAAGGAGGAAACCCCGCATGAACACGATCGTCCGCATCCAGCCCCGCAGCGCCGACCTCGGCGAGGGCATGCTCGTCCGCCGCGCCCTCCCCAGTCGCGAGCAGCGCATGATCGGCGCATGGTGCTTCCTCGACCATGCCGGCCCGGTGCAATTCGAGCCCGGCAAGGGCATGCACGTCGGCGCGCATCCGCACATCGGCCTGCAGACCTTCACCTGGCTGATCGAGGGCGAGGTGCTGCATCGCGACAGTCTGGGCAACGAGCAAGTCATCCGCCCCGGCCAGGTCAACCTGATGACCGCGGGTCATGGCATCGCCCACACCGAGGACTCCCTGCACGACGGCGCGCGCCTGCACGCGGCGCAGCTCTGGATCGCCCTGCCACCGGCGCACAAGGATTGCGCCCCGGCCTTCGACCACTACCCGGCGCTGCCGCAATGGCGCGAGGGCGGCGCCGAGCTGACCCTGCTCGCCGGCCGCCATGGCCCGCGGAGCGCGCCGGCGCGCATCCATTCGCCGCTGGTCGGCATCGACATCGCCTGCGACGCGGCGGACGTGCTCACGCTCGCACTCGACCCGGATTTCGAATACGGGCTGATGCCGCTCGTGGGCGAGGCGACGGTCGACGGCGAGCTCATCGGCACCGACGAGCTCGCCTACCTCGGCAAGGATCGGCGCAGCCTGCGTCTGGCCCTGCCGGCGGGCGGGCGCGCCCTGTTGCTGGGTGGCGTGCCGTTCGCGGAGCCGGTGCTGATGTGGTGGAACTTCGTCGGCCACAGCAAGGCCGACATCGCGCAGGCGCAGGCGGAGTGGGAACAGGGCGGTCCACGCTTCGGCCCGGTCGGCGACGGCCGGGCGCCGCGGCTCGTCGCACCGGCCATGCCGTGGCGCGCGGGCGACTGAGAGACCAGCGCCGACTCTGGAGCAGCCGCAGGCCCCTCGCTACCGGTGCCGCGCCTCGCGCAGGATCCACCACCTTGCCGCCGCCCCCCGCCGGCCTATATTGATATCAGGTCGAGCGTTCGATCCGGGTCACGGGCCACCCATGCGGGATGGACGCCACACCGTCAGGGGGGTCGCAAGATGTCTGCTGTCGCGCACGCTTCCCCGGACACGCCCTCAGGGCGCCGCGTTCTGGCTCTCGGCTTGCTGATGACCGGGTCCTTCTGGATCCAGTTCGTCGAGGCGCTCCCGGTCAGTCTCGATCTCACCTGGTTCCTGC
This sequence comes from Thauera sp. JM12B12, assembly GCF_039614725.1. NCBI lineage: Bacteria > Pseudomonadati > Pseudomonadota > Betaproteobacteria > Rhodocyclales > Zoogloeaceae > Thauera > Thauera sp. JM12B12. The sequence continues at coordinate 1,427,047 of NZ_CP154859.1, read as the reverse complement.
CCGTGCTGGCAGGCTGGCTGGCCGCCCGGCACGGGGTCGGCGTGCTGCGCGCGTGGTGGCCGCTCGCGCTCCTTCCCGCGCTCGGGCTCACCCTCGATGCGGGCATCGGGCTCCGCTTCGGGGTCTCGAGCGCGACGCTGCTGCTCTCCCTGGCCGTCGCCGCGGCGGTCGACCAACGGTTCTCGATGCCACCGCCCGGGCGCTGGCTGCGCGGCGACACGGCCCTTCCGGCGATCGCCGGGTTCTGCCTGCTGGTGGTCGCCGCGCTCGACCTCGCGCCATGGCGGGTGATCTCGCCACCCGGCGAACTCCGGGTCAATCTCCTCGCGATTCCGGCCATCCTCATCCTGCTCCTTGCCATCCGCTGGGAGGCACTGGCAGGTGCGGTGTGGACGGAGCGCCCGCGGCGCGCCGTCGGTGCCCTCGCTATCCTGGGTGCGGCCCTGGTCCTGGCGGGGCTGGCGAGCACGGGCTCGGTCCAGCTCGGATCCGCGAGCATCCGTTTCGGCAACTACAGCCTCTCCAGCTTCGTCCCGATCGCCTGCTTCGGCCTCGCCGTGCTCGGCTGTTGCCGTCCGCGCACCCTCGTCGCCATGCTGTTCGCCGGCCTGCTCATCGATCGCCTGTTCGCGCTCGCCATCGGGGAGTCGCTCGAGCACAGCGTCACGGTGGCGGAATGGTCGCGCCTCGGGTGGGATGTCCTGCTCGGGAGCCTCGCGGCAGTCTTCGCCGGCCGCCTGTTCCGAGCCTTCATGGCACCCGGCGCCCGCGGCCTGCCGGACGCCAGGGCCGTCGCACGGCTCGCGCTGGCCTGGATCGGGATCCTGCTGATCACGCCCCTGCTGACACGCTTCACCGTACCGTCCTACGGGGCCGCCCTGTGGCTGGTGGCGGCGATTTCGTTCACCGCAGGCACCCACTGGCGCGCGCGCAGCCTGGTCTTCGTACCGCCCCTGCTGATGGTGGCATGGCTGTCCGCCGCGGCGATTGCGCCCGCAGGGCTGGGCGGCGGAGCCTCCGGTCCGCTCGCGACCATCGGCCTCGTCAGCTTCCCGTTCGCCTTCTGCGGCACCTTCCTTGCGATCGGTCGCGAGCTCGCGCCGTTCGATGCGCGGCACGGCGATCCGGTCGCGACGCCCCCCGCGGCTTCGGGCACCGTCGCGCTGATCGACGTGTCGCCCCTTGCGGAGATCGTCGAGCAGGTCGACCGCTCGGCGACCTGGCGCTCCTTCCTTGTCGCCGCCGCGCCCTTCGTGGTGCTGTGGCAGCTCGTCGAGGTATACGGCACGCAGCGTTTCGTCGAGCAGGCATCGGAGGCCTTCGGCGGCGAACCGCTGCTCGAGGACTGGCACTACGCGGTCGGGGCCCTGCTCGCGCTCACGCCACTCGGCTTCGCCTTCTGGGACTGGCTGGACAGGCAGGACCGCTTCCGGCTGCTGGCGCTGGTCAGCGGATGCGCCATCGGCTCGCTGGCGTGGCAGCTCTTCGGCGGGCTGCTCGGCTACGGCCTGCTGGAGATGATCGACGAGTCCGGCGACGAGCCGCTCGCGATCGTGGGCGTCTTCGCCTGTCTGCTGCTATGGCTCGGGTCCGGTCTGCTGGCGGGCAACGACCGCAGGAGTGCGCGCCCCGTCTTCCTGGGCCTCTCCGCCGCCCTCGTCGCAGCGGCGCTTGCCGGAATCGTCTGGCTCTGGATGGAGGGCGACCGCGATCTGACGGAGCTACTCGGCACCCTGGCCGCGCTGGTCGCCCTCGCCTTCGTCTGCCTTGCGCTGGCCCGCTTCGTCCGTCTGCGGCTGCTGCTGGCCGGCGACCGGCCACGGGAGCTTCTGTTCGGCGCGCTCCGCGACCAGGGCTTCTGGGTCCGCATGGCCGCCGCATCGGGCCTGCCGTCGTCATCGTGGCGGCTTGACGCGCTGAAGAACCCCGCTTTCTGGGCCCTGTTCCTGGCGCGCTTCGTCGTCTACACGGGCGGCGTGCTCGCGCGCTCGCGGGCCCTCATCGGCGCATTCGTGATCGTGCTCGGCCATGCGCTCTTCCACATCGGCAAACGCCTGAGCGCACGCGAGATGTGGCGCCCGGCCTTGGCCTCCGCGCCGGATCGCCCGATCCTTTTCCTGCGCGGCTTCGATGACGATCAGTGCAGCTTCCGGCGGCGTCCCTGGGACCTGCCCGCGCGCTGGCTGGATCTGTGGTCCTTCCGCCAGAACCTGGACGAGGCGCTGGTCGACGAGCTCGCGCAGTTCGGGCCGGTGATCGCGCTCGGCCGGCCGGGCGACAAGCGCACGCCCTTCGGCGCGCAGCGCCATTACTCGGACCACGCAGACTGGCAGCAGACCCTGGCCGCTGCCGCCCGCGCGGCCCAGGCCATCGTGCTGGTGGCGAGCGACTCGCCGGGGGTGAAATGGGAGTATGAACTCCTGAAGAACGAGGCCATGCTCGACAAGGTGCTGCTGGTGTTCCGGCCCGACCCCTCGCACATGGCGGCCAACCGTCACGCGGCCGAATGGTTCGACGACGCCGCCGGCGCAACGATCGACGAGGCGATTGCCGCCGGCCTGCAGCCGGTAGGCCTGCGGCGCGATCGCGGGCGGCCCCTCATGACCGCGGCGATGACCGCGAGCGCTGCGGCCAGCGTGCTCTCGCTCCGCTTGCACTTCCTTGGGGCCGCACGCCAGCGCAGCCCTTGAGCCCCCGCGCAGCCACGGCCGCGGGCAGACGCGTCGCCTCCCGCGCCATGATCATCCCCGGCGACACGGCTGTCGGCGTGGTGGCGGCCGCGTCGATCGCGGGAACTCAGTCGGCCGCCCGGGTGTTCCCGGTGGCGTCCTGGCCGAGGGCGGGGTCCGCACCGAAGAGGAAGGAATCCATCGACAGCACGCCATGCACGATGCCGCCCTCGATGACGCTCGCGGGCACGGCCTGCGCCGCCGCGCCCGCGGCGACCAGCAGCGGCAGGTAGTGTTCGGCGGTGGGATGCGCCCTGCGTGCGTGCGGCGCGATCGCGAGCGCCCGCCGCAGACGCTCATGATCGCCCGCCAGCACCGCGTCGCGCACCCAGTGCGCGAACTCGGTCGCGTAGGCTTCTGCGCGCGGATCGCCGAGGCGGAACTCGTACAGGTTATGAGTCAGGCTGCCGGAACCCACGATCAGCACGCCCGCGTTCGCCAGCGGCGCCAGTGCGCGACCGTACTGATAGGCGCCATCGGCGTCCAGCCACACCGGCAGCGACACCTGCAGCACGGGCACGTCGGCCTCGGGGTAGAGGTGCATCAGCGGCACCCAGGCGCCGTGGTCGAGCCCGCGGTCGGCATCGGGGGCGGCGGCCAGCCCTGCCGCCGCGAGCAGTTCGAGCGCGCGGCGAGCGACGAGATGCGCACCCGCGGCCGGGTAGCGCAGCGTGTAGAGCGCCGGGTCGAAGCCACCGAAGTCGTGGATCGTCTCCGGCCGCGGCGACAGGGTGACCCGCGGCTGGCGCGTCATCCAGTGCGGCGAGACCACCAGCACCGCCTGCGGGCGCGGTAGCCGGCGTCCCAGCGCGGCGAGATTCGCGCCCGCGAGGCCGGGGTCGAGCGCAAACGTGGGCGCGCCGTGCGAGACGAACAGGGTAGGAAGGGCGTGCATCCGAATTCTCCAGAAAGACGGCGCTGTCGCGAGCCAGCTCCAGCATCGATCCCGGCCTGCGAAGGCTCCGATCCTCTGCATCAGCAGTCGCGCAGTGATGCGCCGTCCATGGATCGCACTCTACGGCGCCCAGGCGACTGAGATAAACAGCCCGCCTGAAAAGTCACCGTTCCGAATTTGGAGACAATCTACCCCTCGTGTGGAATCGCCAACCCGGCTCGGCCGAAGATGCCTTCCTGACGATACAGCGGCAGTGGGTCCTGATGCCTGCACCGGGGTCTCGCACGTGCCGCACGCCCAATTGCCCCGGATGTGGCGCGCGAAGGTGAAGCGCCCCGGGGTGTAGTCGCGCCTCTCGGCGACGTCCTCGCCGATGGGGCGGATCTGACGGCCGCAGGCGCGGGTGGTCGAATCGGGTTCGTGAGGGATCTCGCTGCGCGGCAGCTCGGGCTCTTGCACACTGATCAGAACACTACCGTGTTCCCGATTCTCGGCACTCCAGCGGTTAGGCACCGAGGATAGCGGAACGCTGCCGCTCGCCTCTCAGGTCACCAAGGGCGGGCTAAACGGATTGATGCTCCGCACCCCGGCCGACTTGAAGTCTTCCGTGTTGCGCGTAACGACGGTTAGGTCGTAGATGAGGGCGATGGCTGCAATCTGCTTGTCGATGGGATGCTGAGGACTCGGTGACATCAGTCGGCCCCAGAGCTGAGCACAGTCGAGGTCAAAGCCCAGAATACGTTCTGCATAGTCAGCGACCACCCTATCCAGCCAGGCTTCGAGTCGCGCGGCCTGCTCGCAGTCACCGCGATTACGGATGTTCTCTAGGCCCCGGCGAATCTCACCGATTGTCTGGACCGACAGATAGATGTCCTCCGCGGCCAGGGTGGCGAAAAAGGCGGTCACGCCCGGATTGGCACGCCCACCTTTTCGCAACTCGCTGATGATATTGGTGCCGAGCAGGTACATCAGCCCTGCCTGAGGTTGAAGTCTTCATCGGTACCCACGTCCGGCATGCTGGCCAGAACGTCTTTGAAGGTCCGCCGCGCAGGTCGGGCAAGCGCTGCCCGCAGGATTTCCCGATGCTCCGCCTCAGCGCTTCGACCGTGCCGCGCCGCCGCCTCCTTCAAAGCCTGCACGACTGAAGGGTCGATGTTACGAACGACAAGATTGGTCGCCATCGCGCGCTCCTGATGATTGCAATGCTTGCATCGTAGTGAACGCCGCAATCATTGCAATCACCATAAACGCCACAGGCTCGGCCGGACGCTGAATGCCGGCGCGCGTCTAAGACTACCCAGCGGTGCGCATTGAATTCTACCCAGGCACTTTAGCTGCTCGTCATGAAGCAGCCGATGTTCAGTGTAGTCGAGTTGCTGACCGCGAGTGTGCGCAGAGAAGCCCGCGAAGGGCGTAGCCCGAAGCGGGCTTCTCTGCGCGGGCGCCTGGTCAGAACGGTTCGTCCTCGGTAAGGGTTCCGCGCTTGGATTGCTCACGGTCCTTGATCCGCGACCGCGCGCTGGCCGAGCTCTGACGGAAGCAATAGGACTCGTTCCCGGTCTCGACAATGTGGCAGTGATGGGTGAGCCGGTCGAGCAGTGCCGTGGTCATCTTTGCGTCGCCGAACACGCTTGCCCATTCGCCGAAGCTCAGGTTGGTCGTGATCATCACGCTGGTGTGCTCGTAAAGCTTCGAGAGCAGGTGAAACAGCAGCGCTCCGCCGCTCTGGCTGAAGGGCAGGTAGCCCAGCTCATCGAGAATCACCAGGTCCATGCGCAGCAGCGAGAAGGCGAGCTTGCCGGCTTTGCCGGCCACCTTCTCCTACTCGAGCAGATTGACCAGATCAACGGTCGAGCAAAATCGCACCCGCTTGCTGTGCCGGGTGATCCCGAAGACGCCCAGCGCGGTGGCTAGGTGCGATTTGCCTGTGCCGGTGCCGCCGATGAACACGACGTTGTGGGCCTGCGGGGTGAAATCGAGCGTGGCGAGTTCCTGAATCAGCGCCCGCTCCACCTTCGACTGCTCGAAGTCGAACCCGGCCAAGTCCCGATGCACCGGGAACCGGGCCGCCTGCAACCCGGTACTTGAGCCGCCACAGCTTGCCGCCGCTCGGCGTCACCAGGAGAAAAAGCCCCTTCTCGTCGGCGTGCTTGCGCGCTTTCGCCTCGGGCTTGAGCGCCTTGATCTGCGTGTCGGTCAGGGGCATTTGGGGGTATCTCCGGCTGGGGGTACGCTGGCTTTCGCCTCATACCCCCAACTGCCCCCACAAACTTCCGGCTTCCACTAGCCGTTCTTGGACTACTCTGGACGCAAAAAAGCCCGGAATCCTTGATTTTATTGGGATTTCCGGGCTTTCTCGGACTACTTCGGAGGTGTTCGTGGTGGCCGAAGGGCTATCGAACTGTTGCCTAAAAGCCACATAACGAAAGCCTTTTAAGACCTCTAAGTCCTTTCATACCCCCAAAGATACCCCCAGCAACAGCAGGTGACGGGTCAATCGTCTTCCCTGCTCATCGATCCGACGGTCTGCCATGCAGCTACGCTGAAGCGGTGTTCTGCAGCACCAGGAACTTCGCGCCCTCTCGTTCCCGGATCTCCTCGACCCTCTGGGCAAAGTACGAGAGCGATAGCTTCTTCTCGGCCAGGAACCCCATATGGGCGTTGAAGCCCTGCAACACCTCGTTCTTCACCAGCAGTTTGTTTGCGTACTCGATGCAGGCGGGCTCGACGACTGACATCGCGCTGCGGACCAGTGTGGCCTTGTCAAGAGTTCGCCGTAACTCGTCAAACCACTGCACGCCGCGGTTGCTGTCGTTCGTGAAGTCGAGGAAGCGAATCAGGTTTGCGGCCGGCACCGACTGCACGTACCGGGCGTCAAACAGGCGTGCAGGGTCATCCTTGAGCAGCAGCTTGCCGCAGTGCTTGCGAGCGATCACACGCCAGTCGGCGTAGTGGCGAAGCATTTCATCCCGGGCGGCCTCACCCATGCCGAGGTCGCTCATTGCCATCACGCTGCCGAGGCAGGCGAGGACGTAGCAGTCCTCCGTCGCATTCAGTTCGGTGATGTCGTCGATCTCCCCGAGCTGGACCTTGTAGTGATGGGCCAGGGTCGTGAACAGCTGCTTGCTCTGAAGGAGCAAGTGTCGCCGCGTCTCGCCATCCGTGGCCTGCTGAGACAGACGCAGGTGATCGACCGCGGTCATAAGCTGGGCATGCTGCGAAGACTGCAGGAACTGCTTGATGGCTTTCGTCTGCTTCTCAAGAGTGCTCAGCCGCTTGTCGATGCGGTTCAGGCGAGAAGCAAGATAGGCGAAGCCAGTTACCGACGTGACGATACCCAAGCCCGACAGCGCGGTGGTCGCGATCGAGTAGTTCAGGATCTGATCGGTCGCCGCCTTCACCGCAGCCACGTTCGCGCTCAAGGCTTGCATCTGGATTCCGGTCACGACCGACCCGATCGCGCCCAAGCCTGGAACCGCACCAAGCAGGCCAGCAGAAGCCGGCATTGCCAAGTGGGAGACGATTCGACCTGCAGCGTCCCGGATCACCCCACCGTGAAGGCTCAGGTTGCCCGTCGCCAAACCAATCACCTGCTCAACGGGGATGGAACGGGCCACGCTCAAACCAAGTTCAGAAAGCATTTTCTTGTCTCGTTATGAAGTCAGCGCCGCGACGCTGACGTTCGTCCCGGCGGGAACCGAAGCAGGATGCAGCTATCGCCGAGCTAAGCTCGACAGCGCGCTCCCGGGCGTTGATCGGTTCAGAGATCGGGCTCAGTCGAACTCCGCGTTCTTGAATCTCAACACGTTGCAGTTCTCCCTCACTGCGCGCTGCAACCCGTCCTCGAAGCCCGCATCGCTCTCGGCGTCGATCTCGATCGAGATCCGCACCTTCACGCCCGGCTTCGCGGTGAAGTTCAGCACCACCTCGTCGATGATGTCGGCGAACTGCCGCTTCGCCATGACGGGATCGAGGTCGATCGTCCCGAAGAAGTGTGTCCGTGGCGCCGTGGTGGCCGCGGCTGGAGTGGAGAGAACGCGCGTGGTGGCGCCCGAGTCTGCAGCCTTTTGCGCACTGGGCGGTGTGCCAAGCGGATAGGTGACCGCTGCAGCGCCCGCAGCCTCCTGCGCGCGTTCGGCCGCGATGCGCTCGGCCTCCGCGTGTGCAAGCGACGGTTCGATCAGGATCAGCGCGGTGTCCAGAATGGGCGTCGTCCGCTTCGCGAAGCTGAAGCCCAGGTAGCGACCATCCTCCTTGCCTTGCGCGAAGCCGAAAAAATCCCGGCTCTCAGCACCCGCAGCAAGTGTGTTGTGGAACACGGCGTCGTCGCGCAGACGTGGCAGGTAGAGCTGCTGGCAGGTCTGCTGCCAGACGTTGAGCGCATTGGCCTCGCCAGTGCCGTCCTTCCAGAACCACGTCTTCAGCGCGTTGTGAAGGTGGATCGGCGCCCACTCCGTGATCAGCAGCTCGTTCTCGCGCAGCACGCGCTCGATCTCCTGCGTCAGGTTCTGCGCGCCGGAGTTGATCTGGAACGCTTCCCACTGCAGCTCCGAGAGCCCCTTGCCGCGCTCGGCGAACTGGGCCGGCGCCAGCATCCAGCGGTAGCTCTCCTTCACCATGCCGCGCAGTGCATCGTTAGCGTCGTCCAGGCTGCGGCTTGCCTGCCGGGCTTGGTACTGGTCGAGGTTGAGCTTGAGGTCCTTGATGTCGGCGACGATCGACTGCCAAGCCAGCACCGAGCGCACCTGATCCTTCAGGCGGCTCACGCTGTCCGCATCCGGGGCCAGGAAGATCAGGCGGTTCTGCTTGAAGCGCGGCTGCTCACCGCGGTGCTTGAGGATCTCCGTTGCGTAGCGGATCGCCGATTGATCGCCGCTGCGGCTGTAGCCGGCGGTCGGCGGCAACACCACCAGACGCAGCGCCCAGTCGTCGGGAATGTCGGCGCTGGCGGTGAACACATGCACCCCGCTGAACACCCCCGGCGCCAGGGTGCGCTGCACGCGGTCGCGCACCGCAGGAATCACATCGTCCTTGTCCTGAAAGCGCCGTTTGCGGTCTTCCATCTCGCGGCGCAGGTTGGGCCGCGTGTCGAACCAGAAGCGGTTGTTGCCCGAGTTGAGATAGTGCAAGCGGTCGTTCAGGCGGCGCAGCGCGTCCTTGAACACGCCGATCTGCTGCCCGGGCTGCACACATCCCAGCAATACCCGCTCGAGCTCGATGCCGCGCACCATTTGGCTGGAGGTCGTTGGCGCGCTGCCCAGGAAGATCGTCCGCGCGGTGCGCCGGCACGCCTGCACGCTGCCCAGGCGAGTATCCACGCTCTCCAGCGCGGTGGTCTCCGCGCGCTCGCCGTCGACGTCGCGTTCCAGCACCGGGTCCCAGCCCTGCGGCAGGTAGTAGATCGACTCGTTGCGGGTGTCGGCATCGTACAGCGGCAGGCTACCCGGCATGATCAGCAGGTCGGCGTTGTTGTCCTTCCACAGCCGGTGGATGATCTTCGCCATGAGCTTCAGCACGCCGCGGGTGCGCTGGAAGTTGTCGAGCGAAGACCAGTCCTCGTAAAGGCGCACGAAGACCTCGGGGTGGATCGGGTAGGCGTGCATCAGGCGCTCGAAGTAGCGTGCCTCCTGGGTCTCGTGCGGCAGATCGGCTGCGTTGGCGATGTAGTAGTCGGCAAAGGCCCGGCATACCGCCTCGGCACCCAGCTTGTCGCCGATGCTCGAGAAAAGCCGACGACGCACGATCTCGAAGGCCTCTTCGGACGACACCGGCTTCCACAGCGCCTGGACCCGCCCGAAGTAATGCGACAGGGCAGCCAACGCCTTCACGCCGCGCTGGCTGCCGGCTTCCTTGTCCGACTCGGGCAGCGAGGCCAGCAACACCGCCGTCGACACGGCCTTGAGCGCCTCGGTCAGCGCCTGCAAGAAGCTCAGGTTCGAGTCGAAGGATCCGCCCGACAGCGTCTTGCCTTCCTCGAACTGGCGGATGTAGGCCACCAGCTCGTCGATCAGGATCACGCATGGTGCGTAGCGGCCGAGCAGATCCGCCAGCACGCCCTTGCCCGGCGAGGTGCCGGACTCGTCCGCGTCGCGCACCATGGCGTAGCCCTCGGCGCCACCGAGTTGCCATGCGAGCTCGCCCCAGAGCGTGTTGACCGCCAGCCCGTCGCGCTTCATCGGCTGGTTGGGCGAAAGGCGAATGCCGTCGAGCACCGCAATGCGCGCCCGCGGCATTTCCACCACGCCGGCCGCGTTCAGGATCGACGGAATGCCGGGCATGTCCGAGGCCGACACTTCGCCTTTGGCTAGGTGATACACCGCCAGCATCGTGTGCGTCTTGCCGCCACCGAAGGCTGTCTGCAGTTGGATCACCGGATCGCCACCGCGGCCGGTCAGGCGATGCACCACCGAGTCGAGCAGCAGACGCATGCCTTCGGTGATGAAGGTGCGCTGGAAGAACAGCGACGGGTCCTGGTACTCGGCGGTCGCCGTGCCCAGATGCACGCGCGACAGGTCGGCCGCGAACTCGGCCTGTTGGAAGGTGCCCTTGAGCACGTCCTCGTGCGGAACGGCGATCTCGCGCCACGGTTTCAAACTCATCCCCATCATCTCCCATGAAGCTGCAGCAGCACGTCGCGTCGGCAACTTCGATACCGCCAATATTCTTGACTCAACTTGGTCTAGGCCCCACTCACCTGCAGGTTCCCTACCGCATACGCTGTTCTGCCCCCACCACCGGCAAAGGCTTCGGGGCCATCCACAGTCTCCGGAAGTTCATGTGCCGCGCCGCCAATCGCCACTGCCAGCTGCGGATAGACAGGCTCCAACTCCGGGCTCTCGTCCAGAATCCAGCTCGGTAACGGATCCACGAGCTTGCGTGCGATCCGCTTGCCGCGCACTTCTACCCACCCCTCGGCCAGCGCGCGCATCATCGGCAAGCTTGCCCCGCCACCCGTCAGAATCACCGTGAGATCGGTCTTGGTGAGGTAGCTCAGCCACGTGTCGTGCAGCCCTTCCAACACATCCCTGAAGCCCTGCTCGACACGCTCGGAAAACTCCCTGACCGGCCGCGAAGCCATGAAGTCGCCCAGTTCGATCCTTCCGAGCGTACCGTCGCTAAGCGCATACTGGACCGTGGTGTCGGCAAACAAACGCTCCTTAAATCCACGTATGCGACGGCTCAGATCGGCTGCAACCAGCCGACCGTGAGGCTCGGTCAGGTCGACACCCTGGGCATCCAGGATGAACTTCTTAAGCATCATGTCGATCCGATCGCCGGCCTGCATCAGGGCCTTGATTGAGCCCGGCACCTGAAACACCCGCGTGATCTCTCGCTGCTCATCCTCGCGAAGGAGGAAGAGGCCAAAGTCGGTCGTGCCTGCTCCTACATCGATCACCATGAAAGGAAGACGCTTGTCCTCGCCGTCGACAAGGGCACCTGCCGCCACGGCCACGGGCTCCGGCACACCGTCGGCGATCAAATACTCGGGGCGCCGCTCAAGGGCACGCACCAGATCGACAGCAGCCTTAACTTCTGCCACATCCAGACCGCCCTGCCACCGTCCGTGAAAGGTGTCCGCAAGAATCTGCGCTTCGGCCATCCAGTGGCGCATCAACCGGTCCGCCCATGACTTCTGCGCAGAAGACGGCCAGCACGGATGCGCAAATCTCCGCCGTACATAGCGGGAGAGCGGGCCTTTCGTGTCTTCCACCGACCAAGTCTGAACCTGAGAAACGGCCAGATCAGTCAAATAGGCCAAATAAATCCGGATCAAATCGCCTTCGGTCAGCTTGACCTGCGTCGGATTCATTTCGGCCCGCAAAGGGTAGGCATCGAGATTCCCATCCGAGCGCTGACTCAGCCAGCTCTTGATCGAATCCAGGCGCGCCCGGTTGGAGTCTGAAAGCTCCTGGCTTGCATCCACGGCTTCGAAGCCAAACAGCACCTTTCCGCCATCGGTAATGAAGACTGATGACGGCACTGCATAGCCTTCCCCGCCGGCTTGCGCGCCCAACTCCAGCTCAAACGGCTGACCATCGTCCGACTGAGCAAACGCCTTGGACATGGCCGTCCCGAAGTCCAGGCAAAGCAGCACATTGGGGTCATCAGGCGTGCTCCTGTCCAGTGCGTCGGTAACCAAGACGACCTTCGGCTGGACCGTTTTCGGCACCTCAGGAGGGGGCACATCCTCCTGGGGTGGCGGCACGGGAATGACTTGTTCCGCAGTAGTCGGGGGGGCATCCGCTACGCGGCCTGCCACAGACGGCGGCGTAGGTGTTTCGACTGGGGTCGCAGACGGACTCGCAGTTCCGCCCCGCAGCACGGCCAAGGCCACACCCAGCGCCTGACGCTCTGCAGACGAAACAGTCCCGATGGCATTGCGATCGATACGCTCGATCAAACTCTCAAGCAGAAACTTGGCAATCTCTGGATTCACCTACCGCCTCCTTTACCGCGTTCTGAGTTATTCGACCAATCCCTTCAACACCACGTCGCCTGCCGTTCCGTCCTTGCGTATGCGCACCACCGCAGGCTGGCGGACGATGACCTTCTGGCGCGCCACATCACCCACCGCCTGAAAATACTTCGGTGCGAAATCGGTCTCTTGCCCGACCTCACCATAAAGGGCGAGGCCGCGCTGCTGGGCAACTTGGTCCATCTGCAGCAGCAAGCCCTCGAAGCGCTGGAAGCAGTCCTGGGTGACACTCACTAGGCTCTGCTCGTAGATGTCGAGCACGGAGATCACAGGCTCCTTCACACCTGCAACCGCTTGCCGGGCTTCCCTGGCCGCGTTCAGCGCAAGCCCGATCGCCACGTCGGCCTCACGCGCCCCCACCTCCAACGCGGTGCTGCTGGCCTCGCGCCGAGCCACGACACGGCCATGGATGAGCCACTGCCGGGTGTCCTCATCCAGCTCTGGGTGCCGCTCCGCGATCTCCTTTGCAATCGCGCGCGCCCGAAGTGGATAGTTGCACAGCATGTCGAGCTGATCCAAGAGACCTTGGTCACGGACACCTTGCCGTCCCAGCAGGATCAGGGCCTCCCTGACGTCCTTAATCAGCAGAGATAAGGCGCCCTGAAGTGCATCCGGCCAACTACTACTGCCCAGCATGTGCCTGCAGTAGGCCACCGCCCTAAACACCACTGGATCGGTCGCCACAGAAAAGCGCGTGCGAACAATCTCGTGGGTCAGCAGAATTACCTCTTCGGCCAACTCGTTCTGGACCTTCTCTTCCTTCGGCCGACCCACTGCCCGCAGGGGCAGGTTCACCAGTTCATGCAATGCCTTACCGATCTCATCGCCAGCTTCCAGCTCGGACGTGGGAATCAGGCCGCGCAAAGCAGAAAGCGTCCGCGCCTGCCGGCGAGCGACGGAGTCGCCCGGCTTCTCCGTTTCGGGCCTAACGCTGGCCATGGCCCGTGCGACGCTCCTCAGCAGTTCAGCCAGCGTCGGGCTACGGGCCAGCAGGGCGGAAATCATCTCCTCACGCGCCTTCTCGCCTGTTTCCTCGCAAGCGATCGCGTCCGCAAGAAACGCATTCAACCAAGCACCGTCGGCAAGGCTCAGCGCGCGCGCCACGTTCAGCCGATCATCGGCCTCCTTCAGCAGCTGCAACGCTGGAAAGTCCTCGTCCATCGCGGGCGCCAGCCACTGCTGCAAACTGGGCTGCAGGCGCTTCACCACCTGCGCGGAGTGGACTACGCAGGCAATCGCCAGCAGGCGGGACTCGGGCTCCTCGCTACGGTCGGCTGCCACCCGTGTCAGGCTCGCCAGCCCAGCCTGGAAACGCGCGTCATCTGCCTGCTTGGGGATCAGCTTCTCCCGCATCAAGGCTTTGAGTGCTTTTTGCTTCTGCGCAACCGGGCTGTCAGACGCAAAGACGTCGAATGCAAGGTCACCGCTGATCGCGTCAGACATTTCGGCGTGCGTCATGGCAAGCCCCCCCCCTGTCAGCAGCTGCAGACGACCAGAAACACCTCGCGCGGCACTGTTCACGCCAACTCCTCCTCGTCCTTGCGCAGCATGTAGGCGAACTTCTCCTTGATCAGCGCCTTGCGAGCGGCGACGAAATCGTCGTAACGCTCCAGCGTCCACAGCTCTGGGTTGTCCGGAATCAGGTGCATTTGCAGGTAGCGCTCATGCGTTGCATCAGACGAGAATCGCGAACGGGCAAACCACTCTGCGGGCGGGTTATCACACTTACCCGAAAAGCCGTTTTCATCGGCCGTCAGCAGCATGCAGTTGGCGAGCTGATCGCGGTGCTCCGCGCGGTAGTGCAGGATGTTGCGCTTGCCGCTTTCGGGGTTGATGTCCTTCACGGTCTTCAACAGGCTCTGCGGGAAGATGTGATCCACCTGCGGGCCGTTGGCATCCAGTGCGGGTGAATAGTCGAAGTCCCGGTACCAGAGGTTGAAGAAGAGGTGGATCGTCCTCGACCCGTAGTACTGGTCGAAGATCACCGCCGGCGTAATCTCCAGGCTGCGCCCTTCCGCACGGATCACCCCGTAGATCTCAGAGAGGACGAAATCCTGCTGTTCCTGGATGTTGCGCACCAGCTTGTCGATCAGGTTGTCCGGGCTGCCGCCGAACACCCCTGCCACCAGCACCCGCAGCAGATAGGCCGCCATGTCCTGGTTGGCGGCGAACTTCGCCGGGTGGTGGAAACGGTAGTAAATGAGCGGGATCAGCGCCAGATAGGAAGGCATCGCCCGATCAGATCGGATGTACGTCTTGGAGACCAGCAGATCCCGCACCGCCCTGATCGCCTCGGCCAGCTCATCCCATTTGGCGATGATCTCCTCCTTGGTCTTGCCGTCCCGGAACTTGCCGACCTCGTATCGCGCGCCTCTGCCCAGCATGGTCAGGCAGGACTTCAGCACGAAGTCGCGATCGAAATCGAAGCTTCCCTGGTTGAGGTCTTCCAGCAGCGCTTCCATCTCGCCATCGGCCTCGTCCCAGCTCGAAGTCAGCAACGAGAACAGCAGATCCGACTTGCCCAGCTTGGTACCGCCGGAATTGGCGCGGATGAAGATCTCGACGATGTCATCGACCCGGTAGGCATCCGGGTTGTCGATGCCATCTAGCTCCTGGAAGGTGATGTTGTCGTCGTTGACGAACTCCTGCCTCGCCCGTCCGACGTTGAGCTCGATCATGTCCTCCTCGTCATCGGACAAGGCCGCTGGCGCCGAGCGGATGATCTCCTTGGCAATCTGGTTGTCTAGTTTCTTTTTTTCAAACACCAGATCCTTGAACCGCAACCAGGGCCAGCCTGGATTAACCGGCTTGAACGCGAAGCGAAAGCGAATGTCCTCCGGCGCGGCCGCAGCGCCGCCGCTGAGCACGTCGAAGTAAAGTTCGCGCCCCTCGTAGCTGCCGCGCAAGCCGATGAACAGGCTCTGCAGGCGCTGCTGCCCATCGAGCACCATCATCTTCGAGCGCGTGTTGTCCGGGACGTAGAAGTCGGTCAGCTTGATGTCGCGCCGGTAGTTATCGATGAACTTGCGGTGCTTCACCGCCTCCTTCGTCTTCCACACCAGCAGCGTGCTAATCGGGTACTCGCGCATGATCGAATCGAACAGGCGCGTAATCTGCTCCTCACTCCACACGAAGGGGCGTTGGATGTTCGGCAGCCAGAAGCCTCCGCCTTCCGCCTCGTCGTCGTTCAGGTAGCTGACGATCTTCCGGATCGGCAGTTTCTTGTTCTGCATCGTTCTCGATTCCTAAATCAGATATCCAGACTACCCTGCGACCCCACATGCCCTGCCTCGCTCGCCCCGCGCTCCACGCCGCTCCAGGCGGTGATCAGCTCGTTGTAGGCGCGGGCGTCTTCGGCCCAGCCTTTGCGCTCGCACAGGGTGTACAGGCGGTAGGCCAGCGCGCGGATGGGTTCGGCACGGGCGGGCATGCGGGCGAGCAGCGCGCCGGCGGCGGTTTCGCCGTCCTGGTTGAGGGCGCGGATCATCTGGTGCAGCGCTTCCCACACCGGCACGCGGGTGTCGGTTTCCGGGTTCCAGTCGCGCGGCATCTCGGCCCATTTCAGCAGGCGCAGATCGCCCTTGCCGGATTCGACCACGCCGGCCTCGGTCAGGCCGGTGACGCTGGTGCCCTTGGCGCGGGCGAGCACGTCGGCCTCGCCATACTTGCCGGTGGCCCAGCCCTGGCCCTCGAACCAGTGCAGGCAGAACTGGGTGTCGTGGTCGAAGTCGTCCTCGGCGAGGAAGCGGTTGATGAGCTGCAGCGCGGTGCGCACGCTCATCGGCTTGCCGTCGGCTTCCAGCACCGCCGCGTACTGGCTGAAGATCGCCATGCCGGGGCCGATGATGGCCTGGGACAGATCGACCGGCGCCACCGGACTGTTGATGCCGCCGCGGGTCATGTCCATCAGTGCCTCGGGAAGCACGGCGTTGAGTTCGCGGATGAACTCGCGGCGGCTGACGGTGGCAGCGTCGGCGTCGCGCTTGCGGCAGACGAGGACAATGCTGGAGGCCAGGGCGTTGCTGTCTTGGTTACGCTTTCGGTTCTCCCTTTCCGTGCTCATAGGCCACGTACCCGTGATCGCAAATCCCGCATCAATCACAGCACCAAGGAATGTCTCCCATCCGGTACTCGCTGTACCTCCCTTAACCTCAGTCTCGGCCTGCTTGAAAGCGTAATAGATCGTTACAGGGAAGGTCGAATGAGCGTGCATTGCGATGTTCTGCATAGTGCTCGTCATACCCTCAAGGAAGAACCGCTCCGCAGCCTCTTTACCGCCATGCCTGTGCGGTGTGGCAACAAGCTCTTCTTGCTTGGGAACTGCCAGTGTTCCAAAAAGAGCTGGATAGACTGGCTTTAACGATCGTCTCAACCACATATAGAAAAAATCTGACAGGTCGGCGTATCCAATGTTGTCGTAATACGGCGGATCCGTTGACACAACCTTGGCGGTGCTTATCGTTTGTGTGCTTGCGTCCTGCTGTAAGGCATTTCCAATAGCCCCTGGGGTTGCGCCGTTTGCAAGCAAACCAGCAACTGTATTCTCGAGCATGCTTTCAAATGAACCGCTTGGACCTGTGACAACATTTGCCTCTGCAAAGTCCCACGACATTGGAAGTGCTTGCCGACCAAAGGTATCTCCGGGGCACTGCACACCCGACTTGAATGTGACGATCGTACTCGATCGATTTGCTGTTTTGCTCGCGCTGAGGGCCAGATAAACACCTACCGCCTGTGCATATCCTGTTGCCCCAGTCCCATTTAACTCGAGAGGAATACCATCATCAGCGACACCAGAAGTCATCGCATCCGCTCTCACTTTTTCAATGGCCTCTCCGACCAAGTCACAAAAGGTTGAAAGGGCAAGCAGTTGCCGCTTCGTAAAGAGGTCACTCCATTTCGTCAACCCATAATTCCCAACGCGAAAACCGAGTGCTTGTTGGAAGAATTCAGTATCCGGTTGCCAAGTCGGTGAAGCTTGATTCGCAATGAATTCGTGCTTTCGAGTTGGTGCTAGATAAATGCGCCCACGAACACCCTCGGCGACAATCGCCATCAGACGCGCACCCATGCGCCCCGCTTGACCTTCAGCCTTGATGTAGTCGCCCCCAATCGGAGCACCAGAGAGAAGGCATTGGAAATTGGCACCACGCCCTGTAGCTTTGGTGCCAGTTTTCGCTCCCTCGGTCAGCGCTCCTACCTTCACAGTGAACCGGTAACCATCCCCCTCAACCACCGGCTCCACATACGCCTCTTTGCCTTCCTTGCTCGACAGCACGAAGGTCGAGGCCAGCGGCACTTCGGCATGGCTGAAGGCGGGGTTGGGGCTTTTTACCGTGCGCGCCCACAGCCACGCGATCACGGTGAGCTTCTGCCCGAGCAGCGGCTTCAGGTCCGGGCGCTCGGCGACCATCTCGGCGGTAACTTCGATCTTCGGGTACAGGTAGCCGATGCGCTTTTCCGCTTCCGCCCGCATCCAGACGCCGTAGCGGCGCACGTCCTCGGCCAGACCCTTGGCGCCGGACCAGTCTTCGGCCAGCTTGCCCTGCTTGTCGCCGGGGATGTGCGGCCCCACCGGCGCGCGGCCGGCAAAGCGCGGCGGGATCTCGATCATCGCCTTGTTGATGGTGACCGCCACCGGGTTGAGGTCGCTGGCGTAGCTCTCCAGCCCCAGGCGCTGCGCCTCCAGCGGCAGCGCGCCCCCGCCCGCGAAAGGATCATGGAAGGCGGGCAGCTTGTCCGGGTTGAAGAACTCGGCCGCCTGCGGGTGGCCCTTGTTGAGCGCGCAGGTCTCGCGCCAGCTCTTCCAGATCTCCTCGCGGGCGCGGGCGAGCACCTCTTCGTTGTTGGTGTTCTCCCACTGCACGAGGTCTTCGATGATCTTGAAAAGACGCTCGCGCTCGATGGCGGCCTTTTCCTTGTTCACCCCGCGCCCCAGGTGGCGCTCATAGCCGGGGTCATTGACCATCTGCGCAAAGATCACCGCCCGTGCGGCCGCCAAGGGCCGGCGCGCCCACCACAGGTGCAGCGTGCTGGGGTGGCCGTGGCGGATCGACTTCTCGCGCGCCGCGGCGACGTTGATGGCGTCGAGCGGGAGGGCGACTTCGATGAGTTTTTTGGGGGTTTTGATGGGGGTCATGTCTCGGGGTGTCAGAAAGCGGACGCCAGGATGTGCCGATACGGCGCGCTTTGGAGAAAGTCGGGAAAATCTGCGGGCGCCGCCTGAAGGACTGCAATGGCGCTGGCGAGCCAGCGCCTGCGCTCATCCACAAGATCGGAGTCCTTGTTCAGGCCCAGCATGTCGCGCGTCTGGACGACGGCGTGCCGGCGTTGCCGGGTCAGTTCGGGTAGAGGTTCGATGGTGCCGTCGGTGGACAGCGCCCATTCGGCATTGCAGCCCGGGCCGGGTTCGATCGGCAGCAGGCCGTCTTGCTTCTTCTGCCCGCAGGTTTTCGGGTTGATGCAGCTGTGGGCGTAGTTGCTGTAAGCGAAGCACAGGTCCGGTCTGGCATTGGCGCCAGCCTTGGGCTTGATGTGGTCGATCTGGCCTTCGGTCGGCTGCAGAGGTTTTTCGCAGTAGGCGCACAGGCCGCCCTGATCCTTGTTCAGATCGGCTTTGACGGCTAACTTGATCGGCTGGAAGGCTCGACTGTCGAAGTCGGCAGCGGCCAGCGCGGGATGGGCTCCGACAAAATCCGTCAGCGCCGGGGTTGGCGTAGTACGGTGTTGCAGTTCAACCATGCTCAGCCCGCCTTGCCCGACTTACGCGCAGCGAGAAAACGCCACGTTGCCAAGTCGCTGTCGTGGAACTGATAGCCCGCGTTTTCGAGCGTGCCACGCAGTTGCTGTGCGTCAGCGCTGTCTTCCTGCCCGGTCCGCACCAGCTGCTCGTAGCGGCGGATGTCGTCCTGCAGGGGTAGCTCAGGCTCACGTTGTGTACCCATGACCTTGGCTAGGGCATCGCCGGACTCGTGCGCCAGCGGGCTGAAATCGGGCTTGCTGGCTTCGAAGCTGCTTTCCTTGGCCTCGAGAATTCGGATGTTGTCGCGGCTGACGGTGGTCAGCACCTGCGGGCTATGCGTTGTAACGATGAACTGGATGCGAGGGAATGCAGCGATCAACTGGGCGAGGATGACCTGTTGCCAGCGGGGATGCAGGTGCATGTCCACTTCATCGATCAGAACCACGCCACAGGTTTGCCGCGCAGCCTCTTGCCCAAGATGCGGGTTGAGCTTGATGCAGCGGTAGGCGATGTCACCGATCATGGCCAGCACACTGCGAATGCCGTCGCTGAGTTGATCGGCGTTGAGGGTGCCGTACTCGTCATGGCGGAGGACCAGCGACTTTTCCTGGCTGACGCTGTATTCAAGCGAGTGCCAGCCTGTTGCCGGCCGCAGGAAACTGTCTATGGCTTCACGTACAGCCTGCACACGCTGCTGCGCCTGTTGTAGTAGGAGCGGGTCCGCGCGGCGATCTAGTTCCTTGAGCCGCTGCTCCTGATAGCTTTCCGAGGCCCAGATGAACCATGCTTTGAAGTGTTTATAGGTGGAGGCCGGGTCCAAGCAGTCGCGGTAGGCGAAGGTACGGATATAGAAATCCATGTCCTGGGTTTCATCCCTGGCCTTCTGCGACTTGGTCAGCTTCTTTTCGGACCAGAGGCGGCCTGTGCCGTAGTAGCCAAAAACGCTCAAGCCCTGTGGGTCGGACTGGGGGTCGCGGATACGCTGCTGCAGATCTGCCGCCCATTGCTCCATGCGGCGTGTGTTGGCGTCGCTCCTGGTTTTGCTGTTCGCTTTTTCGCTTTCGCGGTAGCGCTTCCACACCGCTGCTCCGGCACCGTAGTCACCCCGCACCTCGAGTCGCGTCGGCAGGCAGCGGGACATGCTTCCATCCGGCATTCTCTGCAAGCGGACATCCTTGATGGTGATGCCATTTGCCGGGTCGTTATAGCCACTGGACGCCAGATCGAAGCTGCTGACGAAGGGCCACAACGCGATCCGAAGCGCGTCCAGAACCGACGATTTGCCCTGCCCATTCTCGGCAACGAGTACGGTCAGCCGCGGATGGAGCGCTATTTCAAGCGATGGAAAACATCGAAAGTTGCTCAGCGTGAGCCTGTTCAAGCGCATGGGGCCGTACTCCTGCCAAGCAGTTCATTGAGATCCAGATTGATGCTGGTGACGGCCCAATCCGGCTCCTGGGTGAAGGGGCGTCGAATGTAGAACGGGCCTTCTACATTGTCACCTTCAGCCAGCACGACTGCCAGGATGAACTTGTCGGCCTGATTGAGCCCGTAGAGGATCTCGTTGCGGGTGACGGTGATGGTGGCGGCGCCCTTGGCGCGCCCCTTGACCTCGATGTGGCGAGCGGGCGGTAGGCGACCATCGATCGGCCCCGGCAGGCTGGTGACGTCCCAGCCGCACTTCTGCGCGGACACGTCGATGACCTCATGGCCAAGGGCGCGCTCGGCATCCATGACGGCCCGCATGGCGATGGCCTCGATGCGGGCGCGGGCGGCGGCGTCCGCGCTCCAGCCGGGTTCCCCCCGCCGTTGCAGCAGCAGCCCCTGCGGGATGACCAGCGCGCCACCAACCACCGTGGGCGTGCTTGAGATCACATGGCGCATAGCCTGCAGCTCGGCGGTGCGGGTTTGCAGTCGAGCGGAGAGCTCGTCCAGTGTGCGCAGGGCGTTATCGTAGTTGAGGCGCGGCTGCTTGCCGGCTGCGACGTCGTCCTTGAGCTTGATCGAGCGGTCCTGCCAGTAGTTGATCTCCTTGACCAGCCGTTCATGCACCGCGGCGAGTGTCTTGTCGACCTGCTGTACGCGGCGGGCGCGGACTTCCTCGAAATGCTCGGGCACCAGATGGGTGGAGGCGTGAACGAGCGCCCGCTGCTCCAGTTGATTGGCTTGACCGGTGGCGACCCAAGGGGCATCGAGCACGTCGCGGATGCGGGCGAGGTCGTCGTCAGCGATGGGTTCAAGGTCGAGGTGCGGCGCCCAACCGGCATGGATGGCCTGGCCGTCGGGGCGCTCATTGGGGTTCACCTCCACGAACTGCATGCGGCGCGAGACGATGCGGTTCTGGTCCGCGCCTTCCTTCACGGCGTGATCGACGATGAACATCAGCCGCGGAGTGACCCCGAGGTCTGCCGGATCGACCAGCACCGCGCCCTGCTTGAGCTTGTTGCGATGCTGTTCCAGCACGATGTCGGTGACGGCCTGCATCAGCGGATGGCCGGGGTGCAGGAGGCTCGCCATCTTGGCCTCGGCGCGGCCGGGCACGCGGACGTGGTCCTTCTCGAAGCAGACGCGCTCGTAGCGGCGCAGCACCGGCTCGTTGTAACGCCGGTCGCGGCCGGCGATCTGCCGGTCGCGTTCGCGGATGATGGCGGGTACATGAGTGATCTCGGCGCGGCCGGCTTCGCGCGGACGCAGTTCGCCTCCGAGCGACTGGAAGGCCTGATTGAAAAAGGCGCGGATGAAATAGGGCTGCAGCTTGCGGGCTTCGGCCTTCTCCATCTCTTCCTTCACCGCATAGAGGCGCTGCGGGTCCATGACCTCTTCACACAGCGCGTTGCGACGGATGATGGTCTGCAGGTGGTCGGTGTCGAGCGCGCCTTCGATCTTGCGGAAGAGCTCGGCCTTGCGCGCGGGGTCTTCGCCGTACTTGATGGCATCGATGAGCAGCTCGCGGAGGCTCTTTTCCTCGAACACTTCGCCCAGGATGTCGAACACCCGCCCGCCCAAGGCCTTGCGCTCGACTTCCAGCTTGTCAAACAGGCGCTGGAACACGTCGCCTTCGCGGGTCTCGTTGGCGACCATGTTCCACAGGTGGCAGATTTCGGTCTGGCCGATACGGTGGATGCGGCCGAAGCGCTGCTCGATGCGGTTGGGGTTCCAGGGCAGGTCGTAATTGACCATGAGGTTGGCGTTTTGCAGGTTCACGCCTTCACCGGCCGCATCGGTGGCGATGAGCACGCGCACCACCGGGTCGTTGCGAAAGAGCTCCTGCACCTTGCGCCTGTCCTCGCGCTTGACGCCACCGTGGATGACCACCACCGCCTCTTCGCTACCCAGCACGCCGCGGATCTTCACGGCGAGGTAGTTCAGGGTGTCGCGGTGCTCGGTAAAGACGATGAGCTTGCGCTGGCGGCCGTCGGCATCGCGCATCTCGGGCGTGTCCTGCAGCAGGCGCGAGAGTTCGTCCCACTTGCGGTCCTGGCCGGAATGCACCACTTGGCGGGCCTGCTCTTCCAGCCCTTCGAGGATGACGATCTCGGCCTGCAGTTCAACGATGGTGCGGGCGGCGGTGGCCTGATCGACGACCGATTCCTCGAACTCTTCGTAGTCTTCCGGGGCGAGGTTGTCGGGGGCGTCCCAGATGTCCTCGCCGGCGCCGTTGGTGAACACGCTGTTGGCGAGCACTTCGCCGCGCTGGCGCAGCTTCTCTTCTTCGACCCGGCGTTGCAGCTTGGTCCGGCGACGGCGCAGCGACTGGTAGATGGCCTCGGGGCTGGAGGCGAGCCGGCGCTGCAGTGCGGTGAGCGCGAATCCGACCGTGCCGCGGCGGGCACCGTCTTCGAGTTGGTCGGCGCGGTTCATCTCCGTCTTAACGTAGTCGGTGACGGCGCCGTACAGCGCGGCTTCGAGATCCGAGAGGCGGTAATTGACCGTGTAGGCGTGGCGCTCGGGAAAAAGCTTCGTGCCGTCGAAGCGCAGCATCTCTTCCTTGACCATGCGGCGCATGAGGTCGGACACATCCACCTTGTGCGCGCCGTCGCGGAACTTGCCGTAGAAGCGATCGGAATCGAGCAGCGACAGGAAGAGCTGGAAATCCTCTTCCTTGCCGTTGTGCGGTGTCGCAGTCATAAGCAGGAAATGCCGGGTGATGCTGCCGAGCAGTTCGCCGAGCTGAAAGCGCTTGGTCTTGTTGATCTTGTTGCCGAAGTAGTTGGCCGAGAGCTTGTGCGCTTCATCGACCACCACCAGATCCCAGCGCGTGAGCTGAAGCTTCTGTAGCAGGTCATCGTTGCGCGAGAGCTGATCGACCCGGGCCACCAGCAGGTCGGTGTCCTCGAACGGGTTGCCGCTGGCGCTGTTCTCGACGAGGTCGCGACCGAAGATGCGGAACTCCAGCCCGAACTTCTCGCGCATCTCGTCCTGCCACTGCTCCACAAGGCTGCCTGGGGCGACGATGAGCACGCGGCGGGCGTCGGCGCGCATCAGGAGCTCGCGGATGAACAGGCCCGCCATGATCGTCTTGCCCGCGCCGGGGTCGTCAGCCAGCACGTAGCGCAGCGGCTGGCGTGGCAACATGGACTCGTAGACCGCGGTGATCTGGTGCGGCAGCGGTTCGACGTTGGAGGTGTGCACCGCCATCATCGGGTCGAACAGATGCGCGAGGTTGATCCGCCACGCCTCTGCCGCGAGCTTGAACGCTTCGCCGGGCGCATCGAAGGCCCACGGGCGGCCTTCTTCGGCGACGGACAGGTTGGCCTCGTCGTTGCGGAACACCATGCGTTCGCCGAAGCGTCCGTCGGCCGTCTTGTAGACCACGGTGAGCGCGTCGGGGCCGACCGGCTCGGTGGCGACGACGCGGACGATCTGGCCCATCTCGATACCAACCAGCGCGGTGTTCGGG
Organism: Thauera sp. JM12B12; assembly: GCF_039614725.1. NCBI lineage: Bacteria > Pseudomonadati > Pseudomonadota > Betaproteobacteria > Rhodocyclales > Zoogloeaceae > Thauera > Thauera sp. JM12B12. The sequence continues at coordinate 1,403,305 of NZ_CP154859.1, read as the reverse complement.
GTGATCTGTTCGAGCTTGAGCATGGGCGGCGGGGGCGTGGTTGGGTGCGGCGAACGGACTTGGCATTATACCGATCGCAACCATGCCCCATGGCGGAGCATGGCTGGACGAGTTGCCGCATGCACTCACGTTGTTTCGGCGTGATCACGACGCGGCAGCCTTCACGCGCGTGGATCCGCTTTGCCCCGCGGATTTTGGTGGATACCGGGCTGGATACCGAAGCCAAGATTACCGTGAATTTTGTGGTAACCGAGGTGGTAACTGGCCCTGTGGTAACCAACTACCTGCTGACTGACGTTATGCCTCCGGGCTCAAGTCCTCCGAGACAATGGCGTCCTCGCGCGAGCAGGTCGCTGAAGCTCGATTTCCGTGCGTACTGCCGTGCGTACCGCGCTGTGCGTACTTCAGGGTTGGTCGCCCGCGGCGAGCTACTCCTCGTGAATACGCTTCAGTGCCGCCCGGTGCTCCCTCAAGGCCCGAGCGAGCACCCGCAGCTCTGCGCGCAGCCCGCCTTTGAAGGCATTACGCGAAGAGGCGGCTTTACCCTCAGCCGTGGTCGGCCCCGCTGCCTGCGCCCACGGTTTCCAAGTGCGGATCAACTCTGCCTGTCGTGCCCGCCGCTCCGGCGTCCAACCGCTTGCCATCACTGCTCTCCAATAGTTCGTTCTGCAGAGTTTCGGTTTTTCTCGCGCGACCGCCGGGCATCGTGCCGTTGTTGTTGATCTGCTGCGGGCCGGTCGTCAGGTTCGCCTGCTTCGCGATCAGCACCGGCGGGCTCTTGATCGCAGCGAGCGCTTCGAGCGTCGAGCGACTCTGTGATTGAGCGCGCAGTGCGAGCTTGAGGAAGGTCTCGAAGTTGGGCATGTATTCGGCGCTGAAGGCACGTTCCGTCAATCTGGCAAACAGGGTCTGCAGCGCCGTGGCTTGCCCGACGAGCATCGCCTCGACCTGGGTCAGATCCCCGGCATTGACCACCTTTGCCTGCTCACGGAGTTGGTCGATCAGCGTCGGGACATCTACGGCCTCGCCGAGCCCCACCTTCGTATCGGTGGCATTCAGGACGCGATGGGCCGCGAGTTCAGGGCTGGTGTAGATCTGGGCGAACTTGCGCGCGAGGGTGACTTGGTCGGCGTCCTTGGCGACTTCGATCTGTACGTCCTTGCGGGGAAAGTCCGTGCTGGCTGCGGTTTTGGTGCGCGTCGGCTTCTTGGTCGAGCTCATGTCTTCTTTCTCCTGCTGCGGCTATTCGAGCGGCTCGACGTCGGCCCCCGTCCAGACCAATCTCACTTCCGCTTCGGTCGCCCCCTGCGGGCAGGCGACCGTGAAGGCCGTTCGCAGCGGCGGGCGGATGATCCAGATGCGGTGCAGGCCGGCGATGCGCTTCTGTACCTCGCGGAGGACTGCGGCACGTTGCTCGCGCAGGCGGGGTGCCCACTCCTTCACTGCCGCGTGGTCACCACGCAGGCCGACGCGATTTCCCTTTAGCACAAAGGTCACGCCAGACTTCGCGGCCTGTTCGACAAGGTCGGTCACAGCCATTCGTCGGCCTCCTCCGCTTCTTCTTCCAGAACGGGGGGTTCTTCCGCAACACCGCCACAACCCAGCAATGGCAAGCGTTCTAGCGTTGCGGCAGCGTTTTGTGTGGCTGCAAGTTGCGGGGCGACCGCAACGCTCAATCCCGGTGTCGGCACGGCTTGTGCCGTTGTGGCGGGAGAATGGGCTGTGGCAGCAACGTAGCGCGCGAAGGCGTCATCGAAGTCGCTGAGCATGTAGCCTTTGGGGGTGGTGTGGCCGATACGCACGGTTCTGGAAATGATCTTGAACTCGTGCAAGCGCTTGGCCAGTTGCTTGGCCGTCATCGGCTTTCCACGGTTGAATGCAGCCCACGACTTTTCGTCATCTGCGCACAGCGCCTCAAGCAGTTGTCCGGTGCTGATTCGGTCGACACGCTTGTGATCGAAGATCTCGCGGATGTCTTCCAGCAGCTCTTGGCCGACAGACTTGGCGTCATCAGCGGCGCCTGACAGTGCAATGGCTGCCTGACGAGCCAGTTCCGGCCAGCGGCCCCCCGCAACATCGGCGATCGCAAGCAGGAACTCCCAGTTGTCGGCAGCGCGGTCGTTGAGCACGTCGGGGATGTTCGGACGATGCGCACCGAAGCGGTCTTGGTTGTCCTTCGCGAACCGAACGATGCGCTGGGTGATCCGCTCAAAGCCGCGACGATCCGCATGGCGCAGCTTTTCGGCTGATTCCCCAGGAAGTTTTCGGCGCAGCTCGATAATGATGCTGCGGTCGTGCAGGGTCGTCGATTGACCGCCGATGCTGGCAATGGCCTTCGCCCCCCAGGTCGAGAACTTTCTCGGCTCGAAGTCTTCGCCCACGGTACGAATGACAAATGCAGTCGGGCGAGTGTGGCCACTGTTGATGATGCCGTTCAGCTCGGGAGAGTCCTTCAGGAACATATCGGCTTCGTCGATCAGCAGCGTGGGTGCCCACGCCTCGATACTGCGGAATAGCGCCGGCGCGGTGATGTTGGCAGCTGGCAGCGCGCGGTATGACAGGCGTTGGATCAGGCTCAGGGCCGTTGTCTTGCCGCACCGCTTCTCTGCCGACTTCAGCATCAGGATCGGCGCCACCTCAGCGGCGTCGATTGCATGCGTGAAGACGATCCACAGGGCCATTGCGTGATCTGCGTGCTTGGGCGCCACCAGATAGCGCCCGATCAGCGCTGACAGGTCGTCGAGCAACTCGCCACCGTCCACCGGCAACGCCCATGGCGTGACCTCAGGGAACAGTACTGCGTTGCCTGCGCCGTCGTCAGCCACAGGGCGCTGACCCTTGACCATCTTGTCGAGGGTCGCAGTACGCACGCGAATCTGCTTGGCGGCCTCACCGCGGCGTTGCTCGTACTCCACAAGCGGCAGCGCGGCGAGCTCTGCGATAAACGCTTCATGGTCGTCGGGCTGCGCCTGATCGAGTGCGGATGCAGCCATCTGATCCAAGAAGCTTTGGCCGTTGTCGAGGTGGTTATCCATGACGCACTCCTGCGAGATTCAGTCCCGTCTGGATCCGACCGACGGCGATAGCCAGACGATCGCGGTCCGCACCGGTCAGCGCAGCGCTGGTGCGGATGGCTGCCGCTGCCGCGAGGATCACCAGTGCCTCGAAAGCGAGCGCGCGAAGCACATCGGCAGCGGGAAAGGGACGGCGCTCCCGCGGCAGATGTCCGTCCACACGTTCGGGGAACAGATCCTCGATGCTGAGGCCGATCGCAGCGAGGATGTTCTGCGTCGGCTCGCCGCCGAAGTCGTGAATCAGGAGGCGACCATCGTCCAGTTCGCGCCACGTGCCGGACATCGTCCTGTCGCGGCGCGTCGGGACTCGGAACATGCCGTGGTCGCGGCCGGTAGTCTTGTGGTCGACGAGACTCAAGAACTTGTCGCGAGGACTCATTACAGGACCCCCACGAGCAGCACAGCAGCCACCAACGCCAGCGCGACCAATCCGAGCAGTTCGGTCAGGATGTAGCCGCAGCTCTTGCGCTTCCAGCCGCGTTTCAGTTTGTGACTCAGGCGAGCGGGTTTCGCGAGATCGAACCAGCCCAGGGACGGGGGATGCGCGGGGGCGCGCTGCAGTTCGTCTTGACAGCGGTCGCGCGGCGGGGGCGTGAGGCTTTTCTTGCTCATGGCCTGCCCCTTACGCACGGTTGCGGGCCTGGGCGATGCGATCAGCCAACCATGCGTCGACCTCATGCTCGAGCCAGCCGACGGAGCGTGCGCCCAAGGGGATCGGTGCCGGGAAATCACCGCGCTTGATGCGGTCGTACATGGTCGAGCGCGGCAGCCCAGTGCGGCCCTCGACCTCACGGCGTTTGATGATGCGGGGATGTACTTCTGCGATTGCGGCCATTTTCATTCCTCATATGTCGAAGGAAGACCGAAACGCTCCATTGCGTTCGGTATGGCCGAATCTTGGTGAAATGCCGCAGCCTGAAATAGCTGGGTGGGTTCGGAAAACCTACCCACTACAAGGCGGGGGTGGGTAGGTGGGTTCGCTGTGACAGAAAGATATCTTTCGCGCCCTACCACCCATAAACACCAGTACTGGCAAGGCTTTTGTGGGTGGGCGGGTTATGTGCCGGGGGTGGGCGGGTTACTCGCCGGGCGTCGCCGTTGCACCGCCTGTGACCTTCCAGTTGGCAACCTTCACAACATCAGCAATACCTTGGTTGTTCATGCCTCCATCCCAAGTCAGGCCAAGCTCACGGTATCTGGACTCAAGCCATTCACGCATGGCGACAGTTGGTGCCTTACCTCGCAGCAGGTTCTCGTCGTCCATGGCCTGCCATAACTTCACCGCCGCAGCGAGCTTTGCCGAATAACGCGGATGGTTCGGGTCAAGGTAATCCGGCGCGTCGCTTTTCTCCGGAAAGAAGAAGCCAGTACGAATGCCTCGACCGAAAAGCCACTCCCGTAGTGAATCAACTTCAACACGTGATACGTTCAAGTCAACGGTGCCGGGAATTTCATCGGACGGACTACCGTTGAGGTCCGTATCGTAAAGCGGAACGAAATGCCCCCTGATCGCACCGCGCCGCAGCGCGCTGGCGATCCCGGACTTTGCCGCCTCATATCCACGCGGGCGCTGATGCGGCCGCCAATCCTCGCAGTACGCCCCGTTCTCTCCTGCGGGGTCGACACCCGCAAAAAGCAGTGCGGCCTCCCGCACGCTCAAATCTTCACAAACCCGCCAGCAGTCCAGATCGTCCATATTGCGCCCCATTGGCGTTACATCTTCGAGAAAAGACCGCACCCACCGGCCAAGGGAATCCCGTTCTCAGCCGCGGGAATCAGCCGTGGCCTACGTGCGGCACAATCATTGCGCACCTCGCCTCAGGCAGCGTCCTTGGCCTGCAACGCGATGACATCAGCGCCAGCCTTCAGCCTGTCGAGATAGTCAGCCCATTTTTGCATCATGGCCTTGCGAGCCTTCAGAAACTTCGTCCGGTTGTAGGCTTCACCCAGCGCATCCGGTACGCGGTGCGCCAGTTGATGTTCGATCACATCGCGGTCGACACCGAGCTCTTCATGCAGGATGGTGCGCGCCATAGCTCTGAAGCCGTGGCCGGTAATCTCGGTCTTGGTGTCGTAGCCCATGCGCCGCAGCGCCGCATTGATGGTGGCGTCGGACATGGGCTTCTTCGGGTCACGCCCGACGAACACATGCTGGCGATGGCCGGTCAGCGGATGCAGGTCTTTGAGGATCGCCAGCACCTGCTGAGATAGTGGAACCGTGTGCTCACGCCGTCGCTTCATGCGCTCGGCAGGGATGCGCCATTCTTCCCGCTCGAAGTCGATCTCGGCCCACTGCGCTCCGCGCAGCTCACCAGGACGGACAAAGACCAGAGGCGCCAGCCTCAGCGCCGACTTAACAACGAGCGTGCCCTTGAAGGCGTCCATCGTTCGCAATAGCGCCCCCACTTCTGCCGGGCTGGTGATCGCCGCGAAATGTTCGGCCTTGGGCTTTTTCACCACTCCGCGGAGATCTGCCGTCGGATCGCGCTCGGCACGTCCCGTCGCGACGGCGTACCGCATGGCTTGGCCGATGTTCTGCTTCGCCCGGTATGCGGTATCCGCCGCACCTCTGTCTGCGATGCGCTGGCAGCAGGTCAGCACGTCCATAGGCTTGATGTCCGCCACCGGCATCTTGCCCAGCCAGGGAAACACGTCTTTCTCCAGCCTGCTGATGACCTTCTCGGCATGGCCGGCTGCCCATCCAGACGACACGCGCTCCTTCTCGAACCACTCGCGCGCGGTTGCCTCAAAGGTGTGCTCGACCTGGGCGATACGCTCCGCTTTCTCGGTCTTGCGCGCTTCACTCGGGTCGACGCCCGCGGCGATCAGTTCTCTTGCGTCATCGCGTCGAGCGCGCGCTGCCTTGAGTGACACCTCAGGGTACGCCCCCAAGGCGAGCAGCTTCTCCTTGCCGTCGACCCGGTACTTGAGCCGCCACAGCTTGCCGCCGCTCGGCGCAACCAGGAGAAAAAGCCCCTTCTCATCGGCGTGCTTGCGCGCTTTCGCCTCGGGCTTAAGAGCCTTGATCTGCGTGTCGGTCAGGGGCATTTGGGGGTATCTCCGGCTGGGGGTACGCTGGCTTTCGCCTCATACCCCCAACTGTACCCCCACTCACCTCCGGCTTCCACCGTACCTTTTCGGACTAGTCTGGACGTAAAAAAGCCCGGAACCCTTGATTTCATTGGGGTTTCCGGGCTTTCTCGGACTACTTTGGAAGTGTTCGTGGTGGACCGAAGGAGGATCGAACTCCCGACCTCTGCATTGCGAACGCAGCGCTCTCCCAGCTGAGCTATCGGCCCTGAAAGAGCGCGCATTATAGAGAGCCGCCCCCGTAAATGGAAGCCCCTGCGACGAGTCCTGCACGGTCCTGGCGCGACAACCCGCTTTCACGCGCCGCGGCCTTGGGGCTTATGCCTCCGCGCTGCCCGACCCCACGGCCGCGCGGCCAAGGCGGTCGGCGACCGCGCGCCAGCCCGGACCACCCGGAAGCGCCTCGATCAGGATGAAGTCTGCTCCCACTGCGTCGAGTGCACGCAGGCTGGCGTACAGGCCCTGCGCGTAGGTGGCGGGTTCGGCAGGCAGGGTGCGCCAGGTCAGCCGTGCGTCGCGCGGGTCGGGCGTGGAGTGGGCGAGGACGGTAACGCGGCTGCCCTCGCCCGCGAGCGCGACGGCTTCGTCGACGAGCAGCGCGGGCTCGACCAGGCGCAGAGGCGTGCGCGGAGCGTAGTGGGCGGCCAGCGCGCCGGAGACGCGCGGGGCGGCGTCGGCTGCGGCGGGCGGGGCCGCGCCCTTGCCCCCGGCGCCTGCAAGGTCCGCACGCCCCTGCCCGGCCGCCGTCTCATCGACCGCCGGCTGCGGCTCGCCCCGCACCCGCGGCCGGCGCCCGATCACGCGCGCGATGTCCTCCGGGCCGATCGCACCCGGACGCAGGATCTCCGGCACGTCGCGCGAGAAGTCGAGGATGGTGGATTCGATGCCGACCTCGCAGGCGCCGCCATCGAGGATCATCGCCACGCGCTCGCCGAGTTCTTCGTGCACGTGCGCGGCGGTGGTGGGACTGATGCGACCGAAGCGGTTCGCGCTGGGCGCGGCCAGGCCGCCGTCGAAGGCGCGCAGCAGCGCGAGCGCGACCGGATGCGCGGGCACGCGCAGACCGACGGTGTCCTGGCCGCCGGTGACCTCATCGGGCACCTCGGGCGTGCGCCTGAGAATCAGCGTCAGCGGGCCGGGCCAGAAGGCGCGGGCGAGCGCGAGCACGTCCTTGGGGATGGTGGCGGCCCACTGCGGCAGGTGTTCCGCCGAGGGCAGGTGCACGATCAGCGGATGGTCGGCGGGGCGGCCCTTGGCGGCAAAGATCTTCTTCACCGCCGCAGGGTCGAGCGCGTCGGCGGCGAGGCCGTACACCGTCTCGGTCGGCATGCCGACGATGTCGCCCGCGCGCAGCAGGGCCGCGGCTTCGGCGATGGCCGCAGGCGTAGGCGATGCGATGCGGCCGCGCGGTGCGGCCCCGGTGGCGCTCATCGCTGCGCGCTCACTCGTCGCGGATGCCGATCGCGGCACGCGCGCCGAGCGCGCGCTCGAGCACGGCCTCGGCATCGTCACCGGTCACGACGAAGTGGCCCATCTTGCGTCCCGGACGGGCGTGATGCTTGCCGTACAGGTGCAGGCGCAGGCCGGGCACGGCGTGCACCACCGACCAGTCGGGCTCGCGGTAGACGCCATGACCCTTGCCGTCCTCGTACCACAGCTCGCCGAGCAGATTGACCATGACCGCCGCCGAGTGCTGGCGCGGCGTGGCCAGCGGCAGGCCGCACAGCGCCCTCACCTGCTGCTCGTACTGGCTGACGTCGCAGGCGTCGATGGTGTGGTGGCCGCTGTTGTGCGGACGCGGCGCCATCTCGTTGACCACCAGCTCGCCGCGACAGACGAAGAACTCCACGCCCAGCGTGCCGATGTAGCCGAGCTTGTCGGCGATACGCTCGGCGATCTCCTGGGCGTTGTCCCTCAGGCAGGCAGATGCGCGCGCCGGCGCGATGGTCACATCCAGGATGCCGTTGCGGTGGCGGTTCTCGCCGGTCGGGAAGCAGCGCACGGTACCCGCCTCGTCGCGCGCCAGCACCACGGAGACCTCGTAGTCGAGCGCCAGCATCTTCTCCAGCACGCAGGGCTCGCCCTTGAAGTGCTGGAAGGCGGCCACCGCCGCGTCGCGATCGGCGACGCGGGCCTGGCCCTTGCCGTCATAGCCGAAGCGGGCGACCTTGAGGATGGCCGGGAACAGGCCGGCGTTGGCATTGCGCACGTCGTCCTCGCTGCGGATGACCGCGAACGGACCATGCGGCAGGCCGTGCTCGGCGAGGAAGGTCTTCTCGGCGATGCGGTTCTGGCACACCGCGACCGCGCTCGCCGCCGGGTGCACCGGGATGAACTTGGTCAGGTAGTCCAGCGTGTCGGCAGGGACGTTCTCGAACTCGGTGGTCACCGCGGCGCATTCGCTGCCGAGGGTGTCGAGCGCGACGTAGTCGTCGTAGGCGGCGACCAGGTGGCGGTCGGCGATCAGGCCGGCGGGGCTGTGCGGGTCGGGGTCGAGCACCCAGACCTTGTAGCCCATCTCGTGCGCAGCCGAAACGAAAAAGCGGCCGAGCTGGCCGCCGCCGAGCATGCCAAGGGTGGCAGGCGGGAGGATCATGATGCGGCTCTCAATCCAGGGTCATGTCGAGCACCGCCTGGGTCTGGCGGGCACGGAAGTCGGCGAGCTTCTGCGCCAGCGCGGCGTCCTCGATCGCGAGCAGCGCGACCGCGAACAGCCCGGCGTTGGCTGCGCCCGCCTCGCCGATGGCGAAGGTGGCGACCGGAATGCCCTTGGGCATCTGCACGATGGAGAGCAGCGAGTCCTGCCCCGACAGCGCCTTCGACTGCACCGGCACGCCCAGCACCGGCAGCGTGGTCTTGGCCGCGACCATGCCCGGCAGGTGGGCCGCGCCGCCCGCACCCGCGATGATCGCCTTGAGCCCGCGGCCGCGCGCGGCCTCGGCGTATTCGAACATCAGGTCGGGCGTGCGGTGGGCGGAGACCACCCGCGCCTCGAAGGGCACGCCGAAGTCTTCCAGCATCTTCGCGGCGGCCTTCATCGTGGGCCAGTCGGAGTTGGAGCCCATGATGATGCCGACGACGGGTTTGGTTTCGCTCATCTCGCGGTCCTTATTTGCCGGCAGCGAGTCTGCCTTCACTCGCGGCGCGTTCGGCGGAAATCACGGTGTTTTCCAGCAGCATGGTGATGGTCATCGGCCCCACGCCGCCCGGCACCGGGGTGATCGCGCCGGCGACTTCCCTGGCCGATTCGAAATCGACGTCGCCGCACAGCTTGCCGGCGTCGGGCCCGTCCTGCAGGCGGTTGATGCCCACGTCGATCACGATGGCGCCCGGCTTGATCATGTCGCCGGTGAGGAAGCGCGGCTTGCCGATCGCCGCCACCAGGATGTCGGCGCGGCGGGTGTGGAAGGCCAGGTCCCTGGTCTTCGAATGGCACACGGTGACGGTGGCGCCGGCATTGGTCAGCAGCATCGCCATCGGCTTGCCGACGATGTTCGAACGCCCGATCACCACCGCCTCGGCGCCCTGCACCGGCGTGTCGCCGGTCTCGAGCATCTTCATGACGCCATGCGGTGTGCACGGGATGAAGGCCTCGCGGTTCTGCGACAGGCGACCGACGTTCTCGGCATGGAAGCCGTCGACGTCCTTCTTCAGGTCGATCGCCTCGAGCACCGCCGCCTCGTCGAGGTGCTTGGGCAGCGGCAGCTGCACGAGGATGCCGTGCACCGCGGGGTCGGCGTTGAGCGCGGCGAGCTTGGCCATCACCTCTTCCTGGGTGGCGTTCTCGGGGTAGTCGAAGCGCAGCGAGCGGATGCCGGCCTTCTCGCAGGCGGCGACCTTGTTGCGCACATACACGGCCGAGGCCGGATCGGCGCCGACCAGCATGACCGCCAGGCAGGGTTGCACGCCGCGCGCCGTGAGCGCGGCCGCACGTTCGGCGATTTCGCCGCGCACGCGCGCGGAGAGCGCGTTGCCGTCGATGATGCGAGCGGTCATCCTTCAAGCCCCCAAAAAGCCCGTGATTTTACAGCAACATGCGGAGCGACCGGGAGCCCGGGATCGCGTGCGGTGCAAGGTCCCCACCCGCGGCGCACCCGGGCCGCAGGGGTCAGGCGCCGAAGGGCGGGCACTTGAGGCCGGCGGCGGTGATCACGCCCCGGTCGCTCATCTCGCGCACGGTGAGGGTGAATGCGCCGATCTCGACACGGTCGCCCACCACCGCCGCCCGCCCCAGGCGGGCGAGCATGAGCGCGCCCACGCTGAGGCGACGCTCCTGCTCGGCGATGCTCAAGCCATAGGCGTCGGCAAGATCCCCCGCGAGGCACTCCGGGTCCACGACGAACTCGCCGAAGAAGCTCGCATTGGCGCTGAGCTCGCCGCCGGTTCCGCCGAAGAGGCGCGCGATCTGGTCGGCAATCGCGTCCGGGGCCACGAACCACACCGAGTCGCCCGGGATCATGCGCGTGTGCGCGGTCAGCGGATGCAGGCGACGTGCGCGCACCAGCGCCACGCAGCGCACGTCCTCGCCGGGAAACTCGTCGGCCACGCTGTCCGGATGCCGCCCCTCGGCGCGCGATCCGCCTGCCACGCAGTACTCGAGCAAGTCGACCGCCGCCTCATCGCCCACCCAGACCTCCCGCTTGTCGCGCGGCTCGTCGCGCGGCGGCACCTCCACCTTCAGCCAGCGCGCCGCCAGCGGCACGGTGGCGCCCTGCACCAGCAGCGACAGCAGCACGACGGCGAAGGCGACGTTGAACAGCAGCTGCGAGTCGGGCACCCCCATCACCACCGGCACGATCGCCAGCACGACCGGCACCGCGCCGCGCAGGCCGACCCAGCTGACGTAGGCGAGCTCGTTACGCTTGTAACGGAAGGGCGCCAGGCCGATCAGCACCGCGAGCGGGCGCGCGACCAGCATCAGGAACACCGCCATGGCCAGGGCCTGCAGGCCGTGCTCGAACAGGTGCGATGGCGTAACCAGCAGGCCCAGCACGACGAACATGCCCGCCTGTGCCAGCCACGCGAGACCGTCCATGACCCGCAGCACGTGCTCGGTGGCATGGGTACGGCGGTTGCCGACCACGACCCCGGCCAGATAAACGGCGAGGAAGCCGCTGCCGTTGAGCAGGTTCGTGGCGGCGAAGACCAGCGTGCCGCCGGACAGGATCAGCAGCGCATACAGGCCCTCGGGCAGGGTCAGCCGCGCCATCAGGCGGGCAAGCACCCAGCCGCCGGCGAGCCCGAGCACCGCGCCGAGGCCGAGCTGGCTCACCAGCAGCCAGACGAAGCCGCCGAGGCTCGCGCGCTCCGGCTCGAGCAAGGTGCCGACGAGCGCGGTGACGAGCAGGATCGCCATCGGATCGTTGGCGCCCGACTCGATCTCCAGCGTCGCCTGCACGCGCTCGTTCAGGCGCACCCCGCTGTTGCGCAGCAAGGCGAACACCGCTGCCGCGTCCGTCGACCCGACGATTGCCGCGAGCAGCAGGCCGAGCCGCCAGTCCACGTCGAGAATCCAGGTGGCGAAGACGCCGAGCAGTGCAGCGGTGCCCACCACGCCCCAGGTCGCCAGCACCGCGGCCGGCTTCAGGGCCACCCGAAAGCTGCTCACCCGCGTGCGCAGGCCGCCGTCGAGCAGGATGACCGACAGGGCAGCCTGCGCGATCAGCGAGGCGATGAAGAAGTCCTCGAAGACGATGCCGCCCGGCCCGTCCTCGCCCGCGAGCATGCCCACGCCGAGAAAGAGCAGCAGCAGCGGCAGGCCGAGGCGCGCGGAGATGGTGCTTGCCAGCACGCTGATGAACAGCAGCAGGCCGGTGAGCAGGAAAAGGGCGTTGATTCCGGTCATTCAGAGGGTGCGTTGATTGTCGGTTTGCGTGCCGCCTGCGCGCAGGCGGCACGGGCGCAGATCGCGTCGGCGCCGCGGTGCGCTTCAGCGCAGGGGGGCGCTCGGTTCGAGCGAGACGACGTGCTGGACGAGTTCGGCCAGCGAATGCGCGCCCATCTTCTCCATCACGCGGGCACGGTGGACTTCCACCGTCTTGATGCTTATGCCGAGCACGTCGGCGATCTGCTTGTTGAGCTTGCCGACGATGATCAGGTCGAGCACCTCACGCTCGCGCTGGGTGAGCTGCTCCAGCCGGCGGGCGGTGTCGGCCTCGAGCAGGCGCTTGTCGCGCGTCTCGCGCTCGAGCTGGAGGCACTGCTCGACCAGGCACAGCATGTCGCGCTCGCCGAAGGGCTTCTCGATGAAGTCGACCGCGCCCTTCTTGAGCGCGGAGACGGCCATCGGGACGTCGCCATGGCCGGTGATGAAGACCACCGGCAGCCCGCAGCGGCGGCGGCCGAGCTCCTCGAAGAGCTCCAGCCCGCTCATGCCCGGCATGCGCACGTCGAGCACGATGCAGCCGGTCATCTCGGGTGCGCAGGCGGCGAGGAAGGCCTCCGCGGAGTCGTGGGCCGCCACGGCATATCCGTTGGCTTCGAGCATCCAGACGAGCGAGTCGCGCAGGGCTTCGTCGTCATCGACGATGTGAACGATCTGGTCAGGCGCTGCGGGCAATCCGCTCACTGGCAGTCTCCGTCGGCAGGGTAAACGAGAATATGGTACCGCCTTCGGGGTTCGCATCGACAAGCAATCTGCCGTTGTGGAACTCGACGATGGAGCGGCAGATGTTCAGGCCCATGCCCATGCCTTCGGTCTTGGTGGTGTAGAAGGGTGTGAACAGTTGCTGCCGGCCCTCCTCGCTGATGCCGTGGCCGCGGTCGATCACCGCGACCTCGATCGCCGCGTCGCCGCAGCCTCGCACGCGCACGGTGAGCACGCGCTGCTCGGGCGGGGTATCGGCCATCGCATCGAAGCCGTTGCGGATGAGGTTGAGCAGCACCTGCTCGATCATGATGCGGTCGGCGAACACCAGCGGCAGGTCGGGCTCGATCTCGGTGTGGATGCGGGTACCGGTGCGGCGCGCGTCGATGTCGGCAAAGCCGATCGCGTCGTCGAGCACGTCGGTGATCTTCACCGCACTGCGCCGCGGCTCGCTCTTCTTCACGAACTCGCGCACGCGGCGGATGATCTTGCCGGCGCGCTCGGCCTGGAAGCTCGCCTTCTGCATCGCGGCGAGCACGTCCTCGGTCTTCGCGTTGCCCGCCTGCAGTCGCGTCACCGACCCCGCACAGTAGTTGGCGATCGCCGACAGCGGCTGGTTGAGCTCGTGCGCCAGCGTCGAGGCCATCTCGCCCATGGTGATCAGGCGCGCGGTGCGTTGCAGGCGCTCTTCCTGCTGGCGGGCCACCTCGGCGGTCTGCTTGCGGTCGGTGATGTCGGTGGCGATGCCCATGCGCACCACGCGGCCGTCCACCCAGCGTGTGGCCTGCTCGCGCACGTGGTACCAGCGCCCGGACAGCGGATGCTGGAGTTCGCCGTCGAAGAGCTCGCGCGGCACGTCGGCCGGCAAGAGGTTGCGCGGATCGATGCGGTAGTCGCCGCGCTCGGGCTGCGGCACCGCCACCCCGCGCACGGTGCGCCCGACGGCGTCGAAGCCATGGATGCGCTTGAAGGCGAGGTTGGCGAACAGGATCTCGTCGGTGCGCGCGTCGGCCACGAACACCGCGGCGTCCAGCCCATCGAGCACCGCCTCGAAGCGCTCGTGCGCCGACTCGAGCGCCGCGCGCACGCGCTTGGGCTCGGTGATGTCGGTGATCGAGGCCATCCAGCCGGTCTGGCGGCCGGTGAGGTCGATCAGCGGCGAGAGATAGAAGCGCGCATCGAAGCGCTCGCCGTTCTTGCGCTGGATGCGCATCTCGAAGCCGCTGCGCGGGGCCTGTCCGGCCAGCGTCATCGCCAGGTTGCGCTCGCACACTTCGCGCTGCTCGGGCGGCCAGTAGGGGAACGGCGGCCCGGCCCCGAGCAGCTCGTCCTCGTCGAAGCCGATCATGCGGCAGAAGGCGCTGTTCACGTAGATGATGCGGCCCGTGAGGTCGATCGCACGCAGGCCGGTGACGACCGAGTCCTCCATCGCCTTGCGGAAGGCGGATTCGGCGCGCAAGGCGTCCTCGGTGGCCTTGCGGCCGGTGATGTCGTGCGCCACGGCATACACCAGGCGCTCCTCGCGCACCGGGTTGATGCTCCACACCAGCCACTTGTAGCGGCCGTCGGCGCAGCGGAAGCGGTTCTCGAAATTCACCGCCTCGCCGGCGGCCAGGCTGCGCAGCATGTCCAGCGTCGCGGCAACGTCATCGGGATGGACGAAGTCGATCAGCGACAGGCCGGGCAGGCGCCCGGGATCGTGGCCGAGCACGCGCTCGAAGGCGGGGTTGCAGCGCCGGAAGCGACCGTCCAGGTCGACCACGCACAGCATGTCGAGCGAGAGGTTGAACAGGCGGTCGCGCTCCTTCTCCACCTGCACGCGGCGCAGCACATGGCGCCGCAATGACCACAGGCTCCACATCACGATCAGCGACAGTCCGAGGATCACCCCGGACGGCAGCATCCGCGCCAGCGCGCCGCCCGGGCGCAGCGCCATGGCCTGCAGGGCCATGCCGTTGCCCGGCGGCTCGAGCGCGAGCGTCTGGGAGAGGAGCGCGTCGCCGGCGGGCAGCGCCGAGCTGAGCGCCAGCACCTCGCCCGCCGGATCGAGCACCGCGAGCCGGTACTTCTCCGCGAACCAGTCCGGGGCGAGGCGGCTGATCATGCGTTCCACCGAATACACCGCGACGATCACGCCGACGAACTCGCCACGGCGCTGAACCGGCGCATGAAGCTCGAACACGACCCCGCCCCTCGAGCGGAGGTAAGGCAGACCGTAGGTTGGGCGCGAGGACAGGGCGCTCCGCTGGAAGGCCTGCACCTGGGCGTCGACCAGGGCCTCGCCCGCGAGCCAGTCCTGATTGTCGAAGGGCGCAGCCCAGCGGATGACTTGGTCCCGCCCCACCCAGGCGATGTTGGTGAGCGCCGCGTTGGCGGCGAGGTGCTCGTTGGCGGAGAGCTGAAAGCCGTCGTAATCGAGGGAGCCTGCGGCGAGGTCGCGCGCCATCTGGCCGAGAAACTCCTCGGTGCCGAACATGGCGCGGCGGATCGCCTGCTCGGTCCATTGCAGGTCACGCGCCAGCCCGTCGCGCTCGACCGCCGTCTCGCGCGCCTGCAGCAGCCAGACGAGGGCAAGCATGGCGAGGGCGAACAAGGTCACCGCCACATATGGCACGGCCCAATACCAGCGCGGCGAGGAGGCCTGAACGGCAGCGGGCTCTTGCATGAGGACGGACGGCGACTTTGCGGGCGTGAGGAGAGTCCGCGATTCTTTACCATGGACCGCGCCCTCGTCATCCGGTCTAACCCTTACCGCGGCAATTCCACTGGCATTAGCCTCGATGCCGTCGCGCAGGCAGACAGTCCGGGTTTTCGCCAATACTTGGGAGCGGGTACGCTGCCTAGAGTGCAGACATGTGCTCGCTGATCGCGCTGTTTCGTCGCGCCCTCCCCGCCGTGCTGTTGATCGTGCCGCTCGCGCTGGCACACGCAGCATCGGCACAGGCCCCTCAGGTCGGCAGCACGAACGGGACGAGCGAACGCGCGCCGGTGCGGATCGGGGTTTCGGGGCCGTTCTCGGGGCCGTCATCGCCAATGGGCTTGTCGATGCGCACCGGCATCCGCATCGCGACCGCCGAGCTCAATGCCGCAGGCGGCGTTCTCGGACGACGCATCGAGCTGGTCGAGCGCGATGACGAGGCGAGCAACGAGCTCGGCGCGCAGATCGCCCGCGACTTCGTGAACCGCGAGCGTGTGGTCGCCGGCCTTGGCATCGTCAATACCGGCGTCGCGCTCGCCAGCCAGCGCCACTACCAGAACGCGCGCATCCCGGTGATCACCTCCGTCGCCACCGGCACCCTGATCACGCGCCAGTTCCAGCCCCCGGAGTTCCCCCAGAACTACGTCTTCCGCGTATCGGCCAACGACACCCTGCAGGCGGCGGTCATCGCGGACGAGGCGGTCGTGCGCCGCGGCTTCACCCGCCTCGCCATCCTCCACGACGCCAGCAACTATGGCGTGCTCGGCAGCGCCGACCTGGCCGCCGCCCTGCGCGGCCGGGGCGTCGAACCGGTGGCGGTGGAGCGCTTCCAGCTGCGCCAGACCGACATGCAACCCCAGCTCGAGCGCGCACGCGCGGCGGGCGCTCAGGCTGTGCTCACCTACGGCATCGGCCCCGAACTGGCCCACATCGCCAACGGCATGGCGCGCATGCAGTGGAAGGTGCCGATCATCGGCAGCTGGACGCTGGCGATGTCGAACTTCATCGAGATCGCCGGCCGCAACGCGGAAGGCGCACGCATGCCGCAGACCTTCATCCAGGCAGCGCACACGCCCAAGCAGTCCGCCTTTCTCGAAGCCTGGCAAAAAGCCACGGGCAGCACCCGGATTCCGGTGCCGCCGGCCGCGGCGCAGGGCTACGACTCGATGCTGCTGCTGGCCGCCGCCATCCGCCAGGCGGGCAGCGTCGAAGGCACGCGCATCCGCGAGGCGCTGGAGAACCTGCAGGCGCTGGTCGACGGGGTCGTCATGACCTACCACCGCCCCTTCTCCGCGGACAACCACGAGACCCTGCATTCCACGCAGCAGATCCACCTGGGCGAGATCCGCAACGGCGAAGTCGTCTTCGCCCGCGAGGGCGAGCCCCCACGCAACCCGCTGCCCTGACCCCGGATACGGAGCGAGTGACACACCGGTTCAGCGAAAAGTTATTGCACATTGCGAAAACACGTTTTATATTTCGAAAAGTCGGCCGTGCGCCAACCGGCATGGTCGTGCTCGCAACAAAAACCGTTCTGCCCTACAGGGCAGGGATCGCCAACCGAAAGTCATGAGGAGACGAACCATGACCGGAAACAGCAACGTTCTGCCGCACACCGACACGGACCCGCAGGAAACGAAGGAATGGCTGGAGTCGCTGGCCGCCGTCGTCGAACACGAAGGCCCGCAGCGCGCGCACTACCTGATCGAGACCCTGATCGCCACCGCGCGCCAGGAAGGGGTGAACATCCCGTACTCGGCCACCACCGAGTACATCAACACCATCCCCGCCGAGCAGCAGCCGCCCTACCCGGGCGATCCGGACATGGAGATCAAGCTGCACTCCTACATCCGCTGGAACGCCATGGCGATGGTCGTGCGGGCGAACAAGAACACCAACGTCGGCGGCCACATCGCCTCGTTCGCATCGGCCGCGGCGCTCTATGACGTCGGCTTCTCGCATTTCTGGCACGCGCCCTCCGAGCAGCACGACGGCGACATGATCTACTTCCAGGGCCACTCGGTGCCCGGGGTGTATGCGCGCGCGTTCATGCTCGGCCGCCTGTCCGAGGAGCAGATGGACAATTTCCGCCAGGAAGTCGGCGGCAAGGGCATCTCGTCCTATCCGCACCCCTGGCTGATGCCGGACTTCTGGCAGTTCCCGACCGTGTCGATGGGCCTGGGCCCGCTGTGCGCGATCTACCAGGCGCGCTTCATGAAGTACATGGCCAGCCGCGGCATGATCGACGCCGCGCGCGCAGAGCAGCGCAAGGTGTGGGCCTTCCTGGGCGACGGCGAGACCGACGAGGTCGAGTCGCTCGGCGCGATCGGCATGGCCGGCCGCGAGAAGCTCGACAACCTCGTGTTCGTGATCAACTGCAACCTGCAGCGCCTCGATGGCCCGGTGCGCGGCAACGGCAAGATCATCCAGGAGCTCGAAGCCGGCTTCCGCGGCGCGGGCTGGAACGTCATCAAGGTCATCTGGGGCACGGCCTGGGATGCGCTCTTCGCGCGCGACAAGAAGGGTCTCCTCAAGCAGCGCATGATGGAACTCTGCGACGGCGAGTACCAGACCTTCAAGGCCAAGGACGGCGCCTACGTACGCGAGCACTTCTTCAACACGCCCGAGCTGCGCGCGCTGGTGGCCGACTGGACCGACGACCAGGTGTGGAACCTGAACCGCGGCGGCCATGACCTGTTCAAGATCTTCTCCGCCTACAAGGCCGCCAGCGAACACAAGGGCCAGCCCACGCTGATCCTGGCCAAGACCATCAAGGGCTTCGGCATGGGCCAGGCCGGCGAGGCCATGAACATCAGCCACCAGCAGAAGAAGATGGACGTCGAGGCGATCCGCCGCTTCCGCGACCGCTTCGGCCTGCCGGTGCCCGACGACAAGCTCGAGGAACTGCCCTACCTCAAGTTCGAGGAAGGCTCCCCCGAATACAAGTACATGATGCAGCGCCGCATGGACCTGGGCGGCTTCCTGCCCCAGCGCCGCACCAAGGCCGCGCCGCTGGCCGTGCCCGCGCTGGATGCGTTTGCCGCGCTGCTGAAGGCCTCGGGCGAAGGCCGCGAGCTGTCGACGACGATGGCGGTGGTGCGCATCATGAACACGCTGTTGAAGGACAAGCAGATCGGCAAGCACATCGTGCCGATCGTCCCCGACGAGAGCCGCACCTTCGGCATGGAGGGCATGTTCCGCCAGTACGGCATCTGGAACCAGGAAGGCCAGAAGTACGTGCCGGAAGACCATGACCAGCTCATGTTCTACAAGGAAAGCCAGACTGGCCAGGTGCTGCAGGAAGGCATCAACGAAGCGGGCGCGATGGCCGACTGGATCGCCGCCGGTACCGCCTACAGCGTGCATGGCGTGCAGATGGTGCCGTTCTACATCTTCTATTCGATGTTCGGCCTGCAGCGCACCATGGACCTGTGCTGGGCGGCAGCCGACCAGCGCACCCGCGGCTTCCTCATCGGGGGCACCGCCGGACGCACCACGCTGAACGGCGAAGGCCTTCAGCACGAGGACGGCCACAGCCTGCTGATGGCCAACATGATCCCCAACTGCATCAGCTACGACCCGACCTTCCAGTACGAAGTCGCGGTCGTCGTGCAGGACGGCATGCGCCGGATGTTCGCCGAACAGGAGGACGTCTACTACTACATCACGGTGATGAACGAGAACTACGAACATCCCGAGATGCCGGTGGGCGCCGAGGCCGACATCCTCAAGGGTCTGTACGCCTTCCGCAAGGGCGCCGAGAGCAGCGGTCCGCGCGTGCAGCTGATGGGTTCGGGCACGATCTTCCGCGAGGTGATCGCCGCCGCCGAGCTGCTCAAGGCCGACTGGGGCGTGGAAGCCGACATCTGGGGCGCGCCCAGCTTCAACGAGCTCGCCCGCAATGGCCAGGACGTCGAGCGCTGGAACCTGCTGCACCCGATGGAAGAGCCCCGCAGCTCGCACGTCGCGCAGAAGCTCGACGGCGCGAAAGGCCCGGTCATCGCCGCCACCGACTACATCCGCATGTTCGCAGAGCAGATCCGTCCGTTCGTGAAGAACACCTACGTCACGCTGGGCACCGACGGCTTCGGGCGCTCGGACACCCGCGAGCAACTGCGCCACTTCTTCGAGGTGGATCGCCACTGGGTCACGCTGGCCGCGCTGAAGGCGTTGGCCGATGACGGCGTGATCGGCCGCGACAAGGTGGCCGCGGCGCTGGTCAAGTACAACCTCGACCCGTCCAAGCCGAACCCGATGTCGGTCTGAGCGCGCAAGGAGACAAGAACATGAGCCAACTCATTGAAGTGAAGGTTCCGGACATCGGCGATTTCGACGCCGTGCCGGTGATCGAGCTGTTCGTGAAGGTGGGCGACACGATCGCAGTCGATGACGCGATCGCCACGCTCGAGTCCGACAAGGCCACGATGGACGTGCCGTCGTCGCACGCCGGCGTGGTCAAGGAAGTGCTGGTCAACATCGGCGACAAGGTCTCCGAGGGCAGCGTGCTGATCAAGGTCGAGGCGGCGGGCGTCGCAGCGGCTGCGCCGGCCGCTGCCGCCGCGGCCCCCGCCCCGGCCGCAACGGCGCCTGCTGCTGCGCCCGCAGCGCCTGTCGCTGCAGCGGCGCCCGCGGGCGGCGGCGTGGTCGAGGTGGTGGTGCCCGACATCGGTGATTTCGACGCTGTCCCGGTGATCGAGCTGTTCGTGAAGGTGGGCGACAGCATCAAGGTCGACGATGCGATCTGCACACTGGAATCGGACAAGGCCACCATGGACGTGCCCTCCTCGCACGCCGGCGTGGTCAAGGAAGTGCTGGTCGCGCTCGGTGACAAGGTCAGCCAGGGCAAGGCCCTGATCAAGCTCGAGACCGCGGGTGGCGCCAGCGCTGCCGCCGTTCCGGTCGCGCCGGTGGCGACCGCCGCAGCGGCGGCACCGGCCTCCTCCCCGGCGCCGCTGGCCGACGGCGGCCCGGCCGCGAGCGCGCCCGCCTCGATGCCCGTCGCCTCGGCGGCTGCGCCCTCGGCGGTCAAGGTGGGCGGCAAGGTGCATGCCAGCCCGTCCGTGCGTGCCTTCGCCCGCGAGCTCGGCGTCGATCTCGGCCAGGTCAAGGCCACCGGCCCCAAGGGTCGCATCCTCAAGGAAGACGTCGCCGCCTTCATCAAGGGCGTCATGACCAGCGGCGTGGTCCCGGGCAAGACTCCGGCTGCAGCCGCCGGCGCAAGCCTGGGCGGCGGCCTCGATCTGCTGCCGTGGCCCAAGGTCGACTTCGCCAAGTTCGGCGAGATCGAGGTCAAGCCGCTGTCGCGCATCAAGAAGATCTCCGGCCAGAACCTCGCCCGTAACTGGGTGATGATCCCGGCGGTGACCTACCACGAGGACGCCGACATCACCGACCTGGAAGCCTTCCGGGTGGCGATGAACAAGGAGCACGAGAAGTCCGGCAAGAAGCTCACGATGCTCGCCTTCATCATCAAGGCCTCGGTGCGCGCGCTGCAGGAATTCCCCGAGTTCAACACCAGTCTCGACGGCGACAACCTGGTCTACAAGAAGTACTTCAACATCGCCTTCGCCGCCGACACCCCCAACGGCCTCGTGGTGCCGGTGGTGAAGGACGCCGACAAGAAGAGCGTGTTCGAGATCGCCGCCGAGACCGGCGCGCTGGCCAAGAAGGCGCGTGACGGCAAGCTCGGCCCGGCCGACATGTCGGGTGCCTGCTTCACGATCAGCTCGCTGGGCGGCATCGGTGGCACCTACTTCGCGCCGATCGTCAATGCGCCCGAAGTCGCCATCCTCGGTGTCAACAAGTCGGTGATGAAGCCGGTGTGGGACGGCAAGGCTTTCGTGCCGCGCCTCACCCTGCCGATGTCGCTGACCGCGGACCACCGCGTGATCGACGGCGCACTGGCCACCCGCTTCAACGTGTACCTCGCGCAACTGCTGGCGGATTTCCGCCGCGTGATGCTGTAAGGAGATCGCCATGAGTCTCGTGGAAGTCAAGGTTCCGGACATCGGCGATTTCGATTCAGTGCCGGTGATCGAGCTGTTCGTCAAGGTCGGCGACAGCATCAACGTGGATGACGCGATCTGCACGCTCGAGTCCGACAAGGCCACGATGGACGTGCCGTCCTCGGCCGCCGGGGTGGTCAAGGAAGTGCTGGTCGCCGTCGGCGACAAGGTCGGCGAAGGCGCCGTGCTGCTCAAGGTCGAGGCCGCCGGTGCTGCCGCGGCAGCGCCTGCCCCGGCCGCCGCCGCACCGGCACCTGCAGCGGCGCCGGTCACTGCGCCTGCTGCCGCTGCCCACGGCGGCGCGGCCGATGTCGAGTACGACATGGTCGTGCTCGGCGCCGGCCCGGGCGGCTACTCGGCCGCCTTCCGCGCCGCCGACCTCGGCCTCAGGACCGCGATCATCGAGCGTTACGCGACGCTCGGCGGCGTGTGCCTGAACGTCGGCTGCATCCCCTCCAAGGCGCTGCTGCACGTGGCCGCGGTGATCGAGGAGGCCGAGCACGTCGACACCGCCGGCATCACGTTCGCCAAGCCCACGGTCGATGTCGATGCGCTCAGGAAGCACAAGGACGGCGTGATCGGCAAGCTCACCGGCGGCCTCTCCGGCATGGCCAAGGCACGCAAGGTCGACGTCATCCGCGGCTACGGCCACTTCCTCGACCCGCACCATCTGGAAGTCGAGGAGACCACCGGCAGCAGCCAGGACAAGACCGGCGCCAAGAAGGTGGTGAAGTTCAAGCAATGCATCATCGCTGCCGGTTCGGCCGCGGTGCACCTGCCCTTCATCCCGCGCGATCCGCGCATCGTCGACTCCACCGGCGCGCTCGAGCTGCGCCAGGTGCCGGGCAAGATGCTGGTGATCGGCGGCGGCATCATCGGCCTCGAGATGGCCACGGTGTACTCCACGCTCGGTGCGCGCATCGACGTGGTCGAGATGATGGACGGCCTGATGCAGGGTCCGGACCGCGACGCGGTCAAGGTGTGGGAGAAGCAGAACGCCCACCGCTTCGACAACATCATGCTCAAGACCAGGACGGTCGCGGTCGAGGCCAAGGAAGACGGCCTGTGGGTCAAGTTCGAGGGTGAAAAGGCCCCTGCCGAGCCGGTGCGCTACGACATGATCCTGCAGTCGGCGGGCCGTTCGCCCAACGGCAACAAGATCGGCGCCGACAAGGCCGGGGTGATCGTCGGCGAGCGCGGCTTCATCCCGGTCGATGCGCAGATGCGCACCAACGTGCCGCACATCTTCGCCATTGGCGACGTCGTCGGCCAGCCCATGCTCGCCCACAAGGCGGTGCATGAGGCGCACGTGGCGGCCGAAGTCGCCGCCGGGCACAAGTCGGCGTTCGACGCCACCGTGATCCCGGGCGTGGCCTACACCCACCCGGAAGTGGCCTGGGTCGGCTACACCGAGGCGCAGGCCAAGGCCGAGGGTAAGAAGGTCGACACCGCCAAGTTCCCGTGGGCAGCCAGTGGCCGCGCGATCGCCAACGGCGCCGACTACGGCTTCACGAAGCTGATCTTCGACGCCGAGACGCACCGCGTGATCGGCGGCACCATCGTCGGCCCCTCGGCCGGCGACATGATCGGCGAGGTGTGCCTGGCCATCGAGATGGGCGCGGATGCGGTCGACATCGGCAAGACCATCCACCCGCACCCGACCCTGGGCGAGACGGTGGGCATGGCGGCCGAAGTGGCCCACGGCAGCTGCACCGACCTGCCACCGATGCGCAAGAAGTAAGCAACTCGCCGCGCTTGCGGGGGCGGAGCGATCGCCCCATGGAGAAGCCCCCGGCCCCTTCGCAAAGAAGGGCTCCGGGGGCTTCGCTTTGCTGCTCGGCGGTCTGAAACGGATCGATCAGCGTCAGTCGAGCGCGACCTGCGCCTTCAGCCAGAAGGTGCGACCGGGCTCGTTGATGATTTCGTTGTTGACGGCCTCATATCCGGCGATCGCGGCACTGCCCTGCGACAGGTGCTCGTGATAAGTGCGATCGAAGACGTTGTCGACGCCGACGGTCAGCAGCGTCGCCTTGTTGGGGCGCCATCCCGCATTGAGTGCCAGCGTTGCAAAGCCCGGCGTGGGTCCGAGATCCTTGCCGTTGGAGACGATACTGCCCGACCCGACATCGACCCGGTCCTGCCTGGCAACCACGCGCAACAGGCCGCCATAGGAGAAGGTGCCGTCGTTGTACTCGAGGGCGACACGAGCTTCGAGCGGCGGCTGCTGGGCGAGCGCCTTGCCGTCGGTGTCGTTCTTGCCATGCACCCAGGCCAGCGTGCCGGTCGCACTCCAGTTCGGGGCGAAACGCCAGGTGAGGTCGGCTTCGGCGCCATACAGCGTGGCGTCGATGTTGCGGACGTCGGCGACCGAGGTCGTGCCGACCTGCCACCAACGCAGCAGCATGTAGTCATCGACCTTGCTGTAAAAGCCTGCCACCGAAGCATTCAGGCTCCCGGCAGCCCAGTTGGCCCCGACGTCGATCTGGGCATTCGTCTCGGGCTTGAGATTGCCGAAATCGCGGGCGTCGGCAACGCTGCCCGTGCCCAGCGTCGTCGGCGTTGCGCGCATGAACTCCCAGAAATCCGGGAAGCGCTCGGCATAGCCAATGCCCGCGTACCAGGTGCCCTGCCCCGCTGCGTAGTCCTCTTCGAACCGCAGGAAGCCACTCTCGAGACGCTCGTCGCGAGACGCGTCCGCGAACACGTTCGGCCTGACATTCATGCCGACTTCGATCGAGGTCCGGTAGTCCTTCGCTTCGTGCTCGTCAAGCCGCAGGCCGGCAACGATCCTTTGGGTCGCGGACAAGCCGTACGTCGCCTCGCCGAACACACCATAGCGCTCGAAGCCGAGGTCCTTGTCCCGATTCAGGTTCGTGTAGGCGTCAGTCGCAGCGCCCTTCGCCTTCCTGACCGTGTGCAGGTCGTCCTTGATATCCGCACCCAGGGTGAACATCCAGCGCTCGGCGGGCGTCAGCGTGACCGCGAGCCGCGCGCCCTTGGTCTCGCGATCGGGGTTGTTCACCATCTTCATCCCGCTGACCGTGCGCAGGCTGTAGTTGTCCATCACGTGGTCGATGTAGCTGTAGTAGACGTTGGCCTCGATACGCTGCACGAGTGGCGAGATGTTGCGCTTTTCGAACTTCACGCCGACGTGCTCGCGCTCGAACTTGACGCCGTCCATGCTGCGATCGGCATAGGCGGCCTCCCCGTCACTGCGGCCGAAGTTGAGTTCGAGCAGGGTATCGTCGTCCGGCGTCCAACCCAGCGCACCGGTGGCGCTCCAGCGTGTATAGAAGGAATGCACCTCCTTGCCGTCGCCATCCTCGTAGTTGTCCATGTCGGAACGCGTCGCACCGATGCGGGCGTAGACACCCGGGTTGCCGGCCTTCGCATCGAACACCTGGTCATTGCGCCCCCAACTGCCGAAGGTCAGGCTGCCGCTGGCGCTCCAGCCAGGCTCGGTCAGGCGCGTCATGTCGCGCTCGAACAGCACGACCGCTGCGGAATTGCCACCGCCATAGAGCACGGTTTGCGGCCCCTTGAGAACGGTCACGCGGTCATACGACTCCGGATAGATGTAGGCGGTCGGCGGATCCATGCGGCCACCGCAGCCGCCGTGCACATCCTGGCCGTCCTGAAGAATGTTCAGGCGCGAACCCGACATGCCGCGGAAGACCGGGTCGCCGTCGGCGCCGCCCTTACGGATCACGGAGAAACCCGGGATGCTCTTCAGCATGTCGGCACCGTCATGCGCAGGCAGCGGCTGGCGAGGCGCCTTGGGGTCGGTGGTGACCGTGAGCGGTGCCTGCGTGACCGGGGCGGTCACCACCACGCTATCCAGGATGGCATCGTCGGCGCTTGCAAGTGCGGGCAGCGCAAGGGAGATCGCCACGGCCAGTGGCAGGCGTCGGAAGGTATTTTTCATCGTCGAGAATCCTCGTTGTTCGGGCCTGCGCGCGGATGGAATTCAGATCGCGGGCGCGACAAGCCCCCTCTGCTCGCCTGGGGCGAACAGACACGGAGTGCGAATAGGGAAAGCCTGCGCCGGAGCGCAGACCTCGGCGCGGGCCGGGCTCGGACCGTCGCCTAGCTGCGCTCGGGCGAGCGCTCAGTGCTTGCCGTGCTGCATCTTCATCGGCGCATTGAGCGGGCGGGCGGGCGCGGTGAGCTCGATGGTCTGGCGGCTGCCGTCCTTGTTCTCGACGATCAGCGTCAGCGGCACCTGGTCACCCTCCTTAACCTGGTCCTTGAGATCCATCAGCATGACGTGGTAGCCGCCGGGCTTGAGCTCGACGGCCTGCCCTGCGGGGAGCGCCAGGCCATCGACCCGGTTCATCTTCATGACGTCCTTGTCCATCACCATCTCGTGAATCTCGACCACGCCGGCCACCGGCGAAGCGGCCGAGACGAGACGGGCGTCGGCGTCGGACTCGA
Organism: Thauera sp. JM12B12; assembly: GCF_039614725.1. Taxonomy (NCBI): domain Bacteria; kingdom Pseudomonadati; phylum Pseudomonadota; class Betaproteobacteria; order Rhodocyclales; family Zoogloeaceae; genus Thauera; species Thauera sp. JM12B12. The sequence goes on along the minus strand of NZ_CP154859.1, from coordinate 1,377,418 downwards.
GCTGCATGAAGGCACCGGTGGCCTTCTGGGCGGGCACGGTGGCGCGCACCCAGGGCTCGGCGACGGTGACTTCGGCGTGGGCGGCCGCGCTGCCGAGCAGGACGAGTGCGGCCAGGAGGGAGGTGGCGAAGGTCGGCTTGTGCATGGTGGATCTCCGATGGATCTGCGATGGTGCCGCGCGCTCGCACGCCGGCGCTCCGAATGCGTGACGGAGGACGGCAAGCAGCGTACGACGTGCCCGCCCGACCGACGATGCGGTGGCGAGGGCGAGCTTAAGACAAGGCTGGATGAGCGCTGCGCGGAAGCTGAACGCGACCGGCGGGGCCCGCAGGGTCAGGCGAGCGCGGGCGGAGCGCGCGGATGCGCGGGCGACCAGGCAAAGAGCGGTCGCGGGGAGACCAGGAAAAGCGCGGGCAGCACCGCGCCGCCGGCGACGGCAAAGACATGCGGCAAGGACGGCGGAGGCGACAGCGCGTTGCCGAACTGAGCAGAGCAGTAGGGACAGTCGTCCACCTCGAGCGAAGGCCCCGCCGGCTCGGAGTCGGTGCTCACCGCTCCGGTCTCGCCATAGAAGGCCGCTTCGTCTGCGCTCAGCGCGACCCATTCGACGCCGGTCGCGGAGCAGACCTGGACGAGGTAGCGGCCATGCTCGTCCGGCCCCATCGCACGACTCACCGTCGGCGCCAGCGCACTCATCGCCATCGCGAAGATCGCGATCCAGACGTGGAGGCGTTGACGAAAGCGCTGCATGGACGGAGCCGGCCCTTTGGGAAGCAAGACGACGCGCCGGATTCTACCGGATCGGCATCGACATCATTTGATCGTCGTCATTTCTGCGCCAATTGCGTGCCGATGCCCTCGCGCCTGCGCACCCAGGAGACGAACTCCGGCAGCGCCAGCGCAGGCGCGTAAAGGAAGCCCTGAATGTAATCGCAGCCCATCCCGACCAGCAGGCTGGCCGTTTCCTCGTCCTCGACCCCCTCGGCGGTGACGTCCACGCCCAGACGGTGCGACAGGTCGATGATGGATGCCGCGATCTCGCGGTCGCGTGCCGAGCTGAGCAGGTCGACGACGAAGCTGCGGTCGATCTTGACCTCCTGCACGGCGAACTGCTTGAGGCGGCTCATGCCCGAGAAGCCGGTTCCGAAGTCGTCGATGGACAGACTCAGGCCGAGTTGGCGAAGGCGGCGCAGGACTTCCGAGACGCTGTCACCGGCGGCCTCGTCGATCATGCTGGTCTCGGTGATCTCGAGGCACAGCCGCTGCGCCTGCACGTTCCAGGTCGCCAGCGCCTGCGCGATCAGGTCGGGCACCTCGGCATCGTAGAGATCGGTCGCCGACAGGTTGATCGACACGTCCAGTTCCAGCCCTTCCAGGCGCAGCACATGGATGACCTGGGCGGCGCGCTGGAACAGCCAGCGGTTGAACCGGTGGCGCAGCCCCAGACGGTCGATGAGGCTGACCACCACCGGCGGCGGCACCCATTGCCCATCGCTCTTGCGCCAGCGCAGCAGCGCCTCGGCGCTGCGGCACTCGCCGCTGCGCAGGTGCACCTTGGGCTGGAGGTAGAGCTCGAGCTCGTTGCCTCCGGCGAAAGCCGCGCGCAGGTCACGCTCGAGGAGCGCCAGCGAAGGCGAGTACTGCTCCATCGATGGCTCGTAGATCTGGCTGCCGATCTCGGCACGTCCCGCCACGAGGCTCGCGATGCGTGCCGACTGCAGCAGGTGGAAGGCGTCCTTGCCGTGGTCGGGCGACATTGCGGCACCACACACTACCCGCAGCGGCAGCGTGATGCCTTCGATCTCGAGCGGGGCCTCGTTGAACGCCTGCTCGAACTTGAGCATCGCGAGCGTGAGCACCGCGGGACTCGACAGGCTCGGCAGCACGATCAGCCACTCCTTGCCGTCGAGGGCGAACAGCCCGTCCTGCGGGCGCAGGCGAGCGCGAATCTGGCGATCCATCTCGCGCTCGAGGCGCCGCATGTGCTCGAGCGGCAGACGATAGAGCGCGGCATCGGGACGGGCGTAGAGCGAGACCACGCCGACCCCCACGCTGCCCGCCTTGATATCCGCCAGCCGGGCCGAGACCTCGGAAAGCGCAGCGAAGAAGCCTGGCGGCGTGAGCGCGTCCATGTTCAGACCAGATAGAAGTCGTTCGGGTCGATACCGTGCGCGTTGGGCGGCAGCGCCTGCACGATGCGATAGGGCTCACCGTCCGCCGTTTGCGGCTGCATGAGCAGGTCAAGCGTGCGCGGAAAGCGCTCGATGGTCTTGTCGGGTGCGAGCAGCACGAGAACGCGCGGCTGCAGGCGCCGTACCTGGTTCTGCTGGATCACGACGCCGACCTCGCCGGTGTTGAGCTCGACGAGGGTACCGATCGGGTAGAGGCCGATGCACTGCAGGAACTGGTCGACCAGGGTGTCGCGGAACTGGGTGTTGCGCAGTTGATTGAGCGTTTCCATCGCACGCTGGCTCGACACCGCACCGCGATAGACGCGTTCGCGCGTCATCGCGCAGTAGGTGTCGATGATGCCGGCCATCTCGGCCGCGAGCGGAATGCTCATGCCCTCGAGGCCACGGGGATAGCCGGTGCCGTCGAAGCGCTCGTGGTGGGCGGCGATGATCGCCAGCACCGCGGGGTCGAAGTCCTTGTGCACGCGCAGCAGGTTCACCGTGTTGCGGACGTGCGCCTTGACGTGCTCGAACTCGCGGTCATCGAGCGGCCCCGGCTTGCTGAGCACCTCGTAGTCGATCTGCACCTTGCCGATGTCCTGCAGCAGCCCGGCCAGGCCGAGCTGGCGCACCTCCGCGCCGCTCAAGCCGACGAAGCGGGCGAACACCATCGCGTGCACCGACACGTTCACCGCATGGTCATAGGCGTACTGGTCGGTACGCTTGAGGCGGGTGAGCCACAGCAGCGCGTCCGGGTTGCGCTGCACGCCGGACGCCATCTCGCCCACCAGCGCATCCACGCGCGCGACGTCGATGCTGCCATTGGTGTCGATCGCCAGCCGCGTCTCGCGCAGCACGCGGTAGACGTCGTCGACGATCGGCGCCGAGTAGAGCAGTTCGGACTCGAGCCGGCTGCGACCGTCCTCGCCGCGGATGCGCGGCGTGTGCGGCTGGCGCTTGGTGTGGATCTTGCCCTTGAAGCTGCGCGCGACCTTGAGGAAGCGCTGCGCCTCGATGCGCGACTCGGTGGCGTCGGGATGCACGCGCGGCTTGCCGTCGAGGCCGAGCAGGGGGGCATCCTTGTCGATGATCTTGGCGCTGTATTGATCCCCGACCGAGCGTGCGCGGTCGATCACCACCTCGCGGCAGAGCCGCTGCAAGGCCCTGAGCTGGTCGACGTTCTGGATCAGGAAGCCCTGCATCATGAAGGGCGTCTCGGTCCACGGTCGATCGATCTCGACGACGAACATGCCGATCTTGAGATCGCGCGCCGATATCGTGGTGTTCAATGAATGACTCCGATGTGGTTCTGCCGATGCGGTGCAACGACGACACAGGATAACGGCTGCGGTACCCGCAGCTTGAGTGCAGCGGCTGCAGCCGTTCCCCGTTTCGGGTCGTGTCAAGCGGTAAGCGACCTCAACCGAGCCACACGCGGGCGTTGCGGAACATGCGCAGCCAGGGCGAGGCGTCCGGACTTTCCTGCACCAGCCACTGCGGCGCCCACGACATCTGCAGGGTGCGCGCGGTGCGCTCGGGATGCGGCATCATAATCGTGAAACGCCCATCGGCAGTGGTGAAGCCTGTCACACCATCGGGCGATCCGTTCGGATTGGCGGGGTAGGTCTGAGCCGGATTGCCGTGGTTGTCGATGTAGCGCAGCGCGAGCAATGCGCTCGCGCGCTCGGCTTCGCTGCGGAAGACCGCCCTGCCCTCGCCGTGGCTGACCACGATCGGCATCCGGCTGCCAGCCATGCCCTGGAGCAGGATCGAGGGGCTGTCGGCGACCTCGACCATCACGAAGCGGGCTTCGAACTGTTCGCTGCGGTTGCGGTGGAAGGTCGGCCAGGCCTCGGCGCCAGGAATGATCGGTGCGAGGTGGGCCATCATCTGGCAGCCGTTGCACACGCCCAGCGCGAAGGTGTCGTCGCGGCGGAAGAAGGCCTCGAACGCGTCGCGCAGGCGGCTGTTGAAGAGGATGGACTTGGCCCAGCCCTGGCCGGCGCCGAGCACGTCACCGTAGGAGAAGCCACCGCAGGCTGCCAGCCCGTGGAAATCGGCGAGGTCGATGCGGCCGGCCTGCAGGTCGGACATGTGCACGTCGACCGGGGTGAAGCCGGCGCGCTCGAACGCGGCCGCCATCTCGAACTGGGAGTTGACGCCCTGCTCGCGGAGCACGACGACCTTGGGGCGCGTGCCGCTTGCGATGAAGGGGGCGGCGACGTCGTCCTTGACGTCGAAGGACAGCGTCACCGACAGGCCGGGATTGCCGGCGTCGGCGAGCGCATCGAACTCCTGCTGCACGCACTCGGGGTCGTCGCGCAGCCTGGCGATGCGGTAACTGGTCTCGGACCAGGCCTGCAGGAGCTCGGCGCGGCTGGCGCCGAACACCAGCTTGGCATTGCGGCGGAAGCGGAGCTCGTCCTTGTCGTTGGGCTCGCCGATGAAGTGGTAGGCGAGCCGGGCGGCACGCAAGGCCTCGGTGACGCGTGCGCGGTCGTCGCGGCGAATCTGGATCACCGCGCCGAGCTCCTCGCTGAAGAGGCCGGCGAACAGGCGATCGGCGAAGCGCCCCTTGAGGGTGTCGGGCTTCTTCTCGAGGCCATCGACATCCATCATGTAGGGGTCGTAGCAGACGGTGTCGAGCACAAGCGAGAGACCGCACTTCGATGCGAAGGCCATCTCGCACACGGTGGCGAACAGGCCGCCGTCCGAGCGGTCGTGGTAGGCCAGCACCAGGCCGTCGCGGCGCAGCTGCTGCAGGGTCTCGAAGAAGGCCTTGAGCTGCAGCGGATCGACGTCCGGCGCATGCTCGCCGACCGAGTCGAAGGCCTGGGCGAAGGCCGAGCCACCGAGGCGGTTCTTGCCGTTGCCGAGGTCGATCAGCATCAGCTCGGTCTCGACGCCTTCGGGCAACTGAAGCTGCGGGGTGAGCGTGCTGCGGATGTCCTGCACCGGGGCGAAGGCGGTGGCGATCAGCGACAACGGCGCCACCACCTGCTTGTCCTCTTCGCCATCGCGCCAGGCGGTGCGCATCGACAGCGAGTCCTTGCCGACCGGGATCGACATGCCGGCGCTGATGCAGAACTCGGATACGGCCTGCACGGTGTCGAACAGTTTGGCATCTTCGCCACGATGGCCGGCAGCGGCCATCCAGTTGGCGGAGAGCTTGACGTCGCCCAGCTTGGCGATGTCGGCGGCGGCGATGTTGGTGATCGCCTCGCCGATCGCCATGCGGCCCGAGGCCGGTGCGTCGACGCAGGCCAGCGGAGTGCGCTCGCCCATGGCGAAGGCTTCGCCGCGGTAGCCCTGGAAGCTCATCGCGGTGACCGCGACGTCGGCCACCGGCACCTGCCAGGGGCCGACGAACTGGTCGCGCGCGGTCAGCCCGCCCACCGAGCGGTCGCCGATGGTGATCAGGAAGCTCTTGCTGGCCACCGCCGGCATGCGCAGCACGCGCATCCCGGCTTCCTTGAGCTCGAGGTCGGTGGTGTCGAAGGGCGGCAGATGCACCGCGCGCCGCGAGACGTTGCGCGTCATCTTCGGCGGCTTGCCGAGCAGCACCTTCATGTCCATGTCCACCGGCTTGTTGCCGAAGTGGCGGTCCGACACGGTGAGATGGCCGTCGGCGGTGGCAGTGCCGAGCACGGCGAACGGGCAGCGCTCGCGCTCACAGAAGGCCTGGAACATCGGCAGGCTCTCGGGCGCGATCGCGAGCACATAGCGCTCCTGCGATTCGTTCGACCAGATCTCGCGCGGGCTCATGCCCGGCTCCTCGATGTGCACCTCGCGCAGCTCGAAGTGCGCGCCCAGGCCGGCGTGGTCGGCGAGTTCGGGCATCGCGTTCGACAGGCCGCCGGCGCCGACGTCGTGGATGGCGATGATCGGGTTCTTGTCGCCCTGCTGCCAGCAGGCGTCGATGACTTCCTGGCAGCGGCGCTGGATCTCGGGGTTGCCGCGCTGCACCGAAGCGAAGTCGAGGTCGGCGGTGTTGGTGCCGGTGGCCATCGACGAGGCCGCGCCACCGCCCAGACCGATGAGCATGCCCGGGCCACCGAGCTGGATCAGCAGCGTGCCCGGCGGGAAGGTGGGCTTTTCGGCCTGCTGCGCCTGGATGCTGCCCAGGCCGCCGGCGATCATGATCGGCTTGTGGTAGCCGCGCACCTCGCCCTGCACTTCCTGTTCAAACGTGCGGAAGTAGCCGGCGAGGTTGGGACGGCCAAACTCGTTGTTGAAGGCGGCGGCGCCGATCGGGCCCTCGATCATGATGTCGAGCGCGGAGGCGATGCGCTCGGGCTTGCCGTAAGGCTTCTCCCAGGGCTGGCCGAAGTCGGGGATGTTGAGGTTGGACACGGTGAAGCCCGCCAGGCCCGCCTTGGGCCGCGAGCCGCGGCCGGTCGCGCCCTCGTCGCGGATCTCGCCGCCGGCACCGGTGGCCGCGCCCGGGAAGGGCGAGATCGCGGTCGGGTGGTTGTGGGTCTCGACCTTGGCGAGGATGTGGGTATCCTCGTCGTGGTAGCGGAAGGCGCCGTCGGCGTCCGGGTACAGGCGGGCGATGCGCGCGCCCTCGATCACCGAGGCGTTGTCCGAGTAGGCCACCACCGTGCCCTCGGGGTGGGCCTTGTGGGTGTCCTTGATCATGCCGAACAGCGACTTCTCCATCGGCCGCGCATCGATCACCCAGTCGGCGTTGAAGATCTTGTGCCGGCAGTGCTCGGAGTTGGCTTGCGCGAACATCATCAGCTCGACGTCGGTGGGGTTGCGCCCCATGCGGCTGAAGTTCTCGACCAGGTAGTCGATCTCGTCCTCGGACAGCGCCAGGCCCAGATCGCCGTTCGCGCGCTCGAGTGCGCCGCGGCCGCCGGCGAGGATGTCCACGGTGGTGAGCGGCTGCGGCTCGTAGTGGTGGAACAGGGCCTCGGCCTCGTCCACGCTGCCCAGCACCGCCTCGGTCATGCGGTCGTGCAGCAGGGCGGCCAGCCCGGCGCTCGCTTCGACCCCGCGCGCATTGATCGTGTAGGCGATCCCGCGCTCGATGCGCACGATCTTGTCGAAGCCGCACTGGTGAGCGATGTCGGTGGCCTTGGACGACCACGGCGAGATCGTGCCCAGCCGCGGCACCACCAGGCGGAGCGTGCCCGCAGGCGGCTCGGCGCTTGCGGGACGGGCATCGAGCAGATCGGTCAGACGCGAGGTCTCGCCTGCGTCGAGCGCGGCCGAAACCTCGATGAAGTACCAATGCTCGGCGGCCAGCCCGGCAAGCTTGGGCAGCACCTCGCCGACGGCGCGGGAAAGACGTTCCAGACGGGACGAAGACAGCGCCGGGGCGCCACGCAGCTTGAGGATCGAAGTCATGTTCTTGGACAAACCGGAGTCGGAAAGAGGGGCGAGACGGACGCCGCGAGGCGGCCTCGTTCTGGCCTTTCTGGGCAACGCGGCATTATAACCGAGGCACCCCGGCCGCCCTGCCCGTTGTAGACTGCCCGCCGTCCTCCTGACGAGAAGCCCCATGTCCGACATCAACTACCTATGGGCGCCGCCCGCGCCCGTGTCCCTGCCGGTGCGCGGCACCCGCGCACGCTTTCCGGTCAACCGCCTGTTCTTCGTTGGCCGCAACTATCAGGCCCACGCGCGAGAGATGGGCACCTCGGTCGACAAGGCCAGCATGCGGCCGGTGTATTTCACCAAGTTCGCGGCCATGCTCGCCCAGTCCGGCACACTGGCGCCCTACCCGCCCGAGACGGCCGACTACCATCACGAGATGGAACTCGTCGTGGCGCTCGGCGAGGGCGGTTTTCGCGTGAGCGAGGCGGCGGCGGGGCGGATGATCTTCGGCTACGCCTGCGGCCTGGACATGACGCGCCGCGACCTGCAGGCGGTGGCCAAGGCCAAGGGCAACCCGTGGGACGTGGCGAAGAACGTCGAACAGGGCGCGGTGGCGGGCGAGATCGTTCGCGCCGAGGGCCGCATCCTGCGCAGCGGCGAAATCAGCCTCAAGGTGAATGGCGAGGAGCGCCAGAAGGGCGACCTCGGCGACATGATCTGGAGCATCCCGGAGATCATCGCCGACCTGTCGACCTACTACCACCTGCAGCCGGGCGACCTGATCTACACCGGCACGCCCGAGGGCGTCGGCCCGGTGCAGCCGGGCGACCGCCTGGAAGGCCGCATCGAGGGCGTGGGCACGCTCGACTTCAGGATCGGCGCGCCGGATTGAGCCAGCCTCGCATCAGACGCGTGAGGCGTGGCATCACCACCCAGGTCATCGTGGCGACGATCAGCGCGGTGAACGCTGCGGTGCGCGGCAGGAAGGGCAGCCCCTGGAAGCCCGGCCACAGCGACACCAGCCACAGGTAGAAGGACACGACCGGGAAGATGCCCATCCAGGTCACCACCGCCATGCGCACCCGTGGAGGGTGCATGCTGGCCGGCACCACCGCAGGCTCGAACCACGCCTCCAGGCCGCTCAACTTGCGGAACTCGGGCTCCCCCTCGGCCACGTCCTTCATGCGCTCGAGCAGTTGCAGGCGATCCTCGCTCATGTCCCAGGCCTGCAGTTCGGCCTCGGAAGCGAAACGCACGACGAGCTGATATTCCTCACCGGCCGTCTCGGGCGGAATCAGATCACCGCCCAGAAAGCCCTTGTGTTCGCGCATCCTGGCGAGCATCTCGCGCAACATGGCCTCGTACTCGGTCTCGTGCCCGGGACGGGCGCGGCGGCGGGCAATGCGGGTGATGCGGGCGGGTGCGGTCTGGCTGGGTGGATTCATGGTGCGGCTCTCCTGCTCCGGTTGCGAGACGAAGCGCGTCTTGCTTCGTGCCAAGAACAGATGCACTCTACCGCAACAATCTCGAGATTTTTATCAAATAAATGCAGAGCCCGGTTCGCTCAATTTATCCCTGGACGCAAACCGGGCCATGACGCGGGCTTCGGGTGCCCCCCCCTTCCGTGCGCTCCATTAGCCTGATGCCCGAGGTGGCAACAACTCAGCGCCCCAGGTCTTTAGCCGACACGCCGCCGATGCCCCAGTTGGTACTGGGCACTTCGCGGATGACGACACGGACGGTCTGGATCGGCGCGCCCACGGCCTCGACGAGCGCCTGCGTGACCTTCTCGATCACAGCGCGCTTCTGGTCTTCGGTACGGCCTTCCATCATGGTGATTTCTGCCAAAGGCATGTTGCCTCCTACGTGTCTTCGGAAAGATGACGCCTCGCCCGCGCGGGCGCCGCGCCTGATCTCGATTCAGTCCCAATGTGGTCGGCCCCCGTGGCGCCAGCCAACGGGGGCGTAGCGCAGCCTCAGGCCGCCAGCCCCCTGGCCTTGGCCAGGTTCAGCGCCGTATCCTCGATCATGTCCTCCTGGCCGCCGACCATGCCGCGGCGGCCCATCTCGACCAGGATCTCGCGCGCGGGCACGCCGTACTTCTTCTCGGCGCGCTTGGCAAAGAGCAGGAAGGAGCCATACACGCCGGCGTAGCCGAGCGTGAGCGCGTCGCGGTCGATGCGGATCGGGAAGTCCATGATCGGCACCACCAGGTCTTCGGCCACGTCCTGGATCCTGAACACGTCCACGCCGGTCTCGATGCCCATCAGGTCGCACACCGCGATGAAGACTTCCAGCGGCGTGTTGCCCGCGCCGGCACCCAGGCCCGCGGCGGCGGCGTCGATGCGGTTGGCGCCGACTTCGAGCGCGGCCAGGCTGTTGGCCACGCCCATGGCGAGGTTGTGGTGGCCGTGGAAGCCGAGCTCGGTCTCGGGCTTCAGCGCGTCGCGCACCGCGGCCAGGCGCGCCTTGACCGTGTCGGGCAGCAGGTGGCCGGCGGAGTCGGTGACGTAGATGCAGTTGGCGCCGTAGCTCTCCATCAGTTTCGCCTGCTTGACCAGCCCTTCGGGGCTGTTCATGTGCGCCATCATCAGGAAGCCGACGGTGTCCATGCCGAGCTTGCGGGCCATGCCGATGTGCTGCTCGGAGACGTCGGCCTCGGTGCAGTGGGTGGCCACGCGGATGGTGGAGACCCCCAGCTCGTGCGCCATCTGCAGGTGATCGACGGTGCCGATGCCCGGCAGCAGCAGCGCCGAGACCTTGGCCTGCTTCATCAGCGGGATCACCGCGCCGAGGTACTCCTCGTCGCTGTGCGCCGGGAAGCCGTAGTTCACCGAGCTGCCACCGAGGCCGTCGCCGTGGGTGACCTCGATCAGCGGCACGCCCGCTTCATCGAGCCCGGTGGCGATGGATTTCATCTGCTCGAGCGTCATCAGGTGGCGCTTGGGGTGCATGCCGTCACGCAGGGTCATGTCGTGGACGGTGATCTTCTTGCCGCGAAGTTCCATGTTCATCTCTCCTTGTGCCCGGGGCGCTCAGGCCACCATGGTGGCGCGGTTGGATTCGAGCTTCAGACGCCCGGCCAGGATCTCCTCGGCGAACATCTCGGCGGTGCGCGCACCGGCCGCGGTCATGATGTCGAGGTTGCCGGCGTACTTGGGCAGGTAGTCGCCCAGGCCTTCGACCTCCAGGTACACCGAGACGCGGTTGCCGTCGAACACCGGGCCATTCACGAGGCGGTAGCCGGGGACGTACTTCTGCACCTCGCGGATCATGGCGTGGATGGATTCGGTGATCGCGGCCTGGTCGGGTTCGGTCTCGGTCAGGCAATGCACCGTGTCGCGCATGATCAGCGGCGGCTCGGCAGGATTCAGGATGATGATCGCCTTGCCCTTCTTCGCGCCGCCGACCTTCTCGACCGCGCCCGCGGTGGTGCGGGTGAATTCGTCGATGTTCTTGCGCGTGCCGGGGCCGGCCGACTTGGAGGACACGGTGGCGACGATCTCGCCGTAGGCCACCGGCTGCACGCGCGACACGGCCGCAACCATCGGGATCGTGGCCTGGCCGCCGCAGGTGACCATGTTGACGTTCATCTCGCCCTTGCCGACGTGTTCCACCAGATTGACCGGCGGCACGCAGAAGGGGCCGATGGCCGCGGGGGTGAGGTCGATCATCAGCACGCCGAGTTCGTTGAGCTTGCGGCTGTTCTCGGCATGGACGTAGGCGCTGGTGGCGTCGAAGGCGATCTGCACGCCGTCGGCCAGCACATGCGGCAGCAGCCCATCGACGCCCTCGGCGGTGGTCTTGAGGCCGAGTTCGCGCGCGCGCGCCAGGCCCTCCGAGGTGGCGTCGATGCCCACCATCCAGACCGGCTCGAGCACCGGGCTGCGCTTCAACTTGTACAGCAGGTCGGTGCCGATGTTGCCCGGACCGATCAGGGCGCATTTGATCTTGTTCATGCGAGTTCCTTGGGTGTGGTGCGTATTCTGGAAATGCAGGCCGCGCGGCGATCCGGGGAGAGGGAGAGAGAGGATCGCCGCACGGCTGCAAGCGAAAAACGGCCTGACGAGTGTCAGCTCACGATGCGCGCCGCCTCATGCCGCCGACGGCGGTATGTCCTCGGCGCCGATCGCAAGCAGGCCCGCGCGCGCGCACACGCCGTCCTGCTCCTCGGAAGCGCCGGAAACGCCAATCCCGCCCACGAGTTCGCCAGCGACGCGGATCGGCAGACCGCCACCGAACACGATCAGCCGCGGCTGTGCCGAAAAGCCGAGCTTCATGCCCTCGTTTCCAGCGCAGACGTTCATCCATTCGCCGGTCGGAAACCCGAAGCCGCCGGCGGTGTAGGCCTTGTCGATCGCGATCGAGATCGACTGCGGGAAAGCGCCCGGCATGCGCAGGAAGGCGACGAGGTTGCCCGCGGCATCGGCGACCGCGACATTGATGCGGACGCCGAGCGCCTCTGCTTGCTTCACTGCGGCTTCCACCGCGAGGTGGGCCGCCTCCCAGCTGATGGTGGCTTGATGAACAGCGACTTTCATCTGTTGAGCTCCTGTCGTTCAGGGCCGGTCAAAAATCTGTAACCCATGATGTCCGCCGAAGGTAGACCAGGCCATTTTCGACGTCAATACTTTTTCTCGAGATTTTTTCAGGCAGCGATTTTTCTGCCGCTCGGCTAAAATTCCCGTTACCGCACCGAAAATTGAAAATGTCATCATGAGCGAAGTGGTTCTGCAGCGAAGGACGGAAACCGTCGAGCCCAAGACCTTGGTCGAAGGCGCCTACCAGCGCCTGCGCCGGGACATCATCGAAGGCGTGCATCCGCCCGGCGAGAAACTCCGCGTCGAGCACCTGAAGGATCACTACGAGGTCGGCGCGGGCACCCTGCGCGAGGCCCTGCTGCTGCTCGTCACCGACGCCCTCGTCGTCGCCCAGGGCCAGCGGGGGTTCCGCGTGGCGCCGATTTCGATCGAGGACTTCGAGGACATCACCCGTACCCGTCTGCTCCTCGAAACCGAGGCGCTGCGCCAGTCGATCCAGTTCGGCGGCGAGGACTGGGAGGCGACCGTCGTGGCCGCCTTCCATCGCCTCTCGCGCGCCGAGGAAAAGCTCGGCGACAACGACTCGCAGGCTGCCGAAGAATGGGAGCGGCGCAACCGCGCATTCCACGAGGCGCTGATCGCCGCGTCGCCCTCGCGCTGGGTCCGCCACTTCCAGAACATCCTCTACCAGCAATCCGAGCGTTACCGGCGACTGAGCCTCTTCAGCATGCCGATCGCACGCGACATCCATGCCGAGCATCAGGCGCTGTTCAACGCCAGCCTGGCACGCGACGCCACGCGTGCGACCTCCATCCTCACCGAACACATCCTGCGCACCCTCGACGCGGTCAAGCGCCTGCCGAGCGACTTCTTCAACACCCAGCGCAAGCCCTGAGGCCCCCGCCCGGCCCGCGCGCAGCGCCGAGGCCGGACAGGCGGCCCGCCGCCGCGAGCGCGGCGGGCCCTGGGTGCATCAGGACACCACGCTCAGGAAGCGCTCGTTGAGCTTGCGGTCATGGTAGAAGATGCCGGCACCCACCTCGTCCCAGGTCCAGGTGATGGTCTTGTAGTCGGGATAGGTGTCGTAGCCGCCGCAGAAGGTCTCGAAGCGGTTGCCCGAGGGGTCGAAGGCGTAGATCGTCGTACCGCGGGTGATCCCGTGACGGGTCGGCCCGATGTCGATCGAGATCCGGTTCATCGACATGATGTCGGCCGCACGCAGCACCTTCTCCCAGCTGTCGAGCTTGAACGAGATGTGGTGCAGCTTGCCCGGCTCGGGGTGGCGCACGAAGGCGATGTCGTGGGCCTTCGTCGAGCACGACAGCCAGATCGCCAGATCGGTCTTGCCATCCTCCATCACGACGTGCTCGACGAGGTAGAAGCCGAGCACCTTCTCGAAGATCTCCTGCACCTTCTCGATGTCCGGGCCGTACAGCAGACAATGGTCCATGCGCGTCGGCGCGATGCCGCGCTCGGCGTCGGGCGTCCACGGATCGGGGTTGACGTAGGACTGGCCGTTGCCGATGTCGGTCTTCTCGGCGTAGAGCTCGATGAGGTGGCCCGAGGGCACCTCGAAGCGCACGCGCTCCCCGGTCTCGAGCATCTCGCCGGCGGGGATGCGTTCGGTCTTGACGCCGAAGGCCTGCAGGTCGGCATCGAGCTTGTCCAGGGTTGCCCTGTCGGCGACCTTGAAGGCGAAGAAATCCACGCCGGCGCTTTCGGCTTCGCGGATCAGCACGCTGTTGTGCTCGCGCTCGTCCCAGGCCTTGAAGTAGACGCGGCCCTGGCCGTCACGGCCGGTCTCGACCAGCCCGAGCGTGTTCTTGTAGAAGTTGACGCCCTCCTCCAGGTCGAGCACGCGTAATGCGATGTGTCCCGGACGCAGTACACCAGTCATTGCCATGTGATTTCCTCCTCAATTAGACCCAGGGCAGGCAACCCACCCCGAATGGTCTGGTTGACGTCGATCCGGCAGGTGCCGGATCCGGTTTTGACGCGGCCTCTCGCACCGCGTGCTCAATCGGGTCTTTGCGCCCTTCTCCTTCTGCAGCTTAGTTGCCTTCACAAACAAAATCGCCCACCAGACGGATGAAGCGGGACGCGTGCTCGATCTGCGTCCAGTGTCCGCAGCAGCCGAACACATGCAGCTGCGAGCGCTCGATCCAGCGCAGCAGGGTCTCCGAGGTCTGCAGCGGAATCACCCGGTCGTCGCGACCGTGGATGATCAGGGTCTCGTGACGCAGCGCGCGCACATCCTCCTCCCTGCTCGCCAGCGCATCCACCCAGCGCTGGCGCGGCGCGGGAAACATGCGGCTGAACGACTCCTGGAAGCCCGGCCGGATGCTCGCCCGAAAGCGCAGTTCGGCGAGCTCGTCATTCACCAGGCCGCGATCCCATGCGAAGTAGTCCATGATCCGGCGCATGTTCTCGAACGACGGCGTGTAGCCCCAGACCGCGTCGAGGCCCTCGGTGATCTCGAAGGGCACGCCCACGCTACCCATCAGCACCAGCCGGCGCACACGCCCGGGGTGGCGGATCGCCAGCGCCAGGGCGAGCGCACCGCCGAAGGAGTTGCCGACGATGTTGGCCTGCTCGATCCCGAGCGCGTCGAGCAGACCGACCGCCTGCGCCACCCAGGTGTCCATGTCGTAGCGGATGTCGTCGCGACGCTCGCTGAAGCCGAAGCCCGCCATGTCGGGCGCGATCACCCGCATGCGCTCGGCCAGCGGCGCCATCACCAGGCGCCAGTTGGCCCAGGCGGACACACCCGGCCCCGAGCCATGGATGAGGAGCGTGGGGTTCCCCTCGCCCATGTCGTGGTAGTTGGTCAGGATGCCGGCAGCCCGGATGCTGCGACCCCGCTCGGGATCAGCCGCGGTCGCGGGCACGGTGGTGTTCTTGCTCATGCGTTGCTCTCATGGAAGACCTTCGCCGCGCTCCGGCCCCCAGGGGGAGACCGGAGCGCGAACCATCGCAGCGTCGTTCGGAACGCTCAGTCGCCCCCGCGCATGTACTGCGCCTGGAACATCCGCGGCGGGTTCTGCTTGGAATCGACCTGACCCTTGAAATGACCGGTGGTGCAGTGCTTGCCCTGCACGTCGATCATGGAGAAGGCGTCATCGATGCCGATGCCCGCGCCCTTGTTGATCGGCAGGTGGTGATCGGCGTGCGACTTGCCGACCATGAACACCTTCCACAGGTCGCCCTTGCGGTCGTAGATCTCGTTGGCACCGTTCAGGTTGCCGAGCTGCGCATCCATGTAGAACACGCGCTTGCTGACCGGGTGCGCGGTGTTGACCGGCTCGGCCTCGAGCACATACACCTTGCGCAGCTGCCAGGTGCCCTGGTGGAAGCACTCGCCCTGGCCGCCGAAGCCCACGTACTTGTAGCCGTCGGGGTCCTTGAACTCGTCGCTGAGCGCGAGCTCGTTGTGGTTCCACATCGGCAGGATCACGTTCTTGGTGCCCTTGTAGGTCCACTTCATGTCCGAGATGCGGCCGTTATAGCCCTCGAAGTCCTCGATCATCAGGTCCGAACCGAGGAAGGAGTCGGTGGTCTGTCCCGTGGCGAGGCGGCGCACGCGGCGCTGGAAGCCGAGATACAGATAGGCGTCGTCGAGCTTCTGGTCGTCGTCGTAGCGCTGGATCAGGAGCTGCGTGTTCTTGAGGTCCTGTGGCGCGTCGACCTTCACGTAGATGCCGCGGAACAGGTTCGACGGGTTGGGCGTCACTTCGGGCACCGGCTCATCCTTGACGCGATGCTTGAAGTTCAGGAAGTGGAAGCTGAACTGGATCGTGCGCTCGAGCTCGCCGGTCGCCATGTTGCGGTACTTCCAGAAGAACGGCGTGATGTTGGCGTTGTCGCCCCAGTTCACCCCGTACTTGTAGTTCCAGGCCAGCTTCTCGCCCGCGCGCGGATCCTTGAGGTCGGGCTCCTCGACGAACGGCCGGCCGCCGGCGAAGCCCTCGAGATCGCCGTTGTTGGGGCCGAGCTTGGCCTTGCCGAGGTTCTTGCGGGTGGCCTCGATGTAGGCGTTGGAGAGCTCGAACTGGGTGGTGGGGCCGACCTTGATCTCGAACAGGCCATCCTTGAGCAGCTGATAGACGCCCGTCGGGACGACGTCCTTGAACTGGTCGACGTTGCCCTTGTTGATCACGGTGCCGGCGCCGAGCCCGGGAAAGCTCGGGAAGCCGCTCTGGTAGGGGTTGAAGCTCGCCTTGAGGTCGGCTTCGGTGGCTGCATGCGCGGTGAGCGCGAGGCCGAGCAGGGCTGCGGCGATGAGGTTCTTCTTCATGTGATGGTCTCCTCGGGTCAGAACTGGTACTTCAGCTTGAAGTAGATCTCGTCTTCATACATGGCCGAGCCGATCGGGCCGGCGCGGAAGCGGCCGAGCGGCTCGAAGCCGGCGAGACCACGGGAATAGGCGGTCATCGGGTCAGGATCGCCGACAGGCGCGGTGAACGGCGCCCACGGATTGCAGGCGCGGCAATCGTCGAAGCGACGCGCGCCGGTGCCGACCTTGAAGTTGCCGCCGAAGGTGAGCTTGAGGTCGTCGGTGACGCTCCACTCCACGGCCGGGGCGATCGCGGTCGCCTGCGCCCGGAAGTCACGCGCGACGATCAGCTCGGGGCTGAGGCGGTCGTTCATCATGAAGGCCTTGATCAGCACGGTGCCGATGAAGTTGTCCTTCCAGTCCACCATGCCCACCGGTCCGAGGTAGTTCTGGCCATCCTTCGCGCCGGTCTTGTAGTACTCGTGGTCGAAGATGTGCTGCCAGAACAGCTGCGCCGAGATCAGCGTCGTCCGATGCGGGTTGATGAAGGGGATGAAGGTCGGCCGGTCGACGCCGATCACGCTGCGCCACACGCGGTTGCTCGAGTACAGCTCCGGACGTGCGGTGTTGGCGAACTCCTCGCCCCAGGTCATCGCGCCCTCGAAGCGGAAGGCCGCGCCGAGCGCCTCGGACTGGAAGTCGAGCGAGCCGCCGAGCAGCTTGACGCGCGGGAACTCCATGTCGAAGGAGATCAGATAGGGGTTGGTCTCGCTGTAGACACCGGTGAAGCCGTTGGTGGTGCGCTTGGCGCCGTGCAGCGAGGGCAGCTGCGAGCGGTAGTAGAGCGCGTTGAGCGAGAACGACAGCCCATCCTGGGTGATGCCTTCGAACTTGGCGCCGATCTGGGTGTTGCTCAGGCTCCAGTCGGGCAGGTTGACGTCGCGCAGGCCGATCTGCCCAGGACCGAAGTTGGTCGCGAGCAGGGTGCCGGGTGCCACGTTGGCGAAGTTCGCCACCGTGCCGCCGTTGTCCCACAGGTTGGCCATGCCGCGGAAGAAGCAGCCCGCATCCAGGATGGCGTTCGGCGAGCCGCACTGGCCGAGGTTGTTCGGGCGGAACTTGTCGAAGTTCCACACGATCTGGAAGTTGCGGTCCTGCATCGACTCCGACGGCCCCATGCGCCATTCGGCCTGGGCGATCCACATCGGGATGCGGATGTCCTGGAGCTCGTCGTAGATGTTGTTGCGCGAATAGTCGACCGGGTTGATGACGTCGAGCACGCGGAACAGGTCGGTGCGCCCCCACACCACCTGCTGCTTGCCGATCTTGAGGAACAGATCGGAGCCGTCGCCCAGGGTGAAGTTCTTGCGCACATAGGCTTCACGGATGAAGTCGAGGCGGTCGTTGAACTCGGGCGCCTCGAGCTCGGACAGCTTCTTGTCGCCGTAGCCGCCAAAGTCGCGGCAGCCACGGCCGTCCTTGTCGCAAGGCCGCACCGGCACGCCGAAGGCGACACCGCCGGCGGTCTCGTGCAGGCGGTCGCCGAGCACACGGAAACCGTCGTTGGGGCTGTTGGGGTAGCCTGCACCCGACACGAAGGCGTTGTTGGTCAGGCCCAGCCCGTCGACGACCTCCTTGGTCACCGGCCCGGCGCCATGCGGGGTCTCGATGTACCCACCCGGCGTCGTCGACTGGAGGTTGATCGGCCCGCCCGCGGCCTCGCCATACTGCCCCTTGTTCATCCGGTACACGCCGTCCCAGCTGCCGCGCAGGATGCCGCGGAACGCCCAATCGTCGCCCAGTTCCTTGTCCGCCTCGACCTGCAGCGTGTTGCGGAACTTCGACAGGCCGACGCGATCTCCGGTGCGATCCTTGCCGCGGAAGGCGGTGTGGTTGTCGTAATAGACATCCACCTTCCAGGGCTCGGCCTCGCTCCCGAGCTCGGGCAACTGCTGGGCCAGCACCGGCATGGCCAGCGCACAGCCGGTCACGAACGCAAGCAGCTTGAGCGCTGGCGGCCGACGAGTTTCTTTCTTGCTCATCTGTTTGTCTCCTACCCTTTTCTCATTTTCCGGACCTGCAGCGTCCGGTCCCCTGTGAAGCCTGTCCGGTACGTCACCGCACAGGCAGCAAACACCGTGATCGCGCGCCCGGCCTAGACCTCGAGGACGCCGTCCTCGTCGTAGTGGGCCGCCGTGACGAACTTGGGCTTGAACACGACGCACCAGCTCGGGACGATCAGCACGGCCGCGATCGCATTGACGACCAGCATGTAGACCAGCAGCAGCGCTGCGTCGGACTGGAACTTGAGATCGGACATGAAGATCCACAGGATCACCCCGGCGATCAGGGTGGCAGCGGTGAAGGAGACGGCCGAGCCAGTCGTGGCCACGGCCTTGATCACCGCCTGCTTCATGTCTCCGAGGGTGGCGTACTCCTCGCGGATGCGGTCCATGAAATACACCGCGTAGTCGATGCCGACGCCCACGCCCACAGCGATCACCGGCACGGTGTTCACGCTGATGCCGATCCCGATCGCGCCCATGTATGCATAGGTCATCAAGGTGGCGAACAGCATCGGCAGCACCATCAGCCAGCCGGCGTGCAGCGAGCTGTAGTAGATCGACACGATGACGAAGGCGAGGATCATCACCGCGGGGATGATGATGAGGTGGTCGGTATGCAGCGCCTGGTTGGCCGCCGCGGTGACGCCGATGATGCCGCCGCCGAGCTCGATGTGCAGGCCGGGCACCTCCGCCTCGATGATGCGGGCGCCTTCCTCGGCCAGCGCGACCACGCGCTCGATGGTGTCGGCCTGATGGTCCTTGTAGTAGAAGACCATGTTGGCCTCGTTCTCCTGGGCGTTGATGAACTCCTTCAACGCCCCCGGAATCGGGCTCGATGCCAGATAGGCGAACATGAGGCCACCGATCTCGTCGGCGCTGTCCGGCAATTGCATCCAGCGCGGATCGTCGTTGTGGGTCAGCTTGTTCACGACCCGTACCACGCCCGGCAGGGCCTTCGTTCCGCCCAGCGACGGGTCGGACATCATGTGTGCCTGGAAGCGCTCGATGGCTGCCATGACCTCTGGACGCTTGATGCCGCCCGGCTCGTCGGTACGCGCCAGCACGTGCAGCTCTTCCGAGCCCGGAAAGCGCTCGTTGATCGCGGTGGTCGACACGTTGTAGTCATGGTGGCGGTGCAGCAGCGGCGAGCCCGGCTCGGTGTCGCCCATCTTGACCAGCCCCAGCATGTACAGGCCGCCGATGGCGCCGATCAGGGTGAGGATCAGGATGGAGCGGGCGCCGCCGTCGGTGCCGCCCGTCTTGGCCATGGCGCCGCCGAGGATCGCGGGCATGAAGTCGTTGGAGTTCTCGGTCTTCTTCGGCGCCGGCAGGACCGACAGCGCCAGCGGCACCATGAAGTGCACCGTGAAGATCACCGAGATGCCCCAGAAACCGGCGGCGATGCCGAGCTTGTGGTTGAAGGGCGCGGCGCCCAGCACCAGTACGGCGAGGCCGACCGCATCGACGATGATGGCCAGTGAGCCTGGACGGAAGAGCGCGTCCAGCGCGTTCCGTGCCGCCCGCTGGCCGTCCTTCACGATCGCGAGCTCCTCGTAGTAGCGCGCCACCAGCTGCACGCCATGCGAGGTCGCACGCGCGGCGATGAGGAAGGGGATGGGCAGGGACAGCGGCTCGAGGTTGATCCCCATCAGCGCCATGAAGCCCAGACCCCAGACGGTCGACAGCGCGATGCCCAGCATCGGCAACGCAATGCCGTACAGCCTGCGGAAATAGACGATCAGCAGCAATGCGAGCAGCATCAGGGTGAACACCATGATCTCGATGATCTGCCCGAGGTAGGTGTACACCCAGCCGGTCAGCACCGGGTTGCCGGTGACGTGAATGCGGTGGCCGGGGGTCGCCAGCTTCTCGCGCACGGCCTGCAGGGCGGCGAAGGTGGCGGGATAGTCGATGTCGCCCTCGTTGAGCTGCGCCTTGATCAATGCCGCCTTCAGGTCGGGCGACACGAGCAGGCCGTACATCGTCGGGTTGGCGATGACATCCTTCTTGAGCTGCTCGAGTTCGGCGACCGTTCGGGTGGGCTGCTGCGGGTCGTAGTAGGACTCGGAGGCGAAGCTGCCCTGCTCGTCGAGGAAGATCTTGCGCGCCGTACGGTGGGTGAGGCTCGACACCAGGTTGTGATTGACCCCGGGCAGGTTGTCCACGCCCTGCGTCGCGTCGTGGATCAGGCGCAGCGTCTGGTCGTTGAAGATCGTGCCCTGCTCGACCTCGACCGCCATGACGATCATGTTGGCGCCGCCGAAGTTCTCCTTCAGGCGGTTGTAGGTCTGAATGTACGAGTGGTTCTGCGGCAGCAGGTCGGAGAAATCGGTGAACACCCGCAGCTTCGGCAGGGCCATCCCGAAAAGGAGCGAACCCACCAGGATGAGGGCGAGGACGATCTTCGGGTTTGCGAAGATCCACTCCTCGGCGATATGGAGGCGGTGGGTGATGGAGTGACGCATCTTGCTGACCAAGTTCGTATCCCCCTCAGTTGGTCTGCGAACCGATCACGCGCACCAGCCCGCCAGGGCTGCCGGCGATGAGCGCGGATTGACCGGGAAGCGTGGCGCCGGCACCGAAGAACGCCGGTAGCGGGTCCGGATAGGGGACGGGCTGCCAGTGGTCGCGCTCCAGCCGCGCCACCATGCCGCCGGCACCGACGCCGTGCGGCACCTGGCCGTGGAGGAACAGGCGATAGAGCGGAACCTGCGCGTTGTTGGTCTGCCTGACCCAGGTCTGGCCGCCGTCGGACGTGTGCAGCATCTGGCCCGCCAGCCCGCTCACCCAGCCTTCCTGCGGGGAGATGAAGAGGGCAGCGTAGGGGTAGAACTCGTTCGGGATGGGCTCGCGACGCACCCAGGTCGCGCCGCCGTCGGTGCTCACCGCGACCAGCCCGAACTCACCGAGGGCGATCGCATTGTCCGCATCGATGAACTGCAGCGCAGTGATCTGGGCATCCTCCTCGAGGTCGATCCCGCGCCAGGTCTTGCCCTGATCCGCCGAGTGGGCGATGTGGGCATGCGTGCCAGCGACCCACCACCCGCCCTTGGGGTCGCAGGCGATGGTGAGCGGAACCTCGGGGGCCTCGAAGGCGGCGGAGGCGGCGCTGCCGCCATCGGCACTGACGGCCCACACGCGCCGATAGAAGTCGAGGGCGATGAAGCTGCCGTCCGGGCACTTGACCGAGTCGATCAAGGACGCGCCGGCGAGCGCCTTGCGCTCCCAGGTCTGGCCGGCATTGCGCGAGATCAGCAAGGTCCCCGCCTGGGTACCGGCGATGACCGTGGCGTCGTTCGCGCTCAGCGTCTGAATGACGTGATAGCGCTGCAGCGGGCGTTCGGCGTGCGTGCGCACGGCAGACAGATCAGCCTGCGCCTGGCAGCCCGCGATCAGCAGGGCGCACGCGGCGGCAAGCAAGCTCGAACCGGAAGGTCCGATACCAGCGTGGTTCATGGTCTCCTCCTCGACGGGGGCGCTTCGCCCCCGAGACCGGCCCCTCGATGAGGGCCGTTTTGTTTTCTGCGGCGGTGCGGCGAGCGAATCGCGGCAACACCTGAGCGTCCTGCGACCGCAACGGCGCGCAGGCCAGTTCGAAGAAGCGCGGGATCAGCCCCGCGCGGCTCTCATATCTTCTTGAACAGCGGACTGCGCACCTGCTGCACGTCGGCAGCGGAGAAGAACTTCTCCATGAAGATGTCGCGCTCGAACAGGCGCCCCTGCATCAGTGCGGTGATGCAGGCGTCGATCATCAGCGGCGGACCGCACAGGTAGGCCTTGTGCCCGCGGAAGTCGTTGTTGAAGTGCGCCGTCGCCGCCTCGTGAACGTAGCCGCGGAAGCCCGCCCAGTCGGAATCGGCAGGTTCGTCCGAAAGCGCCGGGACGTAGGTGAAGCTGGCATGCTTCTCGGCCAGGGCGAGGAACTCGTCGTGGTAGTAGAGTTCGGCGCGGTTGCGCTGGCCGTACACCAGGGTCATCGGCCGCGTGTCCCCTGCCTCGAGCAGGTCGAGGATCATCGAGCGCGGGCTGGACAGTCCGGAGCCGCCGGCCATGAAGATCAGCGCCTCGGGCGCCGACTTGCGCACGAAGAAACGGCCATAGGGGCCGGAGAGGCGAACGCGCTCGCCAACCTGCAGCTGCTCGTGGATCCAGGTGGTGCCCCGGCCACCGGGCACGATGCGGATGTTGAGTTCGACCTCGCGGCCGGTTGACGGCGGATTGGCCAGCGAGAACGCACGGCTGTACTCGCCCCCCTCGAGGAAGAAGTTGATGTACTGCCCGGCCTGGAAGTGCATCGGCTCGTCGGTCTCGATGAACACCGCCTTGATCGTGGGCGTGAGCGCCTCGATGCGGGTCACGGTGCCGGGGAAGTCGCGCACGGGGATCGACTCCGCGTCCGCCTCCTCCTCGATCTCGGCCTCGATGGTCACGTCGGACTCGAGGCGGGCGCAACAGGCCAGGGTCTTGCCCTCGTCGCGCTCGAAATCCATCAGCGCGAAGCTCGAGGCCTCGCCATGATCGACCTCGCCGTCGAGGACCTGCACCTTGCAGGTGGCGCACAGGCCGTGACAGCAGGCGTGGGGCAACCAGATCCCCGCGCGCAGGGCAGCGTCGAGGATGGTCTGGCCGTCCTCGACTTCGATCGTCTGGCCGATGGGCTCAATGGTCAGTTCGTAGCTCATGGGGTGCGCTTCCCTTCTTGTGATTCGTATGCCGGACGCGCAGGGCGCAGCGCGCGAACGCAACGCCCCGCCTGCAGCCGATCAGTTGCAGGAACCCTTGATGCCGTTGAGGCCGGGCGTGCGGAAGCGGATCACGTCCTTGTGCCTGAGGCCGTTCTCGGCCAGCGACTTGTCGAAATCCGGGGCGAAGGGCTTTCCGGACTTGAGCCACTCCACCTTTGCCCAGTCGATCCGTGCGAAGTCGGGGTGGTAGCCGAAGGCGGCCTGCATCGGCCCGGAGACGACGTCGCCGAAGCGCATGGTCGCCGGGAACGGGAAGCAGAACGGGGCGCAGAACAGCAGATGGTCTTCCCAACCGATGTAGAGCAACTGCGCGCCGTGGAACTTGTCCTGGGTGTCGGCAGGCGCGAACTCGTACTTGGAAATGGCGGCTACAGCCATGTCATGTCTCCTGATGTCTTGTCGTCCGCCGCGGACCCTCGGGGGTCCGCGGCATCGATGGCTCAGATGTTCTTCGTCGCCTGGCCGCGCCACTCGGCGAAGTTCTTCTTGTCTTCGGAAATGTCGAAGTCGAGGTTGTCGCGACCATGCTCGAGGTTGTAGTACTTCAGTACCGCGGCGAGCGGGTCGAAGCCTTCGACGGTCGGGTCGGTGCCCTCGGGGAAGCAGTTGCCCTGGTAGATCTGGTGCACCGGCAGCCAAGCCTGGACGTACTTCTCCGGCTCGTGCTCGAAGATCTCCTTGCAGTGGTCCGAGCAGAAGTGATACTTGTCGCCCTTGTAGTCGACCTCGCGGTAGCAGATCTTGGTCGGGTCGCCCGGCTCGGTGAACAGCATCGGGATCTGGCAGGTCTGGCACAGCATGGGCAGCGTCTTGTTGTAGAAGCGGTTGCCCTTGGCGGCCTGCTCGCGCCAGAACTCGTAGCGCGGGCGATAGAGCTTGTCGAAGCTCTCCGGATACTTGCTCGACAGCCACGCCATCTCGTCCTCGTCGGGCATCCAGGTGTGGAAGTTGGCGGCGGCGGCGTAGTTGTAGAAGGTGCTCCAGGCCTGGTGCGACAGGTGGTCCTTCTCGAGCGCGATCTGCTCGGCGCACTTGGGCATGGTGATGCCGTAGCGGGCGAGGTCCTTGAACAGCGCACCGCCGTTCTCCTCGAAGTACACCTCCCAGGCTTCCTTCCAGCTCATCGTGCGCTTGGGCAGCATGTAGTCCATCATCATCGCCACCAGGGTCAGCACGCGGTAGCCGCGCCAGGTCCACTTGTCGATCCAGCGCTGCACGATCGGCACGTTGGCCGGGTCCTGCTCGAGGATGAACTTGATCACCTCCAGGCCCAGCGTCATGTGGCGTGCTTCGTCGGACTGGGCCGAGAAGCCGAAGGTCATCGTGCCCATGTCGCCGTTGTAGGCGGCGCCCGAGACGAAGGGCACGAACAGCAGGTTGGTCAGTACGTACTCGAACGAGAAGCCGATCGACACCATGAACTCGAACGGGCCGGCGGTGATGGCGTCGTCGAAGAAGCTCTTGGGCACCGACAGGAACCACACGCGGTCATGCATGTGATGGAAGTCGTGCATGCCGTTGTAGTACTTGTTGTAGTTCGAGATCGCGTGCACCTGCGTCTGCGCATGGCGGATCTCGTCGAGCGACTGCATCAGGCAGGCCACCCGCGGGCCGGGGCCCGGGAAGGCACGGCCGGCGTGGGCGAAGCCGCGGTGGGCGACGTACTCGAGCGGGCTGATGCCGCTGATGAAGAGCTTGACCGTGTTGATGTAGCGCGCGTCGGTGACGTTGAGGTGGCCGTTGTTCTGGTTGAAGGCGTCGATGATCGCGTACAGCTTGCGCTCCTTCTCGGCCTGGTACTTCCAGTAGGCGTCCATGGTCAGGCGGAAGGGGTCCTCCCACTTGTCCCAGTCGTGGATCTTGATCCCCTCGTAGGCGATGTAGGGGTAGATGTCTTCCATCTTCTGGTACGACGGGGTCCAGTCGAGGCCCCGGGTCATCACCGAATAGCGCTCTTTCAGGCCGAGCTTCTTCTTGGCAACTTGCATGTCCATCGTCTTGTCTCCTCGGGGTCTCAGGATTTCCAGAACAGGGTGATCTCGTCGTCGGTCTGGTCGAGGTTGCCCGACATGGTGATCATGTTGACCTGCAGCTCCTGCAGGTCGTAGTCGCGAC
Source organism: Thauera sp. JM12B12 (assembly GCF_039614725.1). Lineage (NCBI taxonomy): Bacteria > Pseudomonadati > Pseudomonadota > Betaproteobacteria > Rhodocyclales > Zoogloeaceae > Thauera > Thauera sp. JM12B12. The sequence continues at coordinate 1,352,182 of NZ_CP154859.1, read as the reverse complement.
CGATGAGCTCCTCGATCGTCTCGCGGCGGACGACCAGGCGGCCGTCGGCGTTGATCTTCACCATCGCCGGCTGCTCATCGACGACAGCGCCCGGGTTGTCCTGCAGGATCGCCTCGATGATCGGGCGGGTGTCTTCGTTGGTCTGCAACGCAAGGAATACGGTCGACATGGATGCTCCGCTCAGAGGGTGACGCCGGCCTTGGCCATGCGTGCGTTGAATTGCTGGACGACTTCGCCGAGAACCTCGTCCGAGCGCTCGCCCACCGCGATGCGGGCCACCGGCAGCAGGGCCGAGGCTGCGCGGTCGCTCCAGTGACGCAGCCAACGGGCCATGATTTCCTTGTTCTCGGGGGACTCCGCCGCAGCGATCTTGACCGTGGCATCGACCCACTTCTTGGTCTCGGCGAACCAGTCGGTCATGAACTGGGTGAGCATCGCCACCGGCGTGCCGCCCTGGGACGAGAGCACGTCGTCGACGATGGTTTCGTACACGAGGGGATAGAGCAGGCCGTCGAGCGCCGCGTTCTGGGCCACGAAGAGCTCGACCGGGTCCTTGATGACGAAGGAGTCCTCGACGTAGCGACGCAGGCCCTGCCAGGTGTCGTCGTCCATCCAGGCACGCTTGGCCTCGTCCAGCGACTCGACGTCACCGAGCAGGAGGCCGACGCGAGTCAGGTACTGGGCGATGCCCAGCTGGTCCATCGCCTGGTAGATGTGCGGCTGCGAGAAGCCGGTGCCGTAGCTGTACGCACACACGCTCGCGTTGTTCATGTTCGAGCCCCAGGCCACGTGGCGCAGCGGTAGCAGCAGCTTGAGCACGGTATCGCGCACCGACTCGGGCAGCGTCGCCGCGAGCCCGCGGTTCTCGACGAAATCGAAATTGGCTTCGGCGGTGTCCTGCTGCTTGGCGCGCGCCATGGTGTAGGCGCCGTAGTAGAACTGGCGCGGATCCTTGAAGGCGTACCAGTCGGCCATCTTGATCGCAGTGCGCGAGGCATCGTAGATGTCGTGCGCGGGATCCCAGGTCGGCCGGTAGTGGAAATTGGCCGTTTGCTGCATGTCCAGCGTACCTTCCTGGTAACGCGACGCCGGCTTGTCGCCACCGATGCGGCGGGCGACGTTGTCGAAGGTGTGGCGCAAGGGCTTGATCGATACCGTGCGCAGGTCGATTTGCATGTCTTCTCCTCCTGTGGTCTTGCGGGCGATTCAGCGGAATCGCTGATGGGTTGCGTCGTGCAGGCTCCAGCTCATGCCCGATTCGTCGGCCTCCGGCTGAGCCTCGCGCGGTCCGAGGTGGATCACCGCGTTCGCCGTGCAAAAAGCCTCGTAGGCATCGGCGGGAAGGAGCATCTCCGCGAACAGTTCAGGCTCGCCTATCGCGAACTCGAACTCGACGAATCCGTCGGGCCGGCGCTCGATCAAGCGCACGAACTTCCGATCGAGGTCGATACCCGGCTGCGCTTGCTCCATGTTTCGGTCTCCTTCCCTTTGATGAACCAGGTCTTGCTCTGAGACCTGATCTAACAAGTTCCATGCCAACTCGACAGAACCCGCTATTCTCGGGGAATCATTTCCTCTCTCGAGATTTTCTCGCCCATATACGCACCTTATTCATTGATCAGATGATCAACTGAGAATCTCACTTAATCATTTGATCACTTCTGTTTATTGCCCTGCAGCAATCCGCGCCCGAAAAAAAACCGGCGGGCACAAGCCACGCCGGTTCATTGCAATGTCGCTCGCTCTCTTTCTCTAGTCGCTCGCAGGCAAGCCGCCCTTGCCCATGACTGCCGAGGTCCCCGCACACACCGCCCTCAGCATCTTCCCCACCACGCGCAGACGCAGGTCCGAATCAGCAAGAAGCCGGCACGCCAGTACAATCCCGTCCCTTTCCTCCTGCTCACTGATGCAAGCTCGGCTCATCTTGCGTGTGTGGTACTGCCCCTCGACCACCTGTACCTTGCAGACGCCGCAACCGCCACCACGACACCCCACGGGAATCCCCTTGCGGCCAAGCACCTCCATCGCGCGCAGGACGTTTTCGCGACCATCGCTCCGCACGATCTCGCCAGTGTCCTCGATCAGAATCGAAAATCGCTCACCCATTTCTCCTCCCTGGCCGATCAGTGCTGTTTGAATGCAGGTACCACGCACCCGAGCGAAACGCCAGCAAATTGCTCCGAAGCGTTTTCTTTTTCTCGAGATTTTGCATATCATCACACACTTGCAGGGCCGCTGCACGCCCCCCCGCTCAGTCGGTTAATCTAGCAATGGAACTCAGTCGGCCAAGGCCGCACAGCCCGCCACAGAACGGGCGACCAAACTATCGGAGGAGCACCGCTTGAAGGCCATCCACTACCCGGAGAGCAGCGATCTACACAAGCTTCTGAGATTCGCAGCCGAGGATGGCCTCATCTGGCTGGGCGAGCACCGCATGTTGCTTCTGCATGCGGGAGCGCTCTCGGAGCTGCGCAAGGAGCTGGTCAACTCTCTAGGACAGGAACAGGCGCGGCGGATCCTCACCCGGATGGGCTTCGCCTCCGGCGTTCGCGATGCCGAGCTCGCGCGCCGGACGCGTGGCCTGGAGTGCCTCGAGGACGCCTTTGTGGTGGGGCCCCAGCTGCACATGCTTGAAGGCTGCGCCAAGGTCGAGCCCGTCAGCCTTCACATCGAACCCGAGACCAACGATTTTGCCGCCGAGTTCATCTGGCGCCACTCATGGGAGGCCGAGGCGCACGTCCAAGCCTTCGGCGAAGTCGAGCATCCGGCCTGCTGGATGATGATCGGCTACGCTTCAGGCTATACGAGTGCCTTCATGGGAAGCTTCATCATGTACCGCGAGGTCGCGTGCTCGGCAACCGGAGCGGACCATTGCCGCATCGTGGGCCGTCCGGTCGATCAATGGCCGGACGCGGATGAACTTCGCCCGTATTTCGAAGCCGATTCGATCGTCGGCCGCCTGCTCGAGCTGCGCGAGGAGATCGAGATCATGCGCCGCTCGATCGCCTGCCCCCGCCGCACCCCCGACCTGATCGGCAACTCCGCAGGCTTCAAGCACGCTTACGACCTTGTCGCTCGCGCTGCCGCCACCACGGTCACGGTCCTGCTGCTTGGCGAGACCGGGGTCGGGAAGGAGCGTTTTGCGCGCACGCTGCATGAGATGAGCGCGCGCAGCTCCGCCCCTTTCGTCGCAGTCAACTGCGCCGCACTGCCCGATGAGCTGATCGAGTCGGAACTCTTCGGTGTTGAACGCGGCGCCTTCACGGGCGCTCATGCCTCACGCGCCGGCAAGTTCGAACGCGCAGACGGAGGCACCCTGTTCCTCGACGAGGTCGGCGAATTGCCGCTTCCCGCCCAGGCAAAGCTCTTGCGCGTCCTCCAGGAAGGCGAAATCGAACGTCTCGGTGACGAGCGCACACGCAAGGTCAATGTCCGCCTCGTCGCTGCCACCAACGTCGATCTTCAGAAGGCAGTGAACGCGGGTACGTTCCGCCGCGATCTGTATTACCGCCTGAACGTATACCCGGTGACGATCCCGCCGCTTCGCGAGCGCACCGCAGACATCCCGGCGCTGGTCGAGGCTATGGTACGCCGCTTCGAGACACTGCACGGCAAGCGCCTCGCCGGTATCGGGGACAAGGCGATGCGCGCGCTGAAAACACATTCGTGGCCCGGTAATGTGCGCGAACTGGAGAACGTTCTCGAGCGCGGAGTCATCCTCGCGCCACCCAACGGACTGATCGAGGTTGAGCATCTCTTCCTCGGCTCCGCCCCCGAATCAATTCCCCAGCACCGCCTCGGTCAGGCAGGGCAACTCGAGGCCCAGCAGAGCGCCGAAACCGTCGATCTGCCGGGCGCAGTGCTCGACGCGGGGATCAATCTGGAGGCGTTCGAGCAGATCCTCCTCGAACGCGCAGTCGAGCGCGCCAACGGCAACCTGGCTGCAGCTGCGCGCCTCCTCGGGATGACACGGCCGCAACTTACGTATCGCTTAAGGAAGAACCGGAGCACGGACGCGGCACGCTGAGCGCGGCGGCCTACACGGACACGGAGGGGCCATGTTGGATTGAGTGCTCGCGCATTCCCGCTTTTTTGTTCCGATTGTGCAAAAGCGAACGCCCCGCACATTGGACATGTACGGGGCGTTGTATGGGGTTAGTCTGACGATGACCTACTTTCACGAGGGCGGACCTCACTATCATCGGCGCATGTGCGTTTCACGGTCCTGTTCGGGAAGGGAAGGGGTGGTTCCACACGGCTATGGTCGTCAGACTTTGACTTGTTCTCTGCGTTGATTTGCAGAGCAAAGATTGGAAGAAGTGAGTTGTGTGATTGTCTGGATTGCGTGTTTTGGCAACCAGAGAGTCGAGTTCGTTTTGTTTTGAAGGTTATAGGATCAAGCCACACGGGCAATTAGTACCGGTTAGCTGAACGTGTTGCCACGCTTACACACCCGGCCTATCAACGTTGTGGTCTTCAACGACCCTTCAGGGGGCTCGAGGCCCCGGGGAAGTCTCATCTTGAGGCGAGTTTCCCGCTTAGATGCTTTCAGCGGTTATCTCTTCCGCACATAGCTACCCGGCGATGCGACTGGCGTCACAACCGGTACACCAGGGGTGCGTCCACTCCGGTCCTCTCGTACTAGGAGCAGGCCCTCTCAAACTTCCAGCGCCCACGGCAGATAGGGACCAAACTGTCTCACGACGTTTTAAACCCAGCTCACGTACCACTTTAAATGGCGAACAGCCATACCCTTGGGACCGGCTACAGCCCCAGGATGTGATGAGCCGACATCGAGGTGCCAAACTCCGCCGTCGATGTGAACTCTTGGGCGGAATCAGCCTGTTATCCCCAGAGTACCTTTTATCCGTTGAGCGATGGCCCTTCCATACAGAACCACCGGATCACTATGACCTGCTTTCGCACCTGCTCGACGTGTGGGTCTCGCAGTCAAGCCACCTTTTGCCATTGCACTATCAGTACGATGTCCGACCGTACCTAGGTGACCTTCGTACTCCTCCGTTACCTTTTGGGAGGAGACCGCCCCAGTCAAACTGCCCACCATGCACGGTCCCCGACCTGGATTCACAGGCCTGGGTTAGAACCTCGACGACACCAGGGTGGTATTTCAAGGATGGCTCCACCAGAACTAGCGTCCTGGCTTCATAGCCTCCCACCTATCCTACACAAGTCCCGTCAAAGTCCAATGCAAAGCTACAGTAAAGGTTCATGGGGTCTTTCCGTCTAGCCGCGGGGAGATTGCATCTTCACAAACATTTCAACTTCGCTGAGTCTCAGGAGGAGACAGTGTGGCCATCGTTACGCCATTCGTGCAGGTCGGAACTTACCCGACAAGGAATTTCGCTACCTTAGGACCGTTATAGTTACGGCCGCCGTTTACCGGGGCTTCGATCAAGAGCTTGCACCCCATCACTTAACCTTCCGGCACCGGGCAGGCGTCACACCCTATACGTCCACTTTCGTGTTTGCAGAGTGCTGTGTTTTTAATAAACAGTCGCAGCCACCGATTCTCTGCGACCCCGTTCCGCTCCGGCCGCGAGGGCCTTCACGTACCAGGGGCATACCTTCTCCCGAAGTTACGGTATCAATTTGCCGAGTTCCTTCTCCTGAGTTCTCTCAAGCGCCTTGGTATTCTCTACCAGCCCACCTGTGTCGGTTTGCGGTACGGTCACTCTATGACTGAAGCTTAGAGGCTTTTCCTGGAAGCTGGGTATCACTCACTTCGGATCCGAGGATCCTCGTCATCACGCCTCATCTAAGCCACGCGGATTTGCCTACGCAGCACGACTACACGCTTAAACCACCTATTCCAACAGATGGCCGAGCTAACCTTCTCCGTCCCCCCATCGCATCATAGAGCGGTACAGGAATATTGACCTGTTTCCCATCGACTACGCATTTCTGCCTCGCCTTAGGGGCCGACTCACCCTGCGCCGATGAACGTTGCGCAGGAAACCTTGGGCTTACGGCGAGGGTGCTTTTCACACCCTTTATCGCTACTCATGTCAGCATTCGCACTTCCGATACCTCCAGCATCCCTTACGAGACACCTTCGCAGGCTTACGGAACGCTCCCCTACCACGTGTCAAAGACACATCCGCAGCTTCGGTTCATGGCTTGAGCCCCGTTACATCTTCCGCGCAGGACGACTCGACTAGTGAGCTATTACGCTTTCTTTAAAGGGTGGCTGCTTCTAAGCCAACCTCCTAGCTGTCTATGCCTTCCCACCTCGTTTGCCACTTAGCCATGCATTTGGGACCTTAGCTGGCGGTCTGGGTTGTTTCCCTCTTGACACCGGACGTTAGCACCCGATGTCTGTCTGCCGTATATCACTTTGCGGTATTCGGAGTTTGCTATCGCGGGGTAGATCGCAATGACCCCCCCAACGATTACAGTGCTCTACCCCCGCAAGTGTCCGTACGACGCACTACCTAAATAGTTTTCGGGGAGAACCAGCTATTTCCGGATTTGTTTAGCCTTTCACCCCTATCCACAGCTCATCCCCTAACTTTTCAACGTTAGTGGGTTCGGACCTCCAGTACCTGTTACGGCACCTTCATCCTGGCCATGGATAGATCATCCGGTTTCGGGTCTACGCCCAGCAACTCTGACGCCCTTATCAGACTCGCTTTCGCTACGCCTCCCCTACTCGGTTAAGCTCGCTACTGAACGTAAGTCGCTGACCCATTATACAAAAGGTACGCAGTCACCCCTTACGAGGCTCCCACTGTTTGTATGCATGCGGTTTCAGGATCTATTTCACTCCCCTCCCGGGGTTCTTTTCGCCTTTCCCTCACGGTACTGGTTCACTATCGGTCGATCACGAGTATTTAGCCTTGGAGGATGGTCCCCCCATCTTCAGACAGGATTTCTCGTGTCCCGCCCTACTTGTCGCACGCTCAGACCCGCCACCGGCTTTTCGCATACGGGACTATCACCCTGTATCGTCGGACTTTCCAGACCGTTTTGCTAAGCTGATGGTTTAGTCGTGCAGGCTGCTCCGCGTTCGCTCGCCACTACTTGCGGAATCTCGGTTGATTTCTGTTCCTCGAGCTACTTAGATGTTTCAGTTCGCTCGGTTCGCCTCCTCAGACCTATGTATTCAGTCTGGGATACCCCTTGCGGGGTGGGTTTCCCCATTCGGACATCGTGGGATCAAAGCTCTATTGCCAGCTCCCCCACGCTTTTCGCAGGCTTACACGTCCTTCATCGCCTGTGATCGCCAAGGCATCCACCACATGCACTTAGTCGCTTGATCCTATAACCTTGGACCCTCTCCGATGTTGCCATCTCGAAGGCCCGCGTACAGGAACGAACTCGTTTGTGCGATCAAGACTGTGCTGACTACGCAGCCTTGATCAATGCAATCACACAACTTGCAGTACGCACCGGCTCGGTACGTACTACACTTCTTCCACTTTGTTAAAGAGCGAACCTCTACACCCGGCAACCGAAGCTGCCGACCAAGAAGTAAGAGATACCGCCATCGCAACCGATGCCCGCCATCTCTTACTTCTCGAACCTGTTCCCTGGACAGTACTGGTGGAGCTGGTCGGGATCGAACCGACGACCTACGGCTTGCAAAGCCGCCGCTCTCCCAGCTGAGCTACAGCCCCATACTGCTTCGAGCAACCAATTGATTGGTGGGTCTGGTTGGGTTCGAACCAACGACCCCCGCCTTATCAAGACGGTGCTCTAACCAGCTGAGCTACAGACCCTCTCATCCGAGGCTCTTCGCCTGAACAACCGATAAGTTGTGGATACTTGGCCGTCGATGGCCTGTTCTCTTGAAAGGAGGTGATCCAGCCGCACCTTCCGATACGGCTACCTTGTTACGACTTCACCCCAGTCATGAATCTCACCGTGGTAAGCGCCCTCCCGAAGGTTAAGCTACCTACTTCTGGTGAAACCCACTCCCATGGTGTGACGGGCGGTGTGTACAAGACCCGGGAACGTATTCACCGCAGCATGCTGATCTGCGATTACTAGCGATTCCGACTTCACGTAGTCGAGTTGCAGACTACGATCCGGACTACGATCGGCTTTAAGGGATTGGCTCCACCTCGCGGCTTGGCAACCCTCTGTACCGACCATTGTATGACGTGTGAAGCCCTACCCATAAGGGCCATGAGGACTTGACGTCATCCCCACCTTCCTCCGGTTTGTCACCGGCAGTCTCACTAGAGTGCCCAACCAAATGATGGCAACTAGTGACAAGGGTTGCGCTCGTTGCGGGACTTAACCCAACATCTCACGACACGAGCTGACGACAGCCATGCAGCACCTGTGTTCTGGCTCCCGAAGGCACCCTCGCCTCTCAGCAAGGTTCCAGACATGTCAAGGGTAGGTAAGGTTTTTCGCGTTGCATCGAATTAATCCACATCATCCACCGCTTGTGCGGGTCCCCGTCAATTCCTTTGAGTTTTAACCTTGCGGCCGTACTCCCCAGGCGGTCGACTTCACGCGTTAGCTGCGTCACTCAGTGCATTGCTGCTCCGAACGACTAGTCGACATCGTTTAGGGCGTGGACTACCAGGGTATCTAATCCTGTTTGCTCCCCACGCTTTCGTGCATGAGCGTCAGTACAGGCCCAGGGGGCTGCCTTCGCCATCGGTGTTCCTCCTGATATCTACGCATTTCACTGCTACACCAGGAATTCCACCCCCCTCTGCCGTACTCTAGCCTTGCAGTCACAAACGCAGTTCCCAGGTTAAGCCCGGGGATTTCACATCTGTCTTACAAAACCGCCTGCGCACGCTTTACGCCCAGTAATTCCGATTAACGCTCGCACCCTACGTATTACCGCGGCTGCTGGCACGTAGTTAGCCGGTGCTTCTTAGTCCGGTACCGTCATCCACACGCTATGTTAGAGCGTGCGATTTCTTCCCGGCCGAAAGAGCTTTACAACCCGAAGGCCTTCTTCACTCACGCGGCATGGCTGGATCAGGCTTGCGCCCATTGTCCAAAATTCCCCACTGCTGCCTCCCGTAGGAGTCTGGGCCGTGTCTCAGTCCCAGTGTGGCGGATCATCCTCTCAGACCCGCTACGGATCGTCGCCTAGGTGGGCCTTTACCCCACCTACTAGCTAATCCGACATCGGCCGCTCCAATCGCGCGAGGTCCGAAGATCCCCCGCTTTCTCCCTCAGGACGTATGCGGTATTAGCGTAGCTTTCGCTACGTTATCCCCCACGACATGGGCACGTTCCGATGCATTACTCACCCGTTCGCCACTCGCCGGCAGGCCGAAGCCCCCGCTGCCGTTCGACTTGCATGTGTAAAGCATGCCGCCAGCGTTCAATCTGAGCCAGGATCAAACTCTTAAGTTCAATCCAGCAAAGTACTCAAAATACTGACTTTAATCAGCATGAGCACCAATCATTGTGAAACCAGTCGCCAAAGCGACTCGACCACAACAACCAAGCACCCACACTTATCGGTTGTTCAATTTTTTAAAGAACCGCTGCATTCGCTGCAGCAGAGAAGCGAGATTATGATCAGCTATCCAACCACTGTCAAGCATCTTGCGAATCTTTTTTTACCGCCGCCCCGGAACAAACCCGAAACGCTGACCCGCACAACACCCGCCTCGCTTCTCCCTCCACCGCCGCCTCGCCTTCCGAAGAACCGCTGCAGCGCTGAAGAGGTGCGCATTATAGACACCCAAAAAACAACGTCAAGAAAAAAGAAAACAAAAAAAATCTATGGCGGAACAAGCTGAAATGCCGCATCCAGTCCGACCGCAGGACAGGCGCCGAGAGGCGGCGGGACAAACAGTGAAGCAACGCACAATCCGCTGCTGAAAGACCGAGCCCGCTCACTGCACCTGGTATGCAATGAGCCTGTAGCCGGCCTCCTGCGCCAGAGTCTCCACCGGGCGCAACCTGACGACGGTGCCGGCCGCGCGGAGGAACAGTGGCTCCGCGAGTTCAGGGGCGCTGCCCAGACTCACGAACCGGACCACCCCGCCCTTCTCAGGCGTGTCGCAAAGGATGCCCTCGACAGCGAGCTCTCCATCGTCGATCGCAGCCAACACGGGCGTGCGCGCCAAAAGCTCCACGCCCAGGCCGGCATGATTCGGCCACATTCGCAGCCGTCGCACGATACCGAGCTGCCAGCCGGCACCATCCACGAAATGCACGCCCAGCAGCTCTCCGATGTCCGGCCACGCTCGCGTGGGGTCGCTGTCGGCAAGGATATAGAGCCCACTATGGCTGAAGTCGAGGGCCTTCCACGAGCGCGATACGCCCAATGGCTCGCCGCGCACGACAGCGAGACAAGCGGCAAATCCGCGCGCCACCATAACGCCTGCATCCTGCGCGTAGCGACGTCGATTGCGCAAAGGAGGTTGGGCGGACCACTGCGCGCGAAGGTAGCTCAGCGCGGGACGCAACTCAGCTGCCGGTAGCGCACCGAGCGCGGCTGGCACTCCGCCGCCTGCTTCGAGCTGCGCCGCGAAGCCCGCAAGCAATTCATCCGCCGCCCAAGGCGCGAAATGCCACTCGCCAGCTTCCTGCTCACCCCTACGTCGAACTGGGATTGCGCCACGAGCCGGAAATGCGACGTACTGGGGGGCCTGTGACGACTTGCGGGTGAGTTCGAGGAACGGAAGACTCAGATCGACCAGCTGCACGAGCACCACAGCCATGTTCAACTCGACCTGATCGAGATTGATACTGTGGTAGGCGACCGCCCGCAGGTACTCGCGCGCAATGCCAGGAACGTCACCACCGACAAGGCTCGCACTGGCCTCGGGGGTGGCGGTGAAGAGCTGCCCAAGACGGGCCCACAGAACCTCGTCGGGACTGAAGCGATCGCACGCCGACCACTTCATGGCTTCGACGACACTCACCGCCAGCCGATGGCGAACGGTATCGATACCCGCCGTGCTCTGCGACGGAGACAAACACCAATAGGCATCGCAAACGGCCAACGAGGCGTCGCGAGCGCCGGCGAGCCAGCGCGACCACCAGACCGCGTCGTGCGCCGCCCGCTCGCCGCGGGGCTTGATGCCGAGCGGAGCGGAGATCTCGATCGCGTGACGCAACGCGTCATCGAATCCGGAGACGATATGAAGCCCCGCCGCTTCCGCCTTGAGACTGCCAGGCTTGTAGATCGCACGTAGCGTGGCGGTGGCGGCCTCAAGTCCGGCGACGGCGTCACCGCCGCCTGCAAGAACACCGGCGGGCGTGAAGTCGAGGGATCTTCCAGGGTCTTCCACTATCCAGTCTCCACGGCCGGTGCTTGTGCCGACCAGGCCGGATGGGTGCAGAGTCGCATGAAGTTTGTAAGCACTTGCAAGATTCTGCGCCGAAGCCAGACTTGATGTCCACATCATATCGAGCGCAAAAGGCGCGCTGGCGCCTCGACCACGCCAGGCCCAAGACGCGCACGCTCCTGGCACTCGACGCTGCGGCCGGTCACTCCACGCCCGGCCGCCGGGGGCATTTCCGAGCACTCGGCAACGGCGCCGGCAAGCCGCTGCGCAAGGTCATTGTGGATAGAATTGCGTCTTTTACCCGGAGCGCCCCGTGCGTCAGTACCTCGACCTCATGAGCCATGTGCTCGAACACGGCGATCGCAAGACCGACCGGACCGGTACGGGCACCCTGTCGGTGTTCGGCTGGCAAATGCGCTTTCGCCTGCAGGACGGCTTTCCTCTTCTGACGACGAAGAAGCTGCACACGCGATCGATCATCCACGAGTTGCTCTGGTTTCTGCAGGGCGACACCAACATTCGCTACCTGAAGGCGAACGGTGTCTCGATCTGGGACGAATGGGCCGACGAGAACGGCGAACTCGGTCCGGTATATGGCAAGCAATGGCGCCGCTGGCAGACGGCCGACGGCCGCAGCATCGACCAGATCAGCCGGCTAGTCGATGGCATCCGACACAACCCCGATTCGCGCCGTCATCTGGTGACGGCATGGAATCCGGGCGAAGTCGACAACATGGCGCTCCCGCCCTGCCATGCCCTGTTCCAGTTCTACGTCGCCAACGGGCGGCTTTCCTGCCAGCTCTATCAGCGCAGTGCCGACATCTTCCTTGGCGTGCCCTTCAACATTGCGTCGTACGCCCTGCTCACCCACATGGTGGCTCAGGCCTGCGACCTCGAGCCAGGTGACTTCGTGTGGACCGGCGGCGACTGCCACCTCTACCTGAACCATCTCGAGCAAGCGCGCGAGCAACTCACGCGCGAGCCGCGCCCCCTTCCCCGCCTCCGTCTCAATCCGGCGGTCAAGGATGTGTTCGCGTTCCGCTTCGAGGATTTCGTCCTCGATGGCTACGACCCTCACCCCCACATCAAGGCCCCCGTCGCAGTATGAACAAGACGCCTGAAATCGTCATCGTCGCCGCCCTTGCCCGCAATGGCGTGATCGGCCGCGACAACGACCTGCCCTGGCGGCTCAAGGCCGACCTGCAGCACTTCCGTGCGCTAACCATGGGCCATCCGATCATGATGGGCCGCAACACCTGGACCTCGCTCGGCCGCCCCCTGCCCGGGCGACGGAACCTGGTCGTCACCCGCGATCCGGCCTTCAGCGCAGAGGGCGCCGAGGTCTTCGGCAGTCCAGAGGCCGCGATCGCGGCGGCCGGAGAGGTCGACCGGCTCTTCGTGATCGGCGGCGCGCAACTCTATGATGCGCTCCTGCCGCTGGCCCAACGCCTCGTGCTCACCGAAGTGTGGGCAGATGTGCAAGGCGACGCCCATTTCCCGATCTTCGACCGCAGCGACTTCATCGAAGAGCGCCGCGATCCGCGCGTGGCCGACGCGGACAACGAGTTCGACTTCGACTTCGTCGAGTACCGCAGGCGCTGATACCCGAAGCGTCGCCACGCATCAACGACAAGGGCCGCATGCAGCGGCCCTTGTCGCATCCAGCCCCCAAACGTGGGCGGGTGATCAGTCCTGGACGCAATCGACGTGATAGCGCCCATCCTCGCCCTTCACCAGGCCGTGGATGTCGGTCTCGAAGCCGGGGAAGCGGGCGTTGAAATCGCGCGCGAACTTGAGATAGCGCACGATGGTGGCATTGAAGCGCTCGCCCGGAATGAGCAGAGGGATCCCCGGCGGATAGGGGGTGACCAGCATCGCGGTGACGCGTCCCTCGAGCTCGTCCAGCGCCACGCGCTCGATCTCGCGGTGCGCCATCTTGGCGAAGGCATCGGCGGGCTTCATCGCTGGCACCATGTCCGAGAGGTACATTTCGGTGGTCAGTCGCGCAACGTCGTGATCCTTGTAGAAGCTGTGGATCTGGTTGCACAGGTCCTTGAGCCCGACGCGCTCGTAGCGCGGGTGCTTGGCGATGAACTCGGGCATCACGCGCCACAGCGGCTGATTGCGGTCGTAGTCGTCCTTGAATTGCTGCAGCTCGGTCACCATCGTGTTCCAGCGCCCCTTGGTGATGCCGATGGTGAACATGATGAAGAAGGAGTAGAGACCGGTCTTCTCGACGATGATGCCGTGCTCGGCGAGATACTTGGTGACGATCGCCGCCGGGATCCCCGTGTGCTCGGCGAAGTCGCCGTCCATGTTGAGGCCCGGAGTGATGATCGTTGCCTTGATCGGGTCGAGGATGTTGAAGCCCTCGGCGAGATCGCCGAAACCGTGCCAGCGCTCGCCCGCCTTCAGCGTCCAGTCCTCGCGGCTGCCGATGCCTTCCTCGGCAAGGAACTCCGGCCCCCACACCTTGAACCACCAGTCGTCGTCGCCGAACTCGGCATCGACCTTGCGCATCGCGCGGCGGAACTCCACCGCTTCCGACAGGGATTCGTTGACCAGCGCCGGGCCGCCCGGCGCCTCCATCATCGCCGCCGCCACATCGCAGGACGCGATGATCGCGTACTGCGGCGAGGTCGAGGTGTGCATCAGGTAGGCTTCGTTGAAGATGTCGCGGTCGAGCCTGCGGGTCTGCGAGTCCTGCACCAGGATCTGCGAGGCCTGGCTCAGGCCGGCCAGCAGCTTGTGGGTGGATTGCGTCGAGAACACCATCGACTCCCGGCAGCGCGGGCGATCGGCGCCGATGGCGTGATAGTCGCCATAGAAGTCGTGGAAGGCGGCGTGCGGCAGCCAGGCCTCATCGAAATGAAGGGTGTCGATCTCGCCGTCGAGCATGTCCTTGATGGTCTCGACGTTGTACACCACGCCGTCGTAGGTCGACTGGGTGATGGTCAGGATGCGCGGCTTCTTGTTCTTTGCCTCGCGCGCGAACGGGTTGGCCTCGATCTTCTTCTGGATGTTCTCGATCGCGAACTCCTCCAGGGGAATCGGACCGATGATGCCGTAGTGGTTGCGCGTCGGGGTCAGGAACACCGGCACCGCGCCAGTCATGATGATCGAGTGGAGGATGGACTTGTGGCAGTTGCGGTCGACGACGACGATGTCGCCGGGCGCGACCGTGGTGTGCCACACCATCTTGTTCGAGGTCGAGGTGCCGTTGGTGACGAAGTACAGGTGGTCGCAGTTGAAGATGCGCGCCGCATTGCGCTCGCTTGCGGCCACCGGGCCGGTGTGATCGAGCAGCTGGCCGAGCTCGTCGACCGCGTTGCAGACGTCCGCGCGCAGCATGTTCTCGCCGAAGAACTGGTGGAACATCTGCCCCACCGGGCTCTTCAGGAAGGCGACGCCGCCCGAGTGCCCCGGGCAATGCCAGGAGTACGAGCTGTCGGCCGCGTAGTGCGTGAGCGCGCGGAAGAAGGGCGGCGCCAGTGAATCCAGGTAGTTCTTCGCCTCGCGCACGACGTAGCGCGCGATGAACTCCGGCGTGTCCTCGAACATGTGGATGAAGCCATGCATCTCGCGCAGCACGTCGTTCGGGATGTGGCGCGTGGTACGCGTCTCGCCGTGCAGGAAGATCGGGATGTCGGCGTTGCGGAAACGGATCTCCTCGACGAAGGCGCGCAGGTCGGCGATCGCCTTGGCCGAGGCTTCTGGCGAGGAAAACTCCTCGTCGTCGATCGACAGGATGAAGGTCGAGCCACGGCTCTGCTGCTGCGCGAACGAGGTCAGGTCGCCGTAGCTGGTGACGCCCAGCACCTCCATGCCCTCTTCCTCGATCGCCTTGGCGAGCGCGCGAATCCCCAGCCCCGAGGTGTTCTCCGAACGGAAATCCTCGTCGATGATGATGATGGGGAAATGGAATCTCATCCTGGTCGTCTCCAGCGGGGTCCTTGCGGGACGGAAAAAGAGGAAGTGTAACGCCCTCACGTTGCCCGGGCGTTACCGAAATTGAATCGGGAAAAGCACAAGGGGCCGTCAGGCGGCCCCATGGTTCGATTGCACGGCGTCGGCGCTCAGATCTTCGGCAGCGTCACGCCGGTCTGGCCGAGGTACTTGCCGCCACGGTCCTTGTAGGACGTCTCGCAGACCTCGTCAGACTCGAAGAACAGCATCTGCGCCACGCCCTCGTTGGCGTAGATCTTGGCCGGCAGCGGCGTGGTGTTGGAGAACTCGAGCGTCACGTGCCCCTCCCACTCGGGCTCGAGCGGAGTCACGTTGACGATGATGCCGCAGCGCGCGTAGGTGCTCTTGCCCAGGCAGACGGTCAGCACGCTGCGCGGAATGCGGAAATACTCGACGGTACGGGCCAGCGCGAAGGAATTCGGCGGAATGATGCACACGTCGCCCGTGAAATCGACGAAGTTGCGCGCATCGAAGTCCTTGGGGTCGACGATGGTCGAGTTGATGTTGGTGAAGATCTTGAATTCGTTCGCCACGCGCACGTCGTAGCCGTAGCTCGAGGTGCCGTAGGAGACGATGCGACCGCTGTCGTTGCTGCGCACCAGCTCCGGCGCGAACGGCTCGATCATGCGGGCCTGTTCGGCCATGCGGCGGATCCACTTGTCGGACTTGATGGACATGGGCGCGTTTCCAGCGGTTGCGTTGCGACCGGCGGCCGGTCGGAAAAGCGGCGTAGTGTAGGGCAAGCGCCGCGGGGGCGAAAGCCTTCGCCCCCGCTTTGTTGCTGCAGTGCAAAGCCGGCGCGCCGCGCGCGCCATCCGTTGCCGGCGACGTCCTCGCGCCGGCTGCCGCCGGCGAGCGCGTGCCCCCGCTGGTTCAGCTGTTCTTGATGACGATGTTCGGGAACTTGTGCGTCATGTCCTTCGCCCGCTCGGCGATACGCACGGCGACCTTGCGCGCGATCTGCTTGTAGGTCGATGCGATGCGCCCCTCGGGGTCCGCGACCACGGTCGGTGTGCCGCCGTCAGCCTCGGTGCGGATCTGGATGTCGAGCGGCAGCGCGCCCAGAAAGGGAATCCCGAAGTCCTGGCACATCTTCTCACCGCCGCCCTGGCCGAAGATGTGTTCTTCATGGCCGCACTTCGAGCAGATGTGGATGCTCATGTTTTCGACCACGCCGAGGATCGGCACGCCGACCTTCTCGAACATCTTCACGCCCTTGCGCGCGTCGAGCAGTGCGATGTCCTGCGGCGTGGTGACGATCACCGCCCCGGTCACCGGCACGCTCTGCGACAGTGTGAGCTGAATGTCGCCGGTGCCCGGCGGCATGTCGATGACGAGATAGTCGAGGTCGTTCCAGGCGGTGTCCTTGAGCATCTGGTTGAGCGCCTGGGTGGCCATCGGACCCCGCCACACCATGGGCGTGTCCGGATCGATCAGGAAGCCGATCGACATCGCCTGGATGCCGAAGGCCTCGAGCGGAATCATGGTCTTGCCGTCGTCCGACACCGGACGCTGGTCGCCGATGCCGAGCATCTGCGGCTGCGACGGACCGTAGATATCGGCATCGAGGATGCCGACGCGCGCGCCCTCGGCCGACAGCGCCAGCGCCAGGTTGACCGCGGTGGTGCTCTTGCCCACGCCGCCCTTGCCGGAAGCCACGGCGATGATGTTGCGCACCCCCGGCAACAGCTTGACGCCCTGCTGCACCGCGTGGGCGACGACCTTGCTCGTCACCTTGACGTCGACGCGCTCCACGCCCGGCAGCTTGGCGACCACCTCGCTCAGCAGGGCCCGGATCGGCTCGTGCTGGCTTTTCGCCGGGTAACCGAGTTCGACGTCGAAGCTCACCCTGCCGCCCTCAACCGCGAGGTTGCGGATGCTGCGGCCCGCCACGAAATCCTTGCCGGTATTCGGGTCGATCACCTGCTTGAGCGCTTCGGTTACGGTTTGCTGGTCAAGACTCATCGCGTTGTCCTCGAAAATCGGTGCACCCGCTGCGGGGTGAAAGCGGCAGAATCATACCGGAGCGGGCGAATTGACTCACCCGCGATCTAAGCAGGGTTATTGCCCTGCGCCTGACGCCAGCCGTCGTCGCACACCGCCGCGCTGCCGCGGCACAACTGCCTCACACCTCCCGACATGAACGCCCCACGCACCGTCCGCCTCCTGGCCGCCGCAGGCCTCGTTTCGCTGCTCGCCGCGTGCGCGACCACGCCCGCGCCGCAGGCCTCCGACGCCGTCAACCGCCATGCCCTCGTGCGCATCGCCGCACCCGCGCCCGACTGGGCGGCGCTCCGCCAGCGCCTGGCCGATGCCACCGCCGCGCTGCCGGGCGTCGAGCTCGGCGCGGCCGACAAGGCGGGGCTGCGCCTGCAGGTCCCCGTCCCGGACGGCTTCGCAAGCGGCAAGACCGAGATACGCCCCTCGCTCGCCAACGCGCTCGACGCCGTGGCGCCGGTCCTCGCTTCCGAGGCGGGCGCGGCGGTCAAGGTCGTGGGCCACACCGACAGCCAGGGCAGCGAGATGATCAACCTGCAGCTCTCGATCAAGCGCGCCGAGGCGGTGGCCGAGTACTTTCGCCAGCGCGGAATCGCACTCGATCGTCTGAGCGCCGACGGTCGCGGCGAAGCCGATCCGCTCACCAGCAACGCGACCGAAGAGGGGCGCGCACGCAACCGGCGCATCGAACTCGTCCTCACCCGCCAGCCTTAGCGCGCCGCCCCGCATGCGATCCGTTCCCGACCGCACGCGGCGCAGGCGGCGACGCCCGCCCGCACAGCGCCGGCACCCGCTTTGCTAAACTTCCGCCTTTATTTCAGCTGACGGCCTTCACACACCATGCCCCGCAAGCTCCTCGTCACCAACGCCCTGCCCTACGCCAACGGCGACATCCACCTCGGCCACCTCGTGGGCTACATCCAGGCCGACATCTGGGTGCGCTACCAGCGCATGCGGGGACATTCGGTGCATTACGTCTGCGCGGACGACACCCACGGCACGCCGGTCATGCTGCGCGCCGAGAAGGAGGGCCTCACCCCCGAGCAGCTGATCGAGCGCGTACACGGCGAACACCTGCGCGACTTCACCGCCTTCGGCGTCGCTTTCGACAACTACCACTCCACCCACAGCGTCGAGAACCGCTTCTACGCCGAGGACATCTACGGCAAGTTGAAGGCCGGCGGCCTGATCGACACGCGCTCGATCGAGCAGTACTACGACCCGGTCAAGGAGATGTTCCTGCCGGACCGCTTCATCAAGGGCGAGTGCCCCAAGTGCGGCGCGGCGGACCAGTACGGCGACAACTGCGAGGCGTGTGGCGCGGCCTACGCCCCGACCGAGTTGAAGAACCCGTACTCGGCCGTCTCCGGCGCCAAGCCGGTGCTGAAAACCTCCGAGCATTACTTCTTCCGCCTGTCGGACGAGCGTGCGGTGGCCTTCCTGCGCGAATGGACGCGCGGCACCAACGCCGCGGGCGAGCGCCGCCTGCAGGCGGAAGCGGCCAACAAGATGAAGGAGTGGCTCGGCGAGGAAGGCGAGAACAAGCTCTCCGACTGGGACATCTCGCGCGATGCGCCCTACTTCGGCTTCGAGATCCCGGGCGCGCCGGGCAAGTACTTCTACGTCTGGCTGGACGCGCCGATCGGCTACCTCGCCAGCTTCCGCAACCTCGCCACGAGGCGTGCCGACGCGGGCGAGACGATTCCTGTCGAGGACTACACCGACGCCGCCCGCGCCGCCGCGACGGGCGCCGAGATGGTGCACTTCATCGGCAAGGACATCCTCTATTTCCACGCCCTGTTCTGGCCCGCGATGCTCAAGTTCGCCGGCTACGCGACGCCCAGCCAGCTGTGCGTGAACGGTTTCCTGACCGTCGACGGCGCCAAGATGAGCAAGAGCCGCGGCACCTTCATCACCGCGCACTCCTACATCACCCAGAAGCTCAACCCCGAGTGGCTGCGCTACTACTTCGCCGGCAAGTCCAACGGCACCATGGAAGACGTCGACCTCAACCTCGACGACATGATCGCCAAGGTCAATTCCGACCTCGTCGGCAAGTTCGTGAACATCGCCAGCCGCTGCGCCGGCTTCATCGGCAAGCGCTTCGACGGCAAGCTGGGCGCGGTCGATACCGCCGCCTGTGCCGACTTCGCCGCCGCGTGGACCGAAGGCCGGATTGCCGCCGCCTATGACGAGCGCGACTACAGCCGCGCGCTGCGCGAGATCATGCGCCTGGCCGATGTCGCCAACCAGTATGTCAACGACCACAAGCCGTGGGAGCTCGCCAAGCAGGAAGGCCAGGAAGCGCACCTGCACACGGTGTGCAGCACCGCACTGACCATGTTCCGCGACCTCACCCGCTACCTCAAGCCGGTGCTGCCGGCGCTCGCCGCGCAGGTCGAAGCCTTCCTCGCCATCCCGGCGATGGACTGGCAGGGCGAGTGGGCGGCGCTGCCCGCCGGCCACGCCATCCAGGCCTACAGCCACCTGATGACCCGCGTCGAGCGCAAGCAGATCGATGCGCTCCTCGAAGCCAACCGCGAGTCGCTCGCCCCGACTGCGGCCGCGCCGGTCAAGGACGCGGCGGTCGCCAAGGCGGCGTCCTCGCAGCAGCGCCATGCAGAGAAGCAGCAGCACGCCGCCCAGGCCGCGGAGGCACCCTCGGCGCACATCTCGATCGACGACTTCACCAAGGTCGACCTGCGCATCGCGAAGATCGTCAACGCCGAGCACGTCGACGGCGCCGACAAGCTGATCCGCCTCTCGCTCGACATCGGCGAGACCGACGAGGCCGGCAACCCGCGGCCGCGCCAGGTCTTCGCCGGCATCAAGTCGGCCTACGACCCGGCGACCCTCATCGGACGCACGACGGTGATGGTCGCCAACCTCGCGCCGCGCAAGATGAAGTTCGGCATGAGCGAGGGCATGGTGCTGGCCGCCTCGGATGCCGACGGCAAGACGCCCGGCCTCTTCATCCTGTCGCCCGACGCCGGCGCGCTGCCGGGCATGAAGGTCAAGTAAGCCGCCCGCGCCGTCCCGCCGCCATGCCGCTCACGCCCTCGAAACGCTGGATCGTGCTGCACCACGCCGGTCGAGGGTGACCGTCTCCGCCGTCCGCGCCTGCCCCCGCCCGGGGGCGGCGCCGTCCGGGCCTCGCGCCCCGTCCTCTTCAAGTACGACGCAGCGGAGACAGCATGAAACTCGAATTCCGTCCCAAGCTCCTCGACACCCTGCCCGGCTACGGCCGCGCGGCCTTCGCCGGCGACCTCTCGGCGGGCATCACCGTCGGCGTGCTCGCGCTGCCGCTGGCGATGGCCTTCGCGATCGCCTCCGGCATGTCGCCCACCGCCGGCATCTGGACAGCGATCGTCGCCGGCTTCCTGATCGCGCTGCTGGGCGGCTCGAAAGTGCAGATCGGCGGCCCCACCGGCGCCTTCATCCCGATCATCTACGCCATCGTCGCCGACCTCGGCGTGCAGAACCTGCTCATCGCCACGATGATGTCGGGCGTGCTGCTGTTCGCGATGGGCGCGCTGCGCCTGGGCAGCATGATCCGCTTCATCCCGCTGTCGGTGGTGATCGGCTTCACCAACGGCATCGCGGTGGTGATCTTCATCTCGCAGATCAAGGACTTCCTGGGCCTCAGGATCGACAACCTGCCGGGCGAGTTCTTCGCCAAGATGGGGGCGCTGATCCATGCGCTGCCGACGGTGGACCTGCCCACGGTGGCGGTGGCGGTGATCTCGCTGGCGATCCTGGTGGCGTGGAACCGCCAGGCCGTCAGGACCGCCTGGATGCGCCGCCTGCCCGGACCGCTGGCGGTGCTGATCTTGATGACCGCGGTCAATGCGCTCGTCGCGCTGCCGGTGGACACCATCGGCAGCCGCTTCGGCGGCATCCCGCAGCAGATCCCGGCCTTCGGCCTGCCAGAGCTGAGCCTGTCGGCGCTCGGCAAGCTGATCGCGCCGGCGATCACGATCGCGCTGCTCGGCGCCATCGAGTCGCTGCTCTCCGCCCGCGTCGCCGACAGCCAGATCGACGACCGCCACGATCCCAACCAGGAGCTGATGGCGCAGGGCATCGCCAACGTCGCCGCGCCGCTGTTCGGCGGCTTCGCCGCCACCGGGGCGATCGCGCGCACCGCGACCAACATCCGCACCGGCGGCCGCACGCCGGTCGCCGGCATGATCCACGCCGGCGTGCTGCTGGCGATCGTGCTCGCGCTCGCCCCCGCCGCCAGCCACATCCCGCTCGCCACGCTGTCGGCGATCGTGGTCATGGTGTCGATCAACATGGGCGAGTGGCACGCCTTCGCGCCGCGCGAGCTGGCGCGCTATTCGCTGCAGTACCGCACCATCCTGCTCGGCACCTTCCTCCTCACCGTTGTGTTCGACCTCACGCTCGCAGTGGAGATCGGCATGGTGCTGGCGAGCCTGTTCTTCATGTACCGCATGTCGGACCTCACCCGCATCGAGCGCATCGCGCTGCCCGAGCTCGACGGCGCCGAGACGCAGCTGCGCGCGGACGGCACGCCGCGCGTGCTCGCCTACAAGTTGAGCGGCAGCCTGTTCTTCGGGGCCGCCAACAAGCTGGAGAACCTGCTGCTGATGCAGGACGGCCACCCCGACGTGGTGATCCTCGACATGGACCGTGTGATCAGTCTCGACACCACCGGGCTCGACATCCTGCAGACCCTGCACCGCAACCTGAACAAGCGCGGCGCCCACCTGATCCTGTGCCACCTTGGCTCGCAGCCTGGTTCGATCGTGTTCCGCTCAGGCTTCCTGGACAAGTTGGGCGACGACAACATCACCGCCACGCTCGAAGAGGCCGTCGCCCGCGCGCGCCTGCTGAGCGGCAAGGAACCGGAGATCGCCTATGCCTGACACACCCGCTGCCGGCGCAACGCCCGCAATCGCCCGCCTGCTCCGGATCCACGGCCGCGTGCAGGGCGTCTGGTATCGCGCCAGCGCGCAGGCCGAAGCGTCACGGCTGGGCCTCGCGGGCTGGGTGCGCAACCGCAGCGACGGCAGCGTCGAGGCGCTCGCAGTCGGCCGCCACAGCCATGTCGAGGCCTTCATCGCGTGGGCGCATCAGGGACCGCCCAAGGCGCAGGTGTTGCGCGTCGAGGTGATCGAGACCGGCGTGGAGGCGCTCGACGGCTTCGAGCAGCGGCCGACGGTCTGAGCCGCCCGGCCACCGGGCCGCCGTCTTGCTATAATTGCAAGTATCTGAAAGAAATAAATATTCTGTCACTTAACCGGCAACCCACGGGCCCGACCGAATCCCCAGCCCCCGCATCGAGATGAGCCATACCTACTCAGTGAGATCCGTCATGCGCCTTGTGCAGGCGCATGTCCGGCCCCGGCCCCGATAGCCCGACAAGGGCGTAGATCGGCAGGCCGGGGCGTTTGGGTGTCTTCCTCTCCCCTCTCACAGGTCCTGCCATGAATCTCGCCTTGCCTGAAGGCGCCCGCCTCCGACTCGCCGGAGCGATGCGCCGCCCCTCCACCCGCCTCCCGGGTCCCCACTTCCCTCGCCGACCTCGTGTGCAGCGCGGCCATTCAGGGGCCTGCCGACCGAACCACCCGCATGCCCACGGAGCGGGAGCCGCACGGGAGGCGAGATGAAGACGCCCGAACCCACGCGCGCGCTCGCGCCCTGGCTGCGCACCGCGATCGGACTCGCCCTGCTGGTGCTGACGGCGGTCTTCGCCGAGCCGCTGCTCCGCCTGCTGCCGCCCGGCCCGGGTCTGCAGGTCTGGCTCGAACCGCTGCGCAACGCCGCCATCGCCCTGGCGATGTTCGCGGGCGCCCACCTCGTGCATGCGCTGGTGGCGGCCCGGCTCGCGCAGCGCCGCAAGGGTCAGCGGCCGGTGCCCAAGGTCCTGCTCGACCTGTTCAGGGTGTTCCTGTTCGCGCTCGCGCTGCTGGTCGCCCTGTCGCTGCTGTTCCGCCAGGATCTGTCCGGCATCCTCACCGGTTCGGGGCTGGTGCTGGCGGTGCTCGGCTTCGCCATCCGCAACGTCGTCGCCGACACCTTGTCCGGCATCGCGCTCGGCATCGAGGCGCCGTTCCGCATGGGCGACTGGGTGCGGATCGAGACCCTGGCGCAGGGTCGGGTGCAGGAGATCGGCTGGCGCACGACGCGGCTCGTGACCCGCGACAGCACCTACGTGATCCTGCCCAACAGCCAGATCTCGCGCCAGCGCATCACCAATTTCAGCGCGCCGCGCAAGGAGTACCGCGACCACGCCGAACTCACCCTGCCGGCGGACCTCCCGGTGGCCGAGGCCAAGGCCCTGATCCTCGAGGCCCTGCAAGGCGCGGAGAGCATCGTCGGCGACAAGCCGCCCGAGGCCCAGGTCGCGCACTACGGGCCTCAGGGCATCACCTACCGGGTGAAGTACTGGGTGGCACAGCACGACCGCGAACCGGTCTGCCGCAACGAGGTGTTCAGCCTGATCGATGCCGCGCTGCGCGCACGGGGCACGCCGCTCGCGCAAGCGCCGGCCCCCTGCGCCGCGTGCAAGACCGATCGGGAGCAGGCGACGCTGTGACCCTGGGCGCGCCCGCTCAGGGGTAGAGCACCTCGACCGCTTCCGGCGGCAGCCACTCGCGCAGGCCCTCGAGCAGGGCATCCTCGAGTCGCACCCGCCATTCGTCGCCCAGGGGCAGTTCGGCCTCCGCACTCGCATTGCGGTAGCTGACCCGGATCGGGCAACCCCCTTCGCGGAAGGGCTCGAGCAGGGTCTGCAGCTTGCCGGCGGCACTCACCGCGCCGCCGCTCGCGGCCACTTCGCCGTTGATGCGCAGTTGCAGGGCGCGCGCGAAGCGGCTGCGCGCCTCGCCCAGCGTGAGGATGCGGTCGGCGATGATGCGCAGCCCACCCGAGAAGTCGTCGTTGCTGACCTTGGCCTCGACCACGACGACCTCGTCGGTGACGATCTTGCCGCGGCTGGCGTCAAGCACCTCGGAGTACACCGTCACCTCGCGCGGCTCGGTCCCGTCATCGATCTGCACGAAGGCCATCTTGCCGCGGTTGCCGACCTTGGTGCGCTGCTCCATGACCACCCCGGCCAGCGTGGTGAGGTCGCGCGAGGGCTCGAGCTGGGCCAGCGTGCGGCGCACGAAGCGGCGCACCTCGGGCTTGAAGGCGTTGAAGGGGTGGCCGGAGAGGAAGAAGCCGATCGCGAGCTTCTCTTCCTTGAGGCGCTCGCGCTCGCTCCACGCCCTCACCCTGGCGAACTCCGGCGCCGCGCCCGCAGCCTCGGGCATCAGGTCGAAGAGCCCGCCCTGCATCGCGTTGGCCGCCGCCTGCTCGGCCGCCTCCATCGCCAAGGCCACGGTCGCCATCAGCTGCGCGCGGTCCAGGCCCTTGTGGCCCGCCAGCGTATCCATCGCGCCGGCGCGGATCAGCGCCTCGATGACGCGGCGGTTCACCATGCGCCGGTCCACCCGCTCGCAGAAGTCGAACAGGTCGCGGAAGTCTCCGCCCTTCTGCCGCGCGGCGAGGATCGCCCGCACCGCCGGCTCGCCCACGCCCTTCACCGCGCCCAGGCCGTAGCGGATGGTCTTGCGATCCACCGGCACGAAGCGGTAGTCGGAGGTGTTCACATCCGGCGGCAGCACCTTGATGCCGTTGGCGAGCGTGTCCTCGTAGAAGATCTTGACCGTGTCGGTGTTGTCCAGGTCGGACGACATCGTCGCCGCCATGAAGGCCGCGCAGTGGTGCGCCTTGAGCCAGGCGGTGTGGTAGGTGACCACCGCGTAGGCCGCGGTGTGCGACTTGTTGAAGCCGTACTCCGCGAACTTGGTCATCAGGTCGAAGAGCTGCTCGGCGAGCGCCGGGTCGTAGCCCTTCTGCTTCGCGCCCTCGGCGATGGTGGCGCGGTGCTTGGCCATCTCGTCGGCCTTCTTCTTGCCCATCGCGCGGCGCAGCATGTCGGCGCCGCCCAGCGTGTAGCCCCCGATGATCTGGGAGATCTGCATCACCTGTTCCTGGTACACGATGACGCCGTAGGTCGGCTCCAGGCAGGCCTTGAGGTCGGGGTGGAAGTAGTCGATCTCCTGCTGGCCCTTCTTGCGCAGGATGAAGTCGTCCACCATTCCCGAGCCGAGCGGACCGGGACGGTAGAGCGCGAGCACCGCGATGATGTCCTCGAAGCGGTCGGGCGCGAGCTTCTTCAGCAGCTTCTTCATGCCGTCCGATTCGACCTGGAAGATCGCCGTGGTGTTGGCGTCCTTCAGGATCTGGTAGGCGGCGGGGTCCTCGAAGCCCAGACTCATCAGGTCGGGCCGGCTGCCCTCCAGACGCGCCACGTACTCCAGCGCGAGCTCGATGATGGTGAGGTTGCGCAGGCCGAGGAAGTCGAACTTCACCAGGCCCACGGCCTCGACGTCGTCCTTGTCGAACTGCGACACCGGCGTGGCGTCGTCGCCGTCGGCGATGTAGAGCGGGCAGAAGTCGGTGAGCTTGCCGGGCGCGATCAGCACACCGCCGGCGTGCATGCCGACGTTGCGGCTCAAGCCCTCGAGCGGCTGCGCCAGGCTCCACAGGTCGCGCACCGACTCGCCGTCGTTGCCGTCGGCCATCATCTCGCCGATCTGCGGCTCCATCTCGTAGGCCTTGTTCAGCGAGACGGGCTTGGCGCCCTCGATCGGGATCAGCTTCGACAGCCGGTCGCACAGGCCGTAGGGCAGGTCGAGCACGCGGCCGACGTCGCGCACCACCGCCTTCGAGGCCATGGTGCCGAAGGTGGCGATCTGGCTCACCGCGTCCTTGCCGTAGCGCTCGCGCACGTACTCGATGACGCGGTAGCGGTTGTCCTGGCAGAAGTCGATGTCGAAGTCGGGCATCGACACCCGCTCCGGGTTCAGGAAGCGCTCGAACAGCAGCGCGTATTCGAGCGGGTCGAGGTCGGTGATGTCGAGCGAGTAGGCCACCAGCGAGCCGGCACCCGAGCCGCGGCCCGGGCCGACCGGCACGCCGTTCTTCTTCCCCCAGCGGATGAAGTCGGCCACGATCAGGAAGTAGCCCGGGAAGCCCATCTGGATGATGGTGTCGGTCTCGAACTTGAGCCGTTCCTCGTAACGCGGGCGCTGCTTTTCGCGCTCCTCGGGGTGGGGGTAGAGCTGGGCGAGGCGGCGCTCGAGACCGGCCTTGGCCTCCGCCACCAGGAAGTCGTCCAGCGTCATGCCTTCCGGGGTCGGGAACAGCGGCAGGAAGTTCTTGCCCAGCTGCACGGTAAGCGAGCAACGGCGGGCGATCTCGACCGCGTTCTCGAGCGCTTCGGGCAGGTCGGCGAAGAGTTCGCACATCTCCGCCTGGCTCTTGAGGTACTGCTCCTCGGTGAAGTCGCGCGGCCGGCGCTTGTCGGCCAGCACGTAGCCCTGGGCGATGCACACCCGCGCCTCATGCGCCTTGAAGTCCTCGCGCTTGAGGAACTGCACCGGGTGCGTCGCCACCACCGGCAGACCGAGCCGCCCGGCGATGTCCACCGCGTGCCGGATGTAGGTCTCGGTGCCGGGGTGGCCGGCGCGCTGGATCTCGATGTAGAAGGCGTCCGGGAAGAGGCGCGCCCAGTCGGCGGCGAGCTGCTCGGCGAGCGCGAGGTTGCCGGCGGCGATCGCCGCGCCGACGTCGCCGCTCATCGCGCCCGACAGGCACAGCAGCTCGCTCGCTGCGCCGCCCTCGAACCACGCGCGACGCATCTCGGCGCGACCGCGGTGCTTGTTGTCGAGGTAGGCGCGCGTGAGCAGTTCGCAGAGCTGGCCGTAGCCGGCGCGGTTGCGGCAGATCAGCAGCACGCGCTGCGGCTTGTCGCGCTCGACCTCGTTCTGGATCCAGGCGTCCACGCCGACGATGGGCTTGATGCCCTTGCCACGCGCGCCCTTGTAGAACTTGACCATGCCGAACAGGTTGGCGAGGTCGGACATGCCGAGCGCCGGCATGCCATCGGCGGCGGCGGCGGCGATCGCCTGATCGAGCTGGACGATGCCGTCGGTGATCGAGTATTCGGAATGGAGACGAAGGTGAACGAAGCGCGGCGCGCTGGGCACCGGGCCCGGCTCGGCCGGGGTAAGGGCTGCGGAAGTCATGGCGCGGATTTTACCCCGAGGCTGGCGCACTGCCCGCGCCGATCACGCATCCGGGCGCTGCATTCGCGGCCAAGGCCGCTCCCGCGGTGCGGGCGGCCACGCCGCTGCGCCGCTCAGGGCAGCAGGACCGTCGAGCCTGTGGTCCTGCGCGCCTCGAGATCGCGATGTGCCTGGGCCGCGTCCTTGAGCGCATAACGCTGCATGACCTCCACCTTCACCTTGCCGCTGCGCACCACCTCGAACAGCGAGGCGGCGCGCGCGACCAGTTCGTCGCGGGTAGCGATGTAGTCGGGCAGGCCGGGGCGGGTCACGAACACCGAGCCCGCCTTGTGCAACAGCGCGCAATCGAATGGCGCCACCGGGCCGGTGGCGTTGCCGTAGCTCACCATCGTGCCGCGCCGGCGCAGGCAGGCCACCGAGCCCAGGAAGGTATCGCGACCGACCGAGTCGTACACCACCGCCACACCCTCGCCGCCGGTGAGTGCCCGCACCCGCTCCGGGAAGCTTTCGCGCGAATAGACGATGACGTGGTCGCACCCCAGCGCACGCGCGCGCAGCGCCTTTTCGTCGCTGCCCACGGTGCCGATCACGGTGGCACCGAGCAGCTTCGCCCACTGCACCAGGATCGAGCCCACGCCGCCGGCAGCGGCATGCACCAGGATGGTCTCGCCCGCCCTCACCGGGTAGGTGGAATGCAAAAGGTATTGCGCGGTGATGCCCTGCAGCATCATCGCCGCACCCTGCTCGAAGGACAGCTCGTCCGGCAGCACGACCAGATGCCGGGCCGGAATGTTGCGTGCCTCGGAATAGGCGTCGAGCGGGCCGTTGGTGTAGGCGACGCGGTCGCCCACGCGCACCTCGGCGACCCCCTCGCCCACCGCCTCGACCACGCCCGCCCCCTCCATGCCCAGCCCCGACGGCAGGGGCAGCGGATACAGCCCGCTGCGATGGTAGGTATCGATGAAGTTGAGCCCGATCGCATGGTGGCGCAGGCGCACCTCGCCTGCGGCGGGCGGCGGCAGCGTGACGACCTCCCATTGCAGCACCTCGGGTCCGCCGATGCGGTGAATGCGAATTGCGTGAGTGGTGGCCTGGGTCATCGGTCTCTCCTTGTCGGTCGCGTCTGCGGCGTCGGCGATGCAGTTGCCCGGGGGCGAATCGCGGTGCGCCGGGGGGGCTCAGCGTACCAGCGAAACGCCGATCCGGTACTGGGCTTCCTTGTTCTGGTCGTACTCGAGTAGGGTCTCGCCATAGCCCTTGAAGGCCTGCAGGTGGACGAAGGCGCCCACCCCGGAGAACACGCTGCGGCGGAGCGGATACGACAGGTCGTACTGGGTGCCGAGCTTGCCGTCGCTGCCGCGCCGGATCAGGGTCGAGAACATCAGCGCGTCGTCGCGGCCGATGCGCAGGCCCAGTTCGGCATGGCCCCGGTAGCGCGCGATGTCGGGGTTGTCCTCGCGGTCGAGGTAGGTCCAGGCCTTGGGCGCGATGCCCAGGAAGGTGCCCGCGTCATCGAGCCGCAGGCGCGCCTCGGCGCGCACGAACAGCGTGTCGATGCTGCGCGAGGGCATGTCCTCCTTGCCGTTCGACTCGTGCTCGTAGCCACCGGATAGCGCAAGCGAACCGCGGCGCTGCGGATCATCCACCGCCCAGCGGTAGAACAGCGAGGGACGGAAGCT
Source organism: Thauera sp. JM12B12 (assembly GCF_039614725.1). NCBI lineage: Bacteria > Pseudomonadati > Pseudomonadota > Betaproteobacteria > Rhodocyclales > Zoogloeaceae > Thauera > Thauera sp. JM12B12. The sequence goes on along the minus strand of NZ_CP154859.1, from coordinate 1,323,202 downwards.
CGAGTCACGGAAGGGCTTGGACTCGGATTGCAGGTCCCACAACGAGGTCTGGGTGAAGCCGAAATAGAGCCCGCTCGCCACCGGGAGGGTCTCCGCGACCACGCCCTGGTCGTCGAAGATGCGGTAGCGGAAGCTGAACTGGAAGCGCGCCGAGACCGGATCCTTGCCGCCGACGAGAAAGTACATCGGCTCGTGAAAGCCGAGCGCCGACGGCTCCACCGGCGCGGCCTCCGGCGGCAGCTCGGCCACCGGAGCCATCGGCGCCAGGGCGACCTGAGCTGCGGCGGTCTGCGGTACGGCGGAGGCGGACGCGGCCGGCACGGGCGCGGGGGCGGCTACGCGCGTCGCGGTGCCGGCGTCGAGCAACAGTCGAGCCGACGGCCGATCCGCAAGTGCGAGCGTCGCCACGCCGGTCACCTCCATCGGCCAGCGCGCAAAATAACGCCGCTGATTCGCAGCCGCATCAGGCCGCCCGATCGCCACCAGCTCGAGCGCGATGCGCGGCCCTCCGGCCGGAAGCTCGAGGCTTGCCGCAAGCCGTTCGGGCCAGTCCGCGCTGCGCCCCTCCCCGATCACCACCACCTCGAAACGCTCGCCTGGCACGACTTGCGGACGGCTGCTCGCGAGCAACCAGTCCGCAGCGAGGGCCGCGGGCGCAGACAGGGACAGGACCCCCGCGATCAGCAGCGGGCGCAGGGCAAGGTGCGGGCGATTCTTCATGTCGTGCTTCTGCAGGGACGGAAACGAAGCGGGGCAGCCCCTTGCAGGGCTGCCCCTCGGTCAGGCACCGACCCGCCCGCGACAGCATGTCGGGCGGGCCGGCCACGGCGCCTGGCATGCGCCGCAGCGGCGCATCAGGCGCCGGTGTTGCGCGATTCCTTGGCGTCGACCACCGCGAGGGCGGTCATGTTCACCAGGCGGCGCACGGTGGCCGAGGGCGTCACGATGTGCACCGGCTTGGCGGCACCGAGCAGGATCGGCCCCACCGACACGCCGTCGCCGTTGGCCATCTTCATCAGGTTGAAGGAGATGTTGGCGGCGTCGAGGTTGGGCATCACCAGCAGGTTGGCCTCGCCCTTGAGATGGGAGTCGGGGTGCAGCTTGTCGCGCATCTCCTGCGACAGCGCGGCGTCGCCATGCATCTCGCCATCGACGTTGAGGTCGGGCGAGGTCTCGCGCAGGATCTCGCAGGCACGGCGCATCTTGCGCGCCGAGGCCGAACTCGAGCTGCCGAAGTTGGAGTGCGACAGCAGCGCCACGCCCGGCTCGATGCCGAAGCGGCGCAACTCGTCTGCCGCCATGCGGGCGATCTCGGCAACCTCCTCCGCGCTCGGGTTCTCGTTCACGTAGGTGTCGGTGATCGCCAGCATGCGCTTGGTCAGCAGCAGCAGGTTCATGGCGGCGAACTGCTTGGCGCCCGGGGCGAGTCCGATCACGTCGGCCACCTGCTTGAGGTGGTAGTCGTAGGAGCCGAAGGTGCCGCACACCATGGCATCGGCGTCGCCACGGCGAAGCAGCATGACGCCGATCAGCGTGGTGTCGCGGCGGATCTTCGCCTTCGCGAGCTCGGGCGTTACGCCGTCGCGGCTCATCAGCCGGTAGTACTCGGTCCACAGCTCGCGATAGCGCGGGTCGGACTCGGGATTGACCACGTCGAAGTCGCGTTCGGGCTTGAGGTTGAGGCCGATCTTCTTGATCCGCATCTCGATGACCTCGGGGCGGCCGATCAGGATCGGACGCGCCAGGCCCTCGTCGAGCACCACGCGCACCGCATGCAGCACGCGCTCGTCCTCGCCCTCGGCGTAGATCACGCGCTTCTGCTCCAGCGGCACCGCCTTGGCGGCCGAGAACACCGGCTTCATGACGATGCCGGACTGGTAGACGAAGCCGGTCAGGCTGGTGACGTAGGCATCGAAGTCTTCGATGGGCTTGGTCGCCACGCCCGAGTCCATCGCCGCCTTCGCTACCGCCGGCGCGATCTTGACGATCAGGCGCGGATCGAAGGGCTTGGGAATGATGTACTCGGGGCCAAAGCTCAGCTCCTGGCCGCCGTAGGCGCTGGCGACGATGTCGCTGGCCTCGGCCTCGGCGAGCTCGGCGATCGCCTTCACGCAGGCGAGCTTCATCTCCTCGTTGATCGTGGTCGCGCCGACATCGAGCGCACCGCGGAAGATGAAGGGGAAGCACAGCACGTTGTTGACCTGGTTCGGGAAGTCCGAACGGCCGGTGGCGATGATGCAGTCCGGGCGCACGGCCTTGGCGTCGGCCGGCAGGATCTCGGGGTTCGGGTTGGCGAGCGCGAAGATCAGCGGCTTGTCGGCCATCTTCGCCACCATCTCGGGCTTGAGCACGCCCGCGGTGGACAGGCCGAGGAAGACGTCGGCGCCGACGATCGCGTCGCCCAGCGTGCGCGCCTCGGTGCGCTGCGCATAGCGCGCCTTGGTCGGCTCCATGTTGGGCTCGCGGCCCTCGAAGATGACGCCCTTGGAGTCGCAGACGGTGATGTTCTCGCGCTTGAGGCCGAGGCTGACCATCAGGTCGAGGCAGGCGATCGCCGCCGCACCCGCGCCCGAGCACACCAGCTTGACCTGGCCGATGTCCTTACCGATGACCTTGAGGCCATTCAGCAGGCCGGCGGCGGAAATGATCGCGGTGCCGTGCTGGTCGTCGTGGAAGACCGGGATCTTCATGCGCTCGCGCAGCTTCTTCTCGATGTAGAAGCACTCGGGCGCCTTGATGTCCTCGAGGTTGATGCCGCCCAGCGTGGGCTCGAGCGCGGCGATGATCTCGATCAGCTTGTCGGGGTCGTTCTCGGCCAGCTCGATGTCGAAGACGTCGATGTTGGCGAATTTCTTGAACAGGCAGCCCTTGCCCTCCATGACCGGCTTGGAGGCGAGCGGGCCGATGTTGCCCAGGCCGAGCACCGCGGTGCCGTTGGTGACCACGGCGACGAGGTTGCCGCGGCTGGTGAGCTCGAAGGCCTCGGCAGGATCGGCCACGATCGCGTCGCAGGCCGCGGCCACGCCGGGCGAATAGGCGAGCGCGAGGTCGCGCTGGTTGGTGAGGCCCTTGGTGGGCACGACCGAAATCTTGCCGCGCGTCGGCGAGCGGTGATAGTCGAGTGCTGCGGCGATGAAATCCTGATCCATGTTCTCCCCTCTCGATACTGTGAGGTCTGTGTTGTGGCTGTATGGTGGAACTGCGCGCAGTCAGGGAAACCGGCGCAGCCCGTGCCGGCCGATCAGCGCGGACACGGGTGCATCGCTCGGGATGTTCGCAGGGGCTTCTTTGTTGTTGTTCACGCCGGGCTGGCGCGGGAACGGCCTCGATTGACGTCGCGGAAGTTTAGCGCAGCCGCCCCCCTTTTGCCGATACGGCGCGTGATGCCGCATATCAGCCGGGCATGAAGCCGCCGGCAGCCCCCCCTTGGAGGCGCGGTTTTGGCAGAATGCGGGCTCCGCGCGCGGCGGTGAGCGCACAAAGGCAGACAAGCAAAGGGGAGAAGGGAATGCGTCGAGTGGTATTCAATCAGAAGGGCGGGGTCGGCAAATCGACGATCACCTGCAACCTGGCCGCGATCAGTGCACAGCAAGGCAAGCGCACCCTCGTCGTCGACCTCGACCCGCAGGGCAACTCGACGCAGTACCTGCTCGGCGCCGCGGGAGAGAACCTCGACGCCACGCTGGCCGATTTTTTCGATCAGACGCTCAACTTCAAGCTCAACCCGCGCGACACCGAGGCGTTCGTCGTCGCCACCCCGTTCGAGCGCCTGCATGTGATGCCCTCGCATCCGCTGCTCGAGGAGCTGCAGTCCAAGCTCGAGTCGCGCTACAAGATCTACAAGCTGCGCGACGCACTCGAGGAGTTGGCGAAGGACTTCGACTGCGTGTACATCGACACCCCGCCAGCGCTCAACTTCTTCACCCGCTCGGCGCTGATCGCCGCCGATGCCTGCCTGATTCCCTTCGATTGCGACGAGTTCTCGCGCAAGGCCCTGTACTCGCTGCTCGAGAACGTGCAGGAGATCAGGGCCGACCACAACCGCGACCTGCAGGTCGAGGGCATCGTGGTGAACCAGTTCCAGCCGCGCGCGAGCCTGCCGCAGAAGGTGGTGCAGGAACTCATCGACGAGGGCCTCCCGGTCTTGCAGCCCTACCTGTCGGCCTCGGTGAAGATCAAGGAGTCGCACGAGCAGGCCAAGCCGATGGTCCACCTCGACCCCAAGCACAAGCTGTCGCAGGAGTTCGTTGCCCTGCACGACACCCTCGCGCGCACGTACGGCACCTGAGCGCTCTGCAACGGGCCGGCAGCCGGCGCCACCGCCAGGCGTTCAACGCGGCGGTGGCAGGCGGGCGAGCTCGGACTCTTCCAGCCACTCCCGCCACACGGCCATCAGCACCGCCAGCACCACCGGCCCGAGGAAGAGCCCCACCAGGCCAAAGGCCGCCAGCCCGCCGAGCACGCCGAACATCACCAGCAGGAAGGGAATCCGCGTGGCGTTGCTGATCACCAGCGGGCGCACCAGGTTGTCCACCCAGCTCACCACCAGCACGCCCCACACCAGCAGGCCGACACCTTCGACGGTCTGCCCGCTCATCAGCAACCACAACGCGATCGAACCCCACGCGAACGGGGTGCCGAACGGAATCATCGCGATCACCGCGGTGATCGCCCCCATCAGCACCGGCGCCGGCACGCCCGCCCACCAGTAGCCGAGGCCGGCGACGAAGCCCTGGCCGATTGCGGTGGCGATCAGCCCCCACACCACGGCCTTGGTCATGCCGCCGACCGCCGCCAGGTAGGCATCGAGCCGCTCGCCGAGAAAGCGGCGCATCACCGCCACCACCTGCGCGAGCGCGCGTTCGCCGTCGCGATACAGGAAGAACACCGTGATCAGCGCAAAGCCGAGCTTGGCTGCATTGCGGCCGACGTCGCCGATCAGCGTCAACACGAGGTTGCTCCCCTGGCGCACCCACTCGGTGAGCTGCACGCGCAGGACCTCGGGCTCGCGGGTGAGCTCGCCCACCATCGCCTGCAGGTCATCGCCAATCCACGGCAGGCTGCGGATGAACTCGGGCAGCTCGAACGCCCCCTCGCGGATCTGCGCGGTCACGGCGGCGATCGCCACGCCCACCTCGGTGCGCAGCAGCATGCCGATCCACAGCGCCGGCAGCACGAACGCGGCGCTCAACAGCAGCGTCATCAGCAAGGCACCAAGGGTCGGATAACGGATCAGCCGGGCGCGCACGCGGCGGTAGGCCGGCCAGGTCGCGAAGGCGATGATCACCGCCCACGCCACCGGCACGATGAACATGTGCAGCACCGCATAGCTCAGCAGCAGCAGGCCGCCGAGCAGGAAGCCGAGGATGACGCGGCGGACGACCTTCTCGGCGACCTGATCGATCATGAGTCGTCCGTCCGCTCCGAGCCGGCAGGCTCCTGCTCGGCGCCAATCTCCGCGGCGGGCTCGGGCAGCCGGGTCGCCAGCACCTTGTCGATGCGCTTGCCGTCGAGGTCGATCACCTCGAGCCGCCAGTTCTCCCAGGTGGCGATGTCGCCCGTGCCCGGGAGGCGGCCGAGCAGCCACATCACCATGCCCGACAGGGTGTGATAGCGCCCCTTCTCTTCCTCGGGCACGGCCTTGATGCCGAGCCGGTCCTTGAGCTCGACGATCGGGATCAGGCCGTCCAGCAGCCAGGAGCCGTCCTCGCGCTGCACCGCCCACGCCTCCTCGGTGTCGTGGGGCAGGAACTCGCCGGTCACCGACTCGATCACGTCATGCAGCGTGACCATGCCCTGGATCTCGCCGTACTCGTCGATCACGAACACGGTGTAGGTGCCCGAGGCGCGGAACTGGTCGAGCAGCTCCATGCCCGTGAGCGACTCCGGGACATACACTGCGGGCTGCAACTCCCGGGTCAGATCGATCGGATCGCCGCGCAGCGACTGATTGAAGAGCTTCTTCGCGCTGGCGATGCCGAGGATGTCGTCGAGCCCGCCGCGGCAAACGGGAAAGCTGGAGTAGGCCGAGGACGCCACCAGCTCGAGGTTCTCCTCCAGCGGCCGCTCGAGGTCGAGCGCGACGATGTCCGCGCGCGGGACCATCAGTGAGCCGATCTGGCGGTCGTCGAGGCGAAATACGTTGCGCACCATGTCGTGTTCGCTCTTCTCGATCACCCCGGCCTCGGAGCCCTCGACCAGCATGGCGTGAATCTCCTCCTCGGTCACGCTCGGCCCGGTGCTCTCGCGCTGGCCCATCAGGCGCAGCAGCACCGCGGTGGAACCGCCCAGCAGGTAGACGAAGGGGCGCGAGGCGACGGAGAGCACGTTCATCGGCCGCGCCACCAGGCGGGCGATGCCTTCCGGGTCGATCTGGCCGATGCGCTTGGGCACCAGCTCGCCCACCACGATCGACACGTAGGTGATCACCACCACGACCAGCACGGTCGAGCCGATCTCGCTCACGCCCTGCTCCATGCCCAGGCCGTGCAGCCAGTCCGCGAGCGGACCGGCGAGCGCGGCCTCGCCGACGATGCCGTTGAGGATGCCGATCGAGGTGATGCCGATCTGGATCGTGGACAGGAAACGGGTCGGGTCCTCGCCGAGCTTGATCGCGACCGCGGCCGAGCCATCGCCCTCCTCAGCCAGGCGCGCGAGCCGTGCCCGCCGTGCGGTGACGAGCGCGATCTCGGACATGGCGAAAACGCCGTTGAGGATGATGAGGGCGATCAGAAAGACGATTTCCATGGATTCGGATAGGTTGACATGAGGGCGCCGGACCGCCGCCGGACAAGACTGCGGACCGCGTGCGCCGGACGCCGGCGATCATGCCCGAGCCCTGACCGGGTGTCGACCGCAGCTCCGGGCCGAGGTTTGCAGCAAACCCTTGACTTTGCCGTGGTGCACCAGACACACTCGCGCCCCATCAAGGGGAGTAGCTTTTTCGCCCCGGCATCGTCATCACGGCAGCTCGGTCCCCGGACCGTCTCCCGGTGCCGGGGGCAACGATCGAATCCGTTGCAAGCGAGACCTTGCCCAAGGGCAAGGTCCGTGCAGCGTCAGCACGCAAGGGTCTGCGTCCTTCGGGAACAGGCCCTTTTTCGTTTTTGTGTGCGGAGCGCGCGGTGGAATCGATCGGAACGTGGTGGTTGTGGGCGGCCTTTGCCGCCATCGTGGTGACGATGTTGCTCGTGGACCTGTTCGCCTTCGGTGGCGGCAGGCAGCATCGGGTGTCGTTGAAGGAGGCGGCGGGCTGGTCGCTCGCCTGGGTCACCGTGGCGATGCTGTTCGCCCTGGGACTGTGGTGGTACCTGGACGGCAGCATGGGGCGCGCGATCGCCAACGAGAAGACGCTCGCCTTCGTCACCGGCTACCTGGTCGAGAAGTCGCTTGCGGTCGACAACGTCTTCGTGTGGATGATGATCTTCAGCTTCTTCGCGGTGCCGCTGGAACTGCAGCGCCGCGTGCTGCTGTACGGCATCGTCGGCGCGATCGTGCTGCGCACGATCATGATCTTCGCCGGCAGCTGGCTGATCAGCGAGTTCCACTGGATCCTCTACATCTTCGGCGCCTTCCTGGTAGTCACCGGCATCAAGATGGCGTGGTTCTCGGAGCACGATCCGGACCTCGAGAAGAACCCCCTCATCCGCTGGATCCGCAACCACTACCCGATCACGGAGAAGCTCGAGGGCGAGCGCTTCTTCGTGATGCGCGACGGCGTGCGCATGATGACGCCGCTGTTCCTCGCCCTCGTGCTGGTCGAGATCTCCGACGTGATCTTCGCGGTCGACAGCATCCCGGCGATCTTCGCGATCACCACCGACCCCTTCATCGTGCTGACCTCGAACCTCTTCGCCATCCTCGGCCTGCGCGCGATGTACTTCCTGCTCGCCGACCTCGGCGACCGCTTCGAGCTGCTCAAGTACGGCCTGGCCGCGATCCTGGTGTTCATCGGCACCAAGATGCTCATCGTCGAGTGGATCAAGGTGCCGGTGCTCGTGTCGCTGTCGGTGGTGGCCACGATCCTCGCCTGCTCGGTGTTCGCCAGCCTGTGGTACGCCGCGCGCAAGGACAAGGAGGCCGCCTCGATCCGCGCGAGCTGATGCGCGCCAGGCGGCTCGGCTCCGGGCGGCCTCGCCCGCCCCCCGAGCCGCCATCGACCGACGCCTCGCCGGCGCCCGTTTCCCCGCAACCCAAAGCAGCCGAGTCCTGAAATGACCGCAAGCCTCCAACGCCTCGTCGAGTCCGCCGCCTTCCAGCGCTTCATCGTCGCCGTGATCGTGATCAACGCGATCACGCTCGGTCTCGAGACCTCTCCGACCGCCATGCAGCAGGCCGGCGGCCTGCTGCTCGCGCTCGATCGCGCCGCGCTCGTCGTCTTCGTGGTCGAAATCGCGCTCAAGCTCTACGTCTATCGCCTGCGCTTCTTCCGCAGCGGCTGGAACGTGTTCGACTTCACCATCGTCGCGATCACGCTCGCCCCCACCGGCGAGGGCCTGCAGGTGCTGCGCTCGCTGCGCATCCTGCGCGCACTGCGCCTGGTGTCGGTGATCCCCTCGATGCGAAAGGTGGTCAATGCGCTGCTGCGCGCCATCCCCGGCATGGGCTCGGTGCTCACCCTGCTGCTGCTCGTTTTCTACGTCGCCGCGGTGATGAGCACCAAGCTCTTCGGTGCCCGCTTCCCGGACTGGTTCGGCAGCATCGGCGAGTCCTTCTACACGCTGTTCCAGGTCATGACCCTGGAGTCGTGGTCGATGGGCATCGCCCGTCCGGTCATGGAGGCCTACCCCTACGCCTGGATCTTCTTCGTGCTCTTCATCCTGCTCACCACCTTCGCGGTGCTCAACCTCTTCATCGCCATCGTGGTGGACTCGATGAGCGCGGTCGAGCACGCCGAGCAGGCGCAGACGCGCGAGCTGGTCAGCGTGGACCACGACGCGGTGCTTGCCGAGTTGCGCGCGATCCGTGCCGAGCTGGCGGAGCTGCGGCGCGGCGGCGGCGCGCCGCCGGCTTCGGACCGAGGCGCCGCAGCCGAGCTCAGCGCTTGACCTCGAGCAGCTCGATCACGAAGCTCAGCGTGCTGTCGGGCGGAACCTTCCCGGCCACGCCGCGGCTGCCGTAGGCGGTCTCGGGCGGGCACACGATGCGCACCGCGCCGCCCGGCTTCATCTGCTGCAGCACCTCCTTCCAGCACGGGATCAGGGCCTCGAGCGGCAGCTCGGCCGGCCGGCCACGGCTGTAGGAGCTGTCGAATTCCTTGCCGTCAGCGAGCGTGCCCTGGTAATGCACGCGCACCACGTCGGCCAGCGTCGGCGCCGCGCCGCTCTCGCCTGCACGGTAGGTCTGGACGGTGACGCCCGAGGGCAAGGTGGTGATCTGCGGCCCGGCGGCGTGGGCGAGCGGAAGGTGCAGCAAGGCGAGAAAAGGCAGCAGTCGGCGCATGGCGGCTCCCGGATGAGGGTCGGTTGCGAACGGATGAACGCGCCCGAGCTTACACCGGGAGCCGTGCCCGCCTGCACCCCGCTCGCCCGGGCTGCCCCGCTCGCCTGCCGTCCCCGCGCTCACCGCCTATCGCCCGGGTGGGCGGATTCGGGCTTGGCCAGCCGCCCGCTCAGCGCCTTCAGGAAGGCGACGAGGGCGGCCCTTTCCGGCGCGCTCAGCTGCAGCGGCGCAATCAGCGGGCTCTGCCCGGGCGCCCCCGCGCCGCCGCGATCGTAGTACGCGACCACCGCCTCCAGGGTCGGCAGCGAGCCGTCGTGCATGTAGGGCGCGGTGGCGGCCACTTCGCGCAGCATCGGCGTCCTGTAGGCCCAGCGCTCGCGCGGGTCGCGCGTGATCTCGAAGCGTCCGAGGTCGCTACGCGGCGCCGCACCGATGCTGCGCACCACCGCGGCGCGCATGCGCGCACGCACGCCCGGCGCCAGCTCGACCTCGACCGCTCCACCTTCCTGGCTGCGCAGCCAGCCGATGCCGGTGTTGTGGTACGCGAAATCGGACAGCAGCGCATCGCGCTCGCCGATGAGGTGGCAGGCCGCGCAGCGGCCCTTGCCGGTGAAGATCGCCAGGCCCGCCTTCTCCTCGGCGCTCAGCGCATCGCGCGCGCCACCGTAACGGTAGCGATCGAAGCGCGAGTCGCCCGCCACCAGGGTGCGCTGGAAGCTCGCCAGCGCCGCGCCCACGGTATCGGCAGTCGCACCACGGCCGGCGAAGGCGGCTTCGAACAGGCCGACATAGTCGGGCAGCGCGCGCAGGTGGTCGAGCACGTGGCCGAGCGAGGGGTTCGCCATCTCGTCGGGCGCGAGCAGCGGGCCCCACACCTGGGTCTCCAGGGCGCCCTCGCGGCCGTCGTGGAACAGGCGCGGATGGTAGGCGACGTTGATCAGGCCGGGGGCGTTGCGGCGCGCGCTGGCGCCTTCGTTGCCCACCGGGGTGCGCAACTCGTTCGAGGTGAAGCCCTGCTCCGGCACATGGCACATCGCGCACGACATCGTGCCGTTGAAGGACAGGCGACGATCGAAGAAGAGCTTGCGACCGAGCTCCACCTTCGCCGCCGTGGGCGGGTTGTCCGCGGGAAACGGCAGCGCGGGCAGCCCGAGCGGGGTGTCGATCGCGAGCGGCACATCGGCACCCGGCCTCTGGACGGCCGACATCTGGGCGACCGGCATCTCGGCAGCGAACGCCCGCGCCACCAGCAATACCGCCAGCAGCGCGCCCTCAAGGCGCGGCCGGCTCCAGCAACAGCGTCTCGATGTCATTGAGCATCACGTCCGGCAGCAGGAAGGCGCTCGAGTAGATCTCGCGCACGCGCCCGCGCGCGTCGATCAGGAACAGCTTGAGCATGTGGTTCAGCACCCGCGTCGGCTGCCCCTGAGCATCCACCTCCACCGACACGTCCTGGCCGAGCTCGTCGAGCAGGGGCTTGAGCTCGGCCACCGAGCGCGTGGTCAGGAAATGCCAGCGCAGCGGACTCGCCGGATCGGCGAGGCGACCTGCGTAGCGCCTCATCTCCTCCGGAACGTCATGCGCCGGATCGAAGGACAGGCTGACCAGCTGCACGCGGCGCGCACGCTCGGGACGCGCCAACAGCCGGTCGCGGAGCGTCGTCATCGTCTCGTACGCCAGCGGGCAACCGATCGGGTCGGTGCAATAGGTGTACATGAAGGACAGCAGCGTCACCCGCCCCGTGGTGTAGCGCGAGAAGGGCTGGCGGCGGCCGTCGATGTCCAGCACCGTGCCCTGCGGCACGCGCTGGATCGGCGGCAAGCTGTAGCTGCCGGGCACCGGGGGGACGAAGTCCTGCACCGGCGCCCTGGGCGCACGTTCAGGCGAGCCGGCGCCGAGCGACGCGGCGCCCGACAGCAGACCCGCAGCCACCAGCACCGCCGTTCTTGCCCACCGGCCTGCGCGGTTCATGTGCGCTCACCGCTGCGCGATCGCCACCTCGCGGCCCGGGTCCCGGGCCGTCCCCGGTGCCGGCTTGGCGGAGAACTTCATGTGGTGCGCGCGCCCGAGCCCGAGCGCATGGAAGTCCAGCGCGAACTGCTCGGTCAGGGCCTTGCCGTCCCAGTGGTAGAGCTTGAGGAACTGCTCGTCGTCGGCGCCGCGCTTGTCCCAGTTGGCAAGCAGGCTGCTGGTGAAATACACGCGCTTGCCGTCCCAGCTCTGGCTCACCATGTTCACCTGCTTGCCGATGACCTTCTCGTAGGTCTGCACCGGCGCCTCGGGGTTGGAAATGTCGAAGTAGCGCGTCTTGCCGTCCATGAAGGTGTTCACCCACAGCCCCTTGGCGTCGGCGGTGATCGAGATGTCGACCGGCAGCGGGATCTGCGCCGGGTCGCCGACCGCAGCCACGGCCTTGGCCTGCCATTCGCCCGCCGCATCCTGCTTCACCAGCACGAGCTGCGAGGTCAGCGCGGTGGCGGTCAGCGCCCAATTGTCGCCCGCCTTCAGCGACCAGCGGATCTCCAGCGGCGAGCCCGGCACGTTCATCACCTTCTGCGGCTTCATCGCCTTCAGGTCCCACATCACCATCGTGCTGCCGAAGCGCGTCATCGCCTCGGCGTCCTGCACCAGCTTGCCGAAGTCCATCATGTAGTTGTTCCAGCCGGTGAAGCTGGAGGTGAGCAGCGCGTTCTTCTGCGGATTGATGCCGATGTCGTAGCCATAGCCGTCGGCCGCCACGCCGTCGTGCTCGCCGGTCGGCATGTCGTACTTGGCGACGAACTCGCCCTTGTTGTTGTACACCGCGATGCCTGTGCGCCCGCCATGGTCCTGCGTGTTCGACAGCCCCTGCACCAGCATGCGCCCGGGCAAGGCATAGAAGGTGTGCGGACCGACGAAGCCGGTCTTGTCGGCGAAGTCGGCGATGGTCTGCACCAGCGTGGGCGCAGCCGGGTTGCTGCCGATGTCGAACACGAAGATCTTGTTGTCGTCCAGGCGGCCGGCCCACAGGTAGCGGCGGTCGTCGCTGAAGCCGCCATGGTGCGCCTCGCCACGCCCGCCGACGCTGAGCACATGCACGACCTTGCCGTAGTCGGGGGACTGCGGATTCACATCCACGGTGACGAGCTTGTCCGACTCGTCACCCAGGCCCTTCACGCCGAGCGTCCATACATGGACGTAGTCTTCCTGGCCCTTGATCAGGGTGCTGAGGTAGGGCGAATTGCAGGTTTCGTCGGCGGCAAGCTGCGGCGCGGCGAGCATGGACGACAGCAGCACGGCCATCGCTGTGAGGCGGATACGAGGCGTCTTCATGGCGCACCTCCTTCTCTCTGTCGGGATCGAGGCCGCCGGCCAGAACACGGGGGGCGATCGCATGTCCTGCCGCGTCATGGTCGGGCGGTCGCCCTTGGAACCTAGAAGCCGGACCCCGTCATGTCAATGTGGATCGACGCCGTCCGCGAGGGCGGGCACACAGCCCGCTGCCGTCTTCAAATAGACTGTCGGCCCCGACAACGACACACCCTCAGCCACCGATGAAGATCGATCTGCTCCCGATCGGCTCCCGCTTCCAGTGGAAAGGCCGCAGCTACACCAAGGTGGGTCCGATGACGGCCGCGGCAGACGGTGGCGGCACGGAGTTCGTCCCCAAGCACGCAGCGCTGCAGCCCATCCCCGGCGAGACCCCGCCGCCCGCGGTGCCGGCCGAGGCCTCAGCGGCGATCGACGCGGCGAAGGTCAAGGCCGCGTTCGAGACCTATCACCGCACGGCGCTCGGTGTCGCGGACGAGGCAGGCCGGCTGGCACTGCAGCGCGCGCGGGCCAGGTTCCTCGCGGAGATCGGCTAGGAGCTTGTCCAGAGCGTGATCGTCATGCGGCAATGCCGCATCCGCCGCCAGGATGGCGACGCGCTCGGTGCGCGGCGGGCGACAGGCGTTCTGTGGAACGCCCCCGTCGGCCGATCGCCGCCACCGCACCCGATCCGGAAGCCTCCCATCCAGCAGGCGGCGCCCCACTCCAGGGAAGCGCCAGCCTGAGGTTTACAGCTTCCCGGCCACCCAGGCCTTCACCCCCGCCAGCGCCGCCGGCAGGTTCTCCGGCTGGGTGCCGCCGGCCTGGGCCATGTCGGGGCGGCCGCCGCCCTTGCCGCCGACCTGCTGGGCAACGAAGTTGACCAGCTCGCCGGCCTTGACCTTGGCGGTGTGGTCGGCGGTGACGCCGGCGATCAGGCTGACCTTGCCCTCGCCCACGCTCGCCAGCACGATCGCCGCCGACTTGAGCTTGTCCTTGAGCTTGTCCATGGTGTCGCGCAGCGTGGGCACGTCGGCGCCTTCGAGCACGGCGGCGAGCACCTTGAGGCCGCCCACGTCCACCGCCTGGTTCGCCAGCTCGTCGCCCTGGCTGGCGGCGAGCTTGCTCTTGAGGCGGGCCAGTTCCTTCTCCAGCGTGCGCACGTTGTCGAGGATGCCGGCGACGCGCTCGGCGACCTCGTCGGGCTGCACCTTGAGCAGCGCCGACATGCCCTGCACGCGGCGCTCCTGCTCCTGCGCGTAGCGCAGCGCGTTCTCGCCGGTGATCGCCTCGACGCGGCGGATACCGGCGGCGACGCCGCCTTCGGTCACGATCTTGAACAGGCCGATGTCGCCGGTGCGCGCAACGTGGGTGCCGCCGCACAGCTCTTTCGAGGTGCCGATCGACAGCACGCGCACCTCGTCGGCGTACTTCTCGCCGAACAGCATCATCGCGCCCGACTTCTGCGCCGCCTCCAGCGCCATGACCTCTGCCTGCGTCGCGCTGTTGGCAAGGATCTCGCGGTTGACGATTTCCTCGACCTCGCGGATCTCCTCGGCGCTCATCGGCGCGGTGTGGGCGAAGTCGAAGCGGGTCTTGTCGGGATCGACCAGCGAGCCCTTCTGCTGCACATGGCCGCCGAGCACCTCGCGCAAGGCCTTGTGCATGAGGTGGGTGACCGAGTGGTTGCGCGCGGTGGCGGCGCGGGCGGCGACATCGACCCGGGCGGACACGCCCTGCCCGACCGCCAGCTTGCCGGTGCGCACCACGCCGTGGTGGCCGAACACCGCGGCCTGGATCTTCTGCGTGTCCTCGACGCCGAAGATGCCGGCCGCGCCACGCAGCTCGCCGCGGTCGCCGACCTGGCCGCCCGACTCCGCGTAGAACGGGGTGTGGTCGAGCACGACCACGCCCATCTCGCCCTCGAGCAGTTCATTCACCGGGGCGCCGTCCTTGTACAGCGCGAGGATGTTGCCCTTCTCTTCCAGCAGCGTGTAGCCGTGGAAGGTGGTTTCGGGGCCGTCGTAGTCGAGGTTGGCCGCCATCTTGAACTTGCCGGCGGCGCGCGCCTGCTCCTTCTGGCGCGCCATCGCGGCGTCGAAGGCGGCGGCATCCACGGTCACGTCACGTTCGCGACAGATGTCTGCAGTGAGGTCGAGCGGGAAGCCGTAGGTGTCATGCAGCTTGAAGGCGGTGTTGCCGTCGAAGACCTTCTTGCCCGCCGCTTCCATCGCGGCGAGTTCGGCCTCCACGATCGCCATGCCGTTCTCGATGGTGGCAAAGAAGCGCTCCTCTTCCTGGCGCAGCACATCCATGATGCGGCGCTCGCCGGCCTTCAGTTCCGGATAGGCGCTGCCCATCTCGCCGACCAGGTCGGGCACCATCTTGTGGAAGAAGGCGGCGCGCGCGCCGAGCTTGTAGCCGTGGCGGATCGCGCGGCGGATGATGCGCCGCAGCACGTAGCCGCGACCCTCGTTGCCCGGGATCACGCCGTCGGCGATCAGGAAGGAACAGGCACGGATGTGGTCGGCCAGCACCTTCAGCGAGGGCGAATCCATGTCCGCGGCCGAAGTTTCACGCGCGGCAGCCTTGATCAGCGCCTGAAACAGGTCGATCTCGTAGTTGGCATGCACGCCCTGCAGCACGGCCGAGATGCGTTCCAGGCCCATGCCGGTGTCCACCGAGGGCTTGGGCAGCGGATGCATCACGCCCTGCTCGTCGCGGTTGAACTGCATGAACACGTTGTTCCAGATCTCGATGTAGCGGTCGCCGTCCTCCTCGGGCGATCCCGGGGGGCCGCCCCAGATGTGCTCGCCATGGTCGTAGAAGATCTCGGTGCACGGGCCGCAGGGACCGGTGTCGCCCATCATCCAGAAGTTGTCCGAGGCGTAGCGCGCGCCCTTGTTGTCGCCGATGCGGATCACGCGATCAGAAGGCACGCCGACTTCCCTGGTCCAGATGTCGTAGGCCTCGTCGTCCTCGGCGTACACCGTGACCCACAGCTTGTCCTTGGGCAGCTTGAAGACCTCGGTGAGCAGTTCCCAGGCGTAGGAAATCGCGTCGCGCTTGAAGTAGTCGCCGAAGCTGAAGTTGCCCAGCATCTCGAAGAAGGTGTGGTGGCGCGCGGTGTAGCCGACGTTCTCGAGGTCGTTGTGCTTGCCGCCGGCCCGAACGCACTTCTGCGAGGTGGTGGCACGGGTGTAGGCGCGCTTGTCGAAGCCGAGGAACACGTCCTTGAACTGGTTCATGCCGGCGTTGGTGAACAGCAGCGTCGGGTCCTCGTGCGGCACCAGCGAGCTGGAGGCAACGATCTGGTGACCCTTGGACTCGAAGAACTTGAGGAAGGCGTCGCGGATTTCGGCGGATTTCATGGAAGTTTGCGTGTTTTCTGGACGATTGGCCCGCACTGCAGGCGAATGCGCAAGTTTATCATGAGCTTAAGCGCGTCATTTGCCGCCCCCGCTCCAGGACGGGCTTCGCCTATAATTGACGCGAACGTCAACCAACCACGGGACACGAGCACACCATGGGTAACCGCCTCTCCAAGATCTACACCCGCACCGGCGACGCCGGCACCACCGGCCTGGGCGACGGCAAGCGCGTCTCCAAGAACAGCCTGCGTATCCACGCGCTGGGCGAGGTCGACGAGACCAATGCCATCATCGGCCTGCTGCTTTGCGAGGAACTGCCGGAGGACGTGCGCGTGCTGCTGACCAACGTGCAGCACGACCTCTTCGATCTCGGCGGCGAGGTCTGCATCCCGGGCATGAGCATGATCACCGACAAGCAGGTCACCCACCTCGAGGAGGAGCTCGACCGCTTCAACGAACCCCTCGAGCCGCTCAAGGACTTCATCCTGCCCGGCGGCACCCGCGCCGCGGCCTACGCCCACCACGCCCGCACCGTGTGCCGCCGCGCCGAACGTGCGCTGGTGGCGCTGGCACTGGAAGAAGCGGTCAATGACGCCCCGCGCCAGTACCTCAACCGTCTGTCCGACCTGCTGTTCGTGCTCGGCCGCGTGCTCAACCGCGCCGGCGGCCGCGGCGACGTGCTGTGGCAGAAGCGCAAGAATGCGTGAGGCGTCAGGAGCCGGGCGCCGCGCTCATGGGCGCCTCGCCACTCACCGCCTGGGCGGCGAGGAGCTCGCGGAACAAGGCTGAACCCTGCGCCAGCTCCCAGGCGCGGCCCACCGCCTCGATGCGCCCGGCGCGCATCAGGATCACCTCGTCGAAGCGGTCCAGCAGGTGCAGCCGATGCACCGAGGACACCAGGGTCGCATCGGCAAAGTGCGTGAACAGGCGCTGATAGACCCGCGCCTCGGTTTCCGGATCGAGGCTGCTGGTGGGCTCGTCGAGCAGCAGCAGGCTCGTGCCTTCGGCGGCAAGCACGCCGCGCGCCAGCGCGAGGCGCTGGCGCTGGCCGCCCGACCAGTTGGCGCCGCCCTCCACCACGCGTGTATCCAGCCCCTGAGCCAGGCCCTCGACCACCGCATCCGCGCCGGCGGCATGCACCGCAGCCGCCACGCGCTCCGCTGATGCAGCCTCGCCGAGGCGAAGGTTCTCGCCCAGCGTGCCGTCGAACATCTCGGCCTGCTGAGGGATCAGCGTCGCCAGCGGGCGCAGGCGCGCCGGCATGTCCGCGGCCGCGTTACCGTCAAGGGTCAGGCGACCCGCAGCAGGCGCATCCAGCCCGGCGAGCAGGCGCAGCAACGTGGTCTTGCCCGCACCACTGGGACCGACGAGCGCATAGCGCCGCCCGCGGACCAACTCGAGACGCTCGACTTCCAGCGCGGCGGCCCGCGCATCGCCATGGGCGAAGCGCACCCCCTCGAGCACCAGCGTGCGCCAGTGCGCCCCCGCAGGCGTGCCCTCGTCGGCCGCCGCGGCCGTCTGCGGCGCGGAGAACAGCGGTTCGGCCGCGGCATAGTTGGCGCGCTGGCGGGCGAGCGACTGAAAGTGGGCGGCGATCGCGGTGATCACCCCACCAGCCTGCTGCGAGTACTCGTACACCATGAAGACCTTGCCGAGCGCGATCGTGCCTGCCGCCGCTGCGGCCCCACCCGCCGCCGCGCCGAAGCCGAACACGCCGGCGGCCTCGGCCGCATACACGCCGACCAGCACGCACCACAGCGCGCTCGCGAGCAGATCCACCGAGCACCACTTGGCCTCGTTCAACACGATGCTCTTCTTCAGCGGCCCGAACACCGCGAGCAGGCGCTCGCCGATCAGCCGCGCCACCCCGGCCCCGCGGCGCAGCGCGAGCACCGAGAGCACGTTGCCGAGCACGTCGACCAGCGTCGCCGAATACGCCCGCTCGGCGCGATTCTCGTCCACCGCGATGCGCATCATCACGCGGTCGAAGCGCGTGATCAGCAGACCGATCAAGCCGTAGCCCAGCGTGGCGACCGCACCCACCAGCGGCGAGATCAGCCACAGCGCGACGATCGGCCCCACCAGGCGCACGGTGTTCTGCAGGTAGATGAACTGGCTCTGGGCGAAGTCGTAGAGCGCGTTGGTGCTTTGCTGCACGCGGTGCGTGGTCTCGCCGGAGTGATGGCGCTCGTGCCAGGAGAGCGGCGCCGCGAGCAGGCGCCCGACGAGCAGCGCCGACAACCGCTCGCGCACCCTGAGCGCGGCGTTGCGCTCGAGGATGCGCCCCGGGCCGTGCAGCACCCAGCTCGCCACGATGGCCGCGAACACCATCGCCAGCCAGCGCGCCGCCTCGTTCATCGCCTCCAGCCCGCCGGACTGGATCAGGTTGATCGCATTGCCGGCGAGCCAGGGCACGGCGAGCTTGAACAGCTGCGAAGCGAGCAGCAGCAGGAAGGCGAACAGCAGCAGGTGGCGCGCACCCGCGGCGTGCCGCCAGAGCGCGCCGTACAGCGCACCGAGGCTGACTGGACGCTCGGGGGCACCCGCCTCGAGCGGCACCGACGACGCGTCCGCAGCTGCTTCATCCGGGCGAGGCGGCTCGCTGACAGGCGCGGCGGCGGCAGCCGATGCGGGCGGCGAGACCTTGCCCGGCCCGGGCGCGGAAACATCGACCATGGAGAACTCCGTATCAGTGGGTCTGGTCCGCGGCCGTATCCGGCGCGGGGTCGAACAGCGAAATCTGCGCCGCCACCGGCACGGCAAGCGCCTCGGAAAAACGCACGCCGACGCCGAGCAGGCGCACCGCCAGCCCCTTGCGCGCATACGCCTCCTCGAGCAGGGCCTGCCAGATGCGCACGTCCGGCACCTCGCACACGCATTCGGCGGTGGTGCGCGAGAAGTCCGCGAAGCGGATCTTCACCACCGCCTTGTGCACCGGCCGCGGCTCCCGCGCACGCTCGAAGCGGCGCTGGAAGTCCGCGATCAGCGCATCGAGCGCGCTGCGGCAGGCGGCGAGATCGGGCAGATCCTGGGCATAGGTCGTCTCCACCGACAGCGACTTGCGGATGCGGTCGGGCTGCACCGCGCGCTCGTCGATGCCGCGGCACAGCCGGTAAAGGCTGGCGCCGAAGCTGCCGAACTGCTGGGTCAGCTCGGCCGCGCCCCACGCGCGCAACTCGCCGCAGGTATGCACGCCCAGGCGGTTGAGCTTCGCTGCCGTCACCTTGCCGACGCCGAAGATCTTCTTCACCGGCAGCGCGGCAACGAAGGCGTCGACGTCCTGCGGTCGCACGACGAACTGGCCGTCGGGCTTGTTCCAGTCGCTCGCCACCTTGGCAATGAACTTGTTGGGCGCGATGCCGGCCGAGGCAGTGATGCCGACCTCTGCGCGGATACGGTCGCGGATCTCCTGCGCCATCAGCGAGGCCGAGCCACGACAGCGCTCGACCCCGGTGACGTCGAGGTAGGCCTCGTCGAGCGAGAGCGGCTCGACCAGCGGGGTGTAGTCACGGTAGATGGCGAGGATGCGGCGCGAGGCCTCGCGGTAGCGCTCGAAGTCGGGCGGCAGCAGGATCAGCTGCGGGCACAGCTGGAGCGCGCGCGCGGTGGACATCGCCGAATGCACGCCGAACGCACGCGCCTCGTAGTTGCAGGTGGCGATCACGCCGCGCGTCTCGGCGCGCCCGCCCACCGCGATCGGCCGGCCGCGCAGGGCGGGGTCGTCGCGCATCTCGACCGCGGCGTAGAAGCAGTCGCAGTCGCAGTGGATGATCTTGCGCGTGGGATTGCTCATGCGCGACACGCGATGCAAAAGGGCCTGCGCACGGCAGGCCCTCCCGCTTGCGCCCGAAAGCGGTGACTCAGAACTCGGCGGCGCGCTTGACGCGGCGCTGGCGCACGCCCTCGGCGAGGATGTCGAGCACCTCGATGCTGTCTTCCCAGCCGATGCAGGCGTCGGTGATGCTCTTGCCGTACTCGAGCTCCTTGCCGGGGACCAGGTCCTGGCGACCCTCCTTGAGGTGGGACTCGACCATCACGCCCATGATGCGCTCCTCGCCGGTCGCGAGCTGCGCGGCGACATCGCGCGCCACATCGATCTGCAGCCGGTGCTGCTTGCGGCTGTTGCCGTGCGAGAAGTCGACCATGATCTTGTTGCACACGCCGGCGGAGGCCAGCGTCTGGCAGGCTGCATCCACGCTGGCGGCATCGTAGTTGGGCTCCTTGCCGCCGCGCAGGATGGCGTGGCAGTCCTCGTTGCCGCGGGTAGACACGATCGCCGAGTGGCCGGCCTTGGTCACCGACAGGAAGTGGTGCGGCGCCTGGGCGGCCTTGATCGCGTCGGCGGCGATGCGCAGGTTGCCGTCGGTGCCGTTCTTGAAGCCGACCGGGCACGACAGCCCGGAGGCGAGCTCGCGGTGCACCTGGCTCTCCGTCGTGCGCGCGCCGATCGCCCCCCACGAGATCAGGTCGGCGATGTACTGCGGGGTGATCATGTCGAGGAACTCGGTCCCGGCGGGCAAGCCGAGCTCGTTCACTTCCCACAGCAGCTTGCGCGCCAGGCGCACGCCATCGTTGATGCGGAAGCTGTTGTCCAGCCCGGGGTCGTTGATCAGCCCCTTCCAGCCCACCGTGGTGCGCGGCTTCTCGAAATACACCCGCATGACGATCAAGAGATCGTCCTTGACGCGAGCGGCCTCGGCCTTGAGCTTGTGCGCGTACTCCATCGCCGCCTTGGGGTCGTGGATCGAGCACGGCCCGATCACCACCAGCAGGCGGTCGTCGGCGCCGTACAGGATGCGGTGGATCGCCTGGCGTGCCTCATAGGCGACCTCGGCCGCCTTGGGCGTGGCAGGGTACTCGCGCAGCACGTGCGCCGGCGGCACGAGCTCCTTGATCTCCTGGATGCGGACGTCGTCGATGTGGACTTTCATGGAGGCGGTCATGCTGTGCCTTTCCTTGGATCTTTGCGGGGATGCGCGATTCTAGCGGAAAGGCGCCCCCAGGCGGACCCGATGCGGACTATAAGCACGATGATATGAACCGATCGCCGTCTGCCGCGTCTGTTGGTACACATGCACCGGCACCGCCGCGCGCGAATCCTGCCGCTGCAACTCGACGGCAACCCCTGCCGGACCGTTACCAAAGAGCCCATGACGATGCTGATCCAGAAACCCGCCGACGTACTGCCGTCGGAAATCACCCCTCGCAGCCTGTTCGAACGCCGGCGCGCCTTCCTCGCCCGCAGCGGCGCTGGCCTTGTGGCGGGTGCGGCGCTGTGGCACGGCCTGCCCGGCCGCGCGCGCGCGGCGAACAAGCTGCAGACCGTGCCCTCGGCGCTGAGCACCACCGAAGCTCCGACAGACTTCAAGGCGATCACGACCTACAACAATTTCTACGAGTTCGGCACCGACAAATCCGATCCGGCACGCAATGCACAGAAGATGGCCGTGCGCCCATGGACGGTGAATGTCGAGGGTGTGGTCGGCAAGCCGCGTCGCTTCGACATCGACGAACTGCTGAAGCTCGCCCCGCTCGAGGAGCGCATCTATCGCCTGCGCTGCGTCGAGGCCTGGTCGATGGTGGTGCCCTGGGTGGGCTTTCCGCTCGCGGCGCTGCTCAAGGAGGTCGAGCCGCTGGGCAGCGCGAAATACGTCGAGTTCGTCACCCACTACGACCCCAAGATCATGATCCGTGACGTGATCGACTGGCCCTATACCGAAGGCTTGCGCCTGGACGAGGCGATGCATCCGCTGACCCTGCTCGCCGTCGGCGTATATGGCGAGGTGCTTCCCAACCAGAACGGTGCGCCGCTGCGCCTGGTGGTGCCGTGGAAGTATGGCTTCAAGAGCGCCAAGTCGATCGTCACCATCCGCCTGACCGAGAAGGAGCCCGCCACCGCCTGGAACAAGTTCGCGCCGCAGGAATACGGCTTCTACTCCAACGTGAACCCCGAAGTGCGCCACCCGCGCTGGAGCCAGGCCAGCGAGCGCCGCATCGGCGAGTTGCGCAAGCGCCCGACGCAGATGTTCAATGGCTACGCCGAGCAGGTCGCCAGCCTCTACCAAGGCATGGATCTCAAGAAATTCTACTGAACACCGGCCGCGCCACGCGGCCCTGCCACTGCACACGATGCTCCCCTCCCTCAAGGCCCCCTCCGCGGGCACGATCTCCGCGTTCAAGGCGATCGTCTTCGCCCTCTGCCTGCTGCCCGCTTTGAATCTCGCCCTCGGCTGGCAGGCGGACACGCTCGGCGCCAATCCGATCGAGACCCTCACCCGCGCGAGCGGCGAATGGGCGCTGCGGCTGCTGCTCATCACCCTGACCGTCACGCCGCTGCGCCGCCTCACCGGCCTGCACTGGCTGCTGCGCCTGCGCCGCATGCTCGGGCTGTTCGCGTTCGCCTACGCGTTCAGCCATTTCGCCATTTACCTCTGGCTGGACCAGTTCTTCGACTGGTACGCGATCGCGCTCGACATCCTCGACCGCCCCTTCATCACGGTCGGTTTCGCCGCCTTCGTGCTGATGATTCCGCTCGCCGCGACCTCGAACAGCCTGGCCATCCGCCGGCTCGGCGGGCGCAAGTGGCAGTCGCTGCACCGCTCGACCTACGCGATCGCGATCTTCGCGGTACTGCACTTCTGGTGGCTGGTGAAGGCGGACATCAGCAGACCGCTGCTGTATGCGGTGATCCTCGCCGTGCTGCTCGGCCTGCGCGGGTGGTGGCGCGAACTGGAACGCCGCCGCCAGCTCTCGGTGCCGCCGCCGGCGAAGCACCTCGAGAAGAAGGTGATCCGGCTGGTGCCGCGCCAGTAGGTTCCGACGCTTCAGCGCCGGGCGAGACGCCAGAGCGAGGTGGTCTCCGCTGCACGTGCGGCATGCAGCGGATCGTCCGCATCGGACGCCTTGCCGTGGCGCGGAAGGATGTCCTCGCGCCCGAGCACTTTCAGCCCGGCCCCCTCGATCCAGCCGAGCAATTCGGCGCGGGTGCGCAGGCCGAGATGCTCGGCAAGGTCGGACAGGATCAGCCAGCCCTCGCCGCCCTCCTCGAGGTGTTCCGCCAGACCGGCGAGGAAGCCGCGCAGCATGCGGCTGTCGGGGTCGTACACCGCGTGCTCGATCGCGGCGCTCGGCTTGGCCGGCACCCAGGGCGGGTTGCAGACCACCAGCGGCGCGCGGCCGGGCGGAAAAAGGTCGGCCTGAAGCAGATCGACGCGGCCGGCGGACGCGTGATGGCCAGACGAGCCCGCGCCAGCGCTTGCCTCAAGACCACTGCCCTGCTCCGGGACCTCCGCCAACAGCCCGAGGCGGGCGAGGTTCTCCTGCGCGCAAGCCAGCGCACGCGGCGACACGTCGGTGGCCACCACGCGCGTCACCCCGCGGCGCGCGAGCAGCGCGGCGATCACGCCGGTACCCGTCCCGATGTCGAAGGCGCGCGTGGTCGCGGGCAGCGGCGCGCGCATGACCAGATCGAGGTATTCACCGCGGATCGGCGAGTACACGCCGTACCAGGGGTGGATGCGGGCACCGAGCGCGGGGATGTCCACGCCCTTGCACCGCCATTCGTGCGCGCCGACGAGGCCGAGCAGCTCGCGCAGCGACATCACGAACGGCGCCGAAGCCAGATCCGCATCCGGCGTACCGGCGACCGCCTCGGCAAGGATTGCGGCGACCTCGGGCGCGCGTCGCAGCGGGATGCGCGCGCCGGCCTCGAAGGGAATCAGCAGCATGCCCAGCGTGCGCGCGCGCTGCGCCTGGACCATGCGGTGCAAGTGAAAGGCCTCCGCGGGGGTGGCCGGCGACTTGCCCGCCCTGGCGACCTTGCCTGCCTTGGCCGGCTTTCGCGTACGGGCGTCGGCGCGGCGCGCCATCGCCTGCAGCAACTGGCGGGCGTTGTGGTAGTCGCCGCGCCACAGCAGCGCGGTCCCCTCGCAGGCCAGGCGCCAGGCGGCGTCGGCCTTGGTGGTGTCGTCGGCGATCACCACCCGGCGCGGTGGCGCCTGGCCGCTCTCGGAGCGCCAGCGCGCGCTGACACTGCGCATCACGCCGTCGTCCGCCCTCTCCTCCCAGACCAGCTCGGCCGGCGCGCTCGAGGGGCTCACGCCTGCTTCGGCCGGATCGCGTGCTTGGGGCGGAAAGCCTTGATCACTGCGTCATCGGTCTCGATGTAGGGGCCGCCGACAAGGTCGATGCAGTACGGGACCGCGGCGAAGATGCCGAGATGGCGCACGCCGCCGTCGGCATCGCGCACGCCCTCGAGCGTCTCGCGGATCGACTTGGGCTGACCGGGCAGGTTGACGATCAGGCACTTGCCGCGGATCACCGCGACCTGGCGCGACAGGATCGCGGTGGGCACGAAATTGAGGCTGATGCGACGCATCTCCTCGCCGAAGCCGGGCATCTCCTTGTCGCCGATGGCGAGCGTGGCCTCGGGGGTCACGTCGCGCACCGCCGGGCCAGTGCCGCCGGTGGTGAGCACCAGGTTGCAGCCGGCGTCATCGACCAGCTCGACCAGGGTGCGCTCGATGAGTGCGCGCTCGTCGGGGATGAGGCGGGTCTCGGCGCTCCACGGCGAGGTGAGCGCCTTGCCCAGCCAGTCCTTCAGCGCGGGAATGCCCTGGTCTTCGTAGGTGCCGTCGGAGGCGCGGTCGCTGATCGACACCAGGCCGATGCGAATGTGTTCACTCATGGGTTCGGTCCCTGTTCGGTGGCGTCGTCGCCGGCAGCGCGCTCCGCCTCGGCCTCGGCTGCGGCGTCGCTGGCTTCCTGCAGCTCACGCAGCACACGGAAGATCTCGCGGAAGGACTTGGGCGGCCTGGCGGCCTCGCGCTCCTTCAAGGCGTTGCGGCGCAGCGTGCGCAGGTATTGCAGGTCGGCCTCGGGCCAGGTCTCGGCGATGGTGCCGATGGTCTGCTCGTCTTCGAGCAGCTGCTCGCGCAGGCGCTCGAGGCGGTGCATCTTCGCCACCTCGGCGGCCGAGTTGCCGGCGAAGGCGTCGAGCTGGGCCTGGATCGGCACGGGGTCGATCTTGCGCATCAGCTTGCCGATGTACTGGAGCTGGCGGCGGCGCGCCTCCATCTTGAAACCCTGGGCGGCACGGATGGCTTCATACAGGGTCTCGGGCAGCGGCACCTTCTTGAGGCGCTCGGGCGAGAGCGCGACGAGCGCCTCGCCGAGATCCTGCAGCGCCTGCATGTCCCGCTTGCGGCTGCTCTTGCTCGGCGGCTCGGGGAAGTCGTCCTCGTCCGCGGGGTCGGAATGGTGGTGGCGCATTGCTTGGATGGGGGGCTGGCTCGATCGGGTTAAGATTATAGCCTTTGCACGCACCCGGCCCGCCCATGTCCAGCCAAGGCTTCTCCTTCTCGCAGGCGCATCTCGCCGAGATCGCCACCGACATCCTCAAATACGCGAAAAAGCGCGGCGCCTCGTCGTGCGAGACCGATGTCTCCGAAGGCTTCGGCCAGTCGGTCGCGGTGCGCCGCGGCGAGGTCGACACCATCGAGTACAACCGCGACAAGGGCGTCGGGGTCACCGTCTATCTCGGCCAGCAGCGCGGCTACGCGAGCACCTCCGACTTCTCGAAGAAGGCGCTCAAGGCGACCGTTGACGCCGCGCTGTCGATCGCACGCTTCACCGCGCCCGACCCCTGCGCCGGCCTGGCCGACGCCGCGCTGATGGCGAAGGCGAAGGAGTCGCCCGAACTCGATCTCTTCCACCCCTGGAACATCGACGTCGCGCAGGCCATCGAACTCGCCCGGCGCTGCGAGGACGCGGCCTTCGCGGTGAGTCCGAAGATCACCAATTCGGAAGGCGCCAACACGTCGGTACAGCAGTCGCACTTCGTGTCGGCCAACAGCCACGGCTTTCTGGGCGGCTACGCCACAACCCGCCATGGCCTGTCGTGCTCGGTGATCGCCGGCGAGGACGACGGCATGCAGCGCGAGTTCTGGTACGACTCGCGACGCGATCCCGCCGAACTGATGGCGGCGGAGGACGTCGGCCGCCTCGCCGGCGAGCGCGCACTGGCACGCCTGGGCGCGAAGAAGATCCGTACCTGCGAGGTGCCGGTGCTGTTCGAGGCGCCGCTCGCGGTGGCGCTGATCGGCAACTTCGTGCAGGCGGTGAGCGGCGGCGCGCTCTACCGCAAGTCGAGCTTCCTGCTCGACAGCCTCGGCCAGCTGGTGTTCTCCCCGGTGGTGAGCATCGCCGAACGCCCGCACCTCAGAAAGGCCTTCGGCTCGAGCCCCTTCGACAGCGACGGCGTCGCCACCCGCGACCGCGAGGTGGTCACCGACGGCGTGCTCAACGGCTACTTCCTGTCCACCTACTCGGCGCGCAAGCTCGGCATGCAGACCACCGCCAACGCGGGCGGCTCGCACAACCTGATCGTGAAGCCGGGCGAGCAGGATCTCGCCGGCCTGATCAAGCAGATGGATCGCGGCCTGCTCGTGACCGAACTGCTCGGCCACGGCGTGAATTACGTCACGGGCGATTACTCGCGCGGTGCGGCAGGCTTCTGGGTCGAGAAGGGCAGGATCAAGCACCCGGTCGAGGAAATCACCATCGCCGGCAACCTGCGCGACATGTTCCGCAACATCGTCGCGGTGGGTAACGACGCCCTGCCGCGCGGCGCCAAGCTGTGCGGCTCGGTGCTGATCGAGCGCATGAAGGTCGCCGGCC
The DNA here is from genome assembly GCF_039614725.1 of Thauera sp. JM12B12. Taxonomy (NCBI): domain Bacteria; kingdom Pseudomonadati; phylum Pseudomonadota; class Betaproteobacteria; order Rhodocyclales; family Zoogloeaceae; genus Thauera; species Thauera sp. JM12B12. Next base: position 1,296,425 of record NZ_CP154859.1, on the reverse strand, counting down.
GTTGAGGCCGCATTGGTAGATACCCTGACACCCCTGGAATCGAGGCGCTCCGCGGCTCACCCGGGGTCTATAATCGTTCGCTGTAATTACACGCACTCGCAAGGAGAAATCGTGGAACGTCGTTCATTCCTCAAGAAGGCTGGTGTTGGCCTGGCTGCTGGCGCCGCTGCCGGTGTCGCCTCGACCGCGGCCGTCGCCGCCCCCGCCGTCCAGACCGGGCTGCCCGAAATCAAGTGGCGCATGACGTCGAGCTTCCCGAAGAGCATCGACACGCTGTACGGCAGTTCCGAGCTGCTCACCAACCGCCTGCGCGAGATCACCGGCGGCAAGTTCGACATCCGCGTCTTCCCCGCCGGCGAGATCGTCCCCGGCCTGCAGGCGCTCGACGCCGTGCAGCAGGGCACGGTCGAGATGTGCCACTCCTGCTCGTACTACTACGTCGGCAAGGACAAGACCTTCGCCTTCGGCACCGCGGTGCCCTTCGGCCTCAACGCCCGCCAGATGGACGCCTGGGTCATCGGCGGCGGCGGCCAGGAGCTGCTCGACGAGTTCTACAGCGCCTACAACGTTTACTCCTTCCTCGGCGGCAACACGGGCGTGCAGATGGGCGGCTGGTACCGCAAGCAGATCAACACCCTCGAGGACATCAAGGGCCTGAAGATCCGCATCGCCGGCCTCGGCGGCGAGATCCTGTCGCGCATGGGCGCGATCCCGCAGCAGATCGCGGGCTCGGACATCTACCCCTCGCTCGAGAAGGGCACCATCGACGCCGCCGAATGGGTCGCCCCCTACGACGACGAGAAGCTCGGCTTCTACAAGGTCGCGCCGAACTACTACTCCCCGGGCTGGTGGGAGCCGGGTCCGGCGGTGCACTTCTATGTGAACAAGGCCGAGTGGGACAAGCTGCCGAAGGAATACCAGGCTGCGTTCCGCGCCGCGTCGCGCGAGGCCCACATCCAGATGACCGCGATGTACGACCACAAGAACCCGCAGGCGCTCGCCCGCCTGCTGGCGCAGGGCGTGAAGCTGCAGAACTTCTCCAACGAGATCATGAAGAAGGCCTACGAGGTGTCGCGCGAGCTGTACGCCGAGGAAGCGGCCAAGAACCCGGCGTGGGCAAAGATCTACACCGAGTTCGAGAAGTACCGGAAGTCGCAGAACGCGTGGTTCAGCGTTGCCGAGGCCGGCTTCGACCGCTTCATGCAGTCGGTGCGCTGAGCACCTCACCCGCCCGCGAAAGCCCGCGCGTTGCGCGGGTTTTTCTTTGCTTCGGGGCGCAGCCCTCGTCTCGGGCTGCCCATGAAGAAGCCGGGCCTGCGCCCGGCTTCACCTGCGCCCGTGCGCTCAGTTGCCCTGCAACTGGCGCAACAGGTCGGTGTTCGTATCGCCAGCGGGGGGCGGACCGCCGCCGCCGTGCAGGAGCTGATCGAGATCGAGTTCCTGCTGCTGCACCGGTTTCGCGCCGCCATCGCCATAGGACACCAGGCCAGGGAACGCGATGATGAGGCCGACCATGATCAACTGGATGATCACGAAGGGCACTGCGCCCCAGTAGATCGAGGTCGTCTTCACCTTCTCCGAGGCGACGGAGCGCAGGAAGAACAGCGCGAAGCCGAAGGGCGGATGCAGGAAGGACGTCTGCATGTTCACCGCCAGCAGCACACCGAACCAGATCAGGTCGATGCCGAGCTTGTCGGCCACCGGCGCGAGCAGCGGCACGATGATGAAGGCGAGCTCGAAGTAGTCGAGGAAGAAGGCGAGCACGAATACCAGGATGTTCACCGCGACCAGGAAGCCAGTCTGGCCGCCGGGCAGCGAGGTCATCAGGTGCTCGACCCACAGGTCGCCATCCACGCCGCGGAAGGTGAGGCCGAACACGCTCGAGCCGATGAGGATGAAGATCACGAAGCACGACAGCTTGGTGGTCGAGTCCATCGCCTGCCTGAGCAGCGGCAGCGACAGACGCTTGCGCGCGACCGCCATCAGCACCGCACCGAGCGCGCCCATCGCGCCGCCTTCGGTCGGGGTGGCGACGCCGATGAAGATGGTACCGAGCACCAGGAAGATCAGGCCGAGCGGCGGAATGAGCACGAAGGTGACGCGCTCGGCCATGCGCGACAGCAGGCCGATGCCGAACATGCGGTTGATCATCGCGGCCACGAAGGCAATGCCGATGCCGACCATCGCCGACACCACGACCACCTCGTCACGCGGCGCATCGGCGCGATAGATCTGGCTGGCGAACAGCCAGGCGCCCACGACCGAGATCGCCGCCAGCACCGCGAGCGAACGCAGCCCGCTCGAGCCGTCGGCTTCACGCAGCGTACGCGCCTCCAGCGGCATCGCCGGCGCATGGGACGGTCGGAAGATCGACACGAGCATGACATAGACGACGTAGAACCCGGTGAGCATGAGGCCCGGCAGCAGCGCGCCCTGATACATGTCACCGACGCTGCGGCCGAGCTGGTCGGCCATCACGATCAGGACCAGCGAGGGAGGAATGATCTGCGCCAGCGTGCCCGAGGCGGCAATGACACCGGTGGCGAGGCGGTGGTCGTAGCCGTAGCGCAGCATGATCGGCAATGAGATCAGGCCCATCGAGATCACCGAGGCAGCGACCACGCCCGTGGTGGCCGCGAGCAGCGCGCCGACGATGACGACCGCGATCGCCAGCCCGCCGCGGACCGGCCCGAAGAGCTGGCCGATGGTGTCGAGCAGGTCCTCGGCCATGCCGCTGCGCTCGAGGATCAGGCCCATGAAGGTGAAGAAGGGCACCGCGAGCAGGGTGTCGTTGGCCATGATGCCGAAGATGCGCTCGGGCAGAGCCTGGAACAGTGCGCCATGGAGGAGGCCGAGCTCGATGCCGATGAGGCCGAACAGGATGCCGTTGGCGGCGAGCGCGAACGCCACCGGAAAGCCGAACAGCAGAAACAGGATCATGGACGCGAACATCAGCGGCGCCATGTTGGCGATGACGAACTCGGTCATGGTTCCGCCCTCCCCCCGCGCTGCGCCTTGATCGCCGCGACGAGTTCCTCCGTCGCTGCACCGGCGGACTTCTTGCGCAGCGGATTGGGGCCATGCCCGGTGAGGAAGGCGATGCGCTTGATCAGCTCGGACACCGCCTGCAGCACGAGCAGGCCGAGGCCGAGCGGCAGCAGCATCTTCACCGGCCAGCGGATCAGGCCACCCGGGTTCTGCGACATCTCGCCCGACTGCACCGAGGTCATCACGATCGGCCATGACAGCCACAGGATCAGCACCGCCATCGGCAGCAGGAAGAGCAGGATGCCGATCACGTCGACGATGTTCTGCCCGCGCGCGGACAGCCGATTGGTCACCAGGTCGATGCGTACGTGCTCGTTGCGCAGGAAGGTGTAACCCGCCGCGAGCATGAAGATGGCCGCGAACAGGTACCACTGGATCTCGAGCAGGGCATTTGAACTTGTGTTAAACAGCTTGCGGACGAGCGCGTTGCCGGCGCTGATCACCACTGCGATCAGCACCAGCCACATCACGCCACGACCGACCCGCTCATTGATCCAGTCGATCAAGCGGGATAAGCGCAGCAGAAAGGACACGGAAAAACTCCACGACGAGGGGCGGCAGCGGGCCGCCCGGCGCCCGAAACGGACGCAATTGAACATCAGGGACCGCTGATTATTTCACACCGGGACGTGATCTCGCGCGGTCCGGACCGATAAAACGATGAAATCGCGACAGACACCAATCTCATCCAACTCATGCCGGATCTGCCTCGTCCGGCACGGCGAAACCGCCTGGAATACCGAGCGCCGCCTGCAGGGCCACATCGACATCCCGCTCAACGACACCGGCCTGAGCCAGGCCGAGGCCACCGCGCTCAGCCTTGCCCGTGCAGGCTTTCGCTTCTCGGCGCTGTACAGCAGCGACCTGCAGCGCGCGCGCCAGACCGCCGCAGCGATCGCACGCACGCACGCGCTCGCCCCCATGCACGACCCCCGCCTGCGCGAGCGCCATTATGGCCATTTCCAGGGCCTGACCTACGACGAGGCCGAGCACCGCCACCCCGAGCACTTCCAGCGCTTCAAGGCGCGCGAACCGCACTTCGCCGTACCCGACAGCGGCGAGAGCCTGGTCGGACTCGCCGCACGCGTCCATGCTGCGCTCGAGGAGATCGCCGGACGCCACACCGGCGAGGCGGTGGTGGTGGTCACCCATGGCGGCGTGCTCGACATCGTGCACCGCCTCGCCAGCGGCCAGGGTCTCGAGCCCGCCCGAGACTTCGCGATTCCCAATGCGGCACTGAACTGGATCGAGCACACGGCGGGGAGCTGGAAGCTCCTCGCCTGGGCGGACGAGAGCCACCTGCAGAGCGCACTCGACGAGCTCCCCGACGCCTGATGCCAGCGGAATCAAATATGCCGTAGGCGCTCACCATTAGGGTTTTCCGTGGATTACGGCCTCGAATCGGGTCTTCCTATAATCGCATCGATGTTTTCGATCACACCTCACGCGACAAGGAGACACCGTGGAACGTCGTAAATTTCTGCAGGGCGCCGGCATGGCCGGAATTCTGGCTGCCGGCACCGCACCGGCCATCGTTCATGCCCAGCAGCAAATCCGCTGGCGTCTGGCCTCCAGCTTCCCGAAGTCGCTCGACACCGTGTTCGGCGCGAGCGAAGCCTTTGCCAAGAACGTCTCGGACGCAACCGGCGGCAAGTTCGTGATCTCGGTACATCCGGCCGGCGAACTGGTACCGGCCTTCGGCGTCGTCGATGCCGTGCAGCAGGGCACGATCGAGTGCGCCCACACCGCGCCCTACTACTTCTTCGGCAAGGACGAGACCTTCGCCTTCGACTGCACGATCCCCTTCGGCATGACCTCGCGGTCGATGACGGCGTGGATGTTCGAGGGCAACGGACTCAAGCTGATGCGTGAGTTCTACGCCCAGTACAACATCGTGAACTTCCCCTGCGGCAACACCGGCGCGCAGATGGGCGGCTGGTATCGCAAGGAGATCAAGTCGGTCAAGGACATCGAAGGCCTGAAGATGCGCATCGGTGGCTTTGGTGGCCGCGTGCTCGCCAAGCTCGGCGCCGTGCCGCAGAACATCCCCGCGGGCGAGATCTACCAGTCGCTCGAAAAAGGCACGATCGACGCCGCCGAGTGGATCGGCCCCTACGACGACCTCAAGCTCGGCCTGCACAAGGTCGCGCAGAACTACTACTTCCCGGCGTGGTGGGAAGGCAGCACGCAGTTCTCGGTGTACATCAACGACAAGCAGTGGAACAGCCTTTCGGCGGAATACAAGGCGATCGTGGAACAGGCCGCGCGCGCGGCCCACGTGACCTGCCAGGCGCGCTACGACGGCCGCAACCCGACCGCGCTCAAGCAGCTCGTGGCCGAAGGCGCCAAGCTGTCGCGCTTCCCGAAGGACTTCATGGACGCCGCCTTCAAGGCCTCGCGCGAGGTCTATGCCGAGCTCAACGAGAAGAACGCGAACTGGAAGAAGGTCTATCCCGACTACAGCCGCTTCCTCGCCGACCAGGTGCAGTGGGAGTCCGTGGCCGAGGGCAACTACGCCCAGTACCTCGCCTCGCAGAAACTTTAAGCGGTGCGGCGCCGGCGGGCCCGACCCGGCCTGCCGGCCGCCACCCCCTCGCAACCGTCGCATCCCGACTTCCCTCCGCCGAGCGCGCCACCCGCCCTGCTCGGCGTTTTTGTGCACGCAAGGTTCAAGGCGACCCCTATGGACACCCTCCTCAGCTTGTCCCGCGCCATCGATGCGGTAAGCCGCTTCCTAGGCAAGTTCATCATCTGGCTCGTGCTCGCAGCGGCATTGATCAGCGCCGCAAACGCGGTCGCGCGCAAGGCGTTCAACATCGGCTCGAACGCCTTCCTGGAGATCCAGTGGTATCTGTTCGGCGCGGTCTTCCTGCTCGGTGCCGGCTATACATTCCTCCAGAACGCCCATGTGCGGATCGACGTGCTCGCGGGGAAATGGTCCATGCGCACCCGAATGTTCATCGACATTGCCGGCATCATCGTGTTCCTGCTGCCGATGTGCTGGTTCATGATCGACTTCGCCATGCCGGTGGTGAAGGGTGCCTACGTCTCGGGCGAGATGTCGTCCAACGCAGGCGGGCTGATCCGCTGGCCGGTGTACGCGCTGGTGCCCATCGGTTTCGCGCTGCTCGGCCTGCAGGCCATCTCGGAACTCATCAAGCGCATCGCCTTCCTGCAAGGCAAGGCGCCCAACCCGCTGCTGCATGGCGCGCAAGAGAGCAACGAGGCACACGACTCCGCGCACGCCACGCCCCATGACGACAATGCCGGCGAGGTGCGCAAATGATCGAACTGTTCGCCGCCCACGCGCCCGAGCTGATGTTCGGGTCGCTGTTGATCTTCCTGCTCACCGGCTTTCCGGTGGCCTTCTCGCTCGCCGCCTGCGGCCTGCTCTTCGGCTTCATCGGCATGGAGTTCGGGCTCTTGCCGCCCAGCCTGTTCCAGGCGCTGCCGCTGCGTGTCTTCGGCATCATCCAGAACGACACCCTGCTGGCGATCCCCTTCTTCACCCTGATGGGCCTGGTCCTCGAGCGCAGCGGCATGGCCGAAGAGCTGCTCGACACCGTCGGCCAGGTGTTCGGTCCCATCCGCGGCGGCCTCGCGCTGGCGGTGATCTTCGTCGGCGCGCTGCTCGCGGCGACCACCGGCGTGGTCGCGGCCGCGGTGATCTCGATGGGACTGATCTCGCTGCCGATCATGCTGCGCTACGGCTACAGCCCGGCGATCGCCAGCGGCGCGATCACCGCCTCGGGCACCCTGGCGCAGATCGTGCCGCCCTCGCTGGTGCTGATCGTGATCGCCGACCAGCTCGGCCGCAGCGTCGGCGACATGTACAAGGGCGCCTTCATCCCGGCCTTCATCCTGATTGGCCTGTACGTGCTCTTCATCGTCGGCCTGGCGATCTTCAAGCCCGCGATGGTCCCCGCCCTGCCCCCCGAGGCGCGCACCTACCGGGAGCCGGACGGCAGTTCGGGCATGCGCTCGCTCGCCGTCTTCACCGTATTCGTCACCATCGTCGCCGTCACCTTTGGCATGTACTACGGCGAGATCCTGTCCGCGCTCAAGGGCGCCGAGGTCGATCCCGCCGCCGACGAGACGATCGTGGTCGCGCTCACCGGTGGCACCCTGTTCGCCTTCGTCGCCGCAATGATCAACAAGGTGAGCGGCCTGGGCCTGCTGTCGCGCATCACCGAGCGCGTGACCTTCGTGCTCATCCCGCCGCTCGCGCTGATCTTCCTCGTGCTCGGCACGATCTTCCTCGGCGTCGCCACCCCGACCGAAGGCGGCGCGATGGGCGCGGTGGGTGGCATGATCATGGCGTACGCGCGCGGCAAGCTCGACATGGCGCTGCTCAAGCACGGCCTCGAAGCGACCGCCCGCCTGTCGTGCTTCGTGCTGTTCATCCTCATCGGCTCGACCATCTTCAGCTTCACCTTCACCGCACTCGATGGTCCGATCTGGGTGGAGCACCTGTTCGACAAGCTGCCCGGCGGCGAGATCGGCTTCCTCGTGTTCGTGAACACGATGATCTTCTTCCTCGGGTTCTTCATCGACTTCTTCGAGATCGCCTTCATCCTCATTCCGCTGCTGGCGCCGGTCGCCGACAAGCTCGGGATCGATCTGGTGTGGTTCGGCGTGCTGCTGGCGATGAACCTGCAGACCTCCTTCCTCACGCCACCCTTCGGCTTCGCGCTGTTCTACCTGCGCAGTGTGGCGCCGGCGAAGGACTACATCGACCGCATCACCAAGGGCCGGATCGCGGGCGTCAGAACGATGGACATCTACCGTGGCTCGATCCCGTTCGTGATCATGCAGATCGTCATGGTGGTCGCGCTGATCGCCTTCCCGGGGCTGGTGACCTTCACCCTGGACAAGAAGGTCGAGGTGGACCTCGACACCATCGAGATCAACGTCCCGGGCGGCGGAGACGGCGGCGGCTGGGGCCAGCAGAGCGACAGCTGGGGGGGCAGCCCCACCGAATCCGGCGGCAGCGAGGGCGCGAGCCCGGCCGACGGCGGAACGGGTGACGGCGCAGCGGGCGGCGACGCCGCGCCGGCAGGCAACAACGAGGGCTTCGGCACCACCCAGCGCGGCTGGTAACGCCCCGCACCACGCTGCTCGCGCGCGCCTTCGGGCGCGCGCTGCCTTTCCAGGCCCGTGCGCGTGCTAGAATCCGCGTTTCGAATCAAACGATTCCGCCACTTTTCCTCTCAGACGCGCACGCCATGTTCTCCTCGCAAGACACCCTCGCCAAAGTCGATCCCGAGCTGTGGTCCGCCATCCAGGCCGAAAACAAGCGCCAGGAAGATCACATCGAGCTGATCGCCTCGGAAAACTACGTCTCCCATGCAGTGATGGAAGCCCAGGGCTCCCAGCTCACCAACAAGTACGCCGAAGGCTATCCGGGCAAGCGCTACTACGGCGGTTGCGAGCATGTGGATGTGGCCGAGCAGCTCGCCATCGAGCGCCTGAAGACCCTGTTCGGTGCCGAAGCCGCCAACGTGCAGCCGAACTCGGGCTCGCAGGCCAACCAGGCGGTGCTGATGGCCTTCGCCAAGCCGGGCGACACGATCATGGGCATGAGCCTGGCCGAAGGCGGCCACCTCACCCACGGCATGCCGCTGAACATGTCGGGCAAGTGGTTCAACGTCGTGGCCTACGGTCTCAACGAGAAGGAAGAGATCGACTACGACAGGATGGAAGCGCTCGCGCGCGAGCACAAGCCGCGGATCATCATCGCCGGCGCCTCCGCCTACGCGCTGCGCATCGACTTCGAGCGTTTCGCGAAGATCGCCAAGGAAATCGGCGCCATCTTCTGGGTCGACATGGCGCACTACGCCGGACTCATCGCCGCGGGCTTCTACCCCAACCCCGTGCCGCACGCCGACGTCGTCACCTCGACCACGCACAAGACCCTGCGCGGTCCGCGCGGCGGCATCATCCTGATGAAGGCCGAGCACGAGAAGGCGCTCAACTCCGCGATCTTCCCGGGCCTGCAGGGCGGCCCGCTGATGCACGTGATCGCCGCCAAGGCGGTTGCCTTCAAGGAAGCGGCCACGCCCGAGTTCCGCAACTATCAGGAACAGGTGATCGCCAACGCCCGCGTGATGGCGCGCGTGCTGTCGGAAGAGCGCGGCCTGCGCATCGTCTCCGGTCGCACCGAGAGCCACGTCTTCCTGGTCGACCTGCGCAACAAGAAGATCACCGGCAAGGCTGCCGAAGCCGTGCTGGGCAGCGCGCACATCACGGTTAACAAGAACTCGATCCCGAACGATCCCGAGAAGCCCTTCACCACCTCGGGCATCCGTATCGGTTCGCCGGCCATGACCACGCGCGGTTTCACCGAGATCGAGGCCGAGAAGATCGCCCACCTGATCGCCGACGTGCTCGACGCGCCGGAGGACCAGACGGTGATCGAGCGCGTGCGCGGCCAGGTGGCCGAGCTGTGCGCGAAGTTCCCGGTCTACGGCAAGTAAGCTGCCAGGCGGGGCGGGCGCCGCAATGATGCCCACCCCGCCCGTCCATGCCTCCCGGCCATGAAATGCCCGTTCTGCGGTGATCCCAACACCCAGGTCACCGACACGCGTGAGAACGAGGACGGCGACGTCGTCAGGCGCCGCCGTCGTTGCGTGAAGTGCGACAAGCGCTTCACCACCTACGAGCGCATCGATCTCAAGATGCCGCACATCGTCAAGCGCAATGGCAACCGCACCGAATTCGACCACGACAAGCTCGCTGGCAGCCTGAAGCTCGCCCTGCGCAAGCGTCCGGTGACCATCGAGGCCATCGACGCTGCGGTCGACCGCATCGAGGCGCGCCTGCTCTCCATGGGCGAGCAGGAAGTTCCGAGCGAGAAGATCGGCGAACTCGTGATGAAGGAGCTGAAGAAGCTCGACAAGGTCGCCTACATCCGCTTCGCCTCCGTGTATCGCAACTTCGCCGACGTGGACGAGTTCGCCGAAGTGATCCGCGAGTTGCAGGTCCGTCCGCGGCGCGGCAAGGCGGGCAAGGCCGGGCCCGACCCCGAACATGACCTTTTCGGCAGCTGACCATGCCGCGATGGCGCGCGCGCTCGAGCTCGCCGCCCGCGGCCTTACGACGACCTCACCCAACCCGCGCGTCGGCTGCGTGCTCGCAGGCCCGGATGGTGTGGTCGGCGAAGGATGGCACGAGCGGGCCGGCGAACCCCACGCCGAGATTCACGCCCTGCGCCAGGCTGGCGTGCTGTCACGCGGCGCCACGGCCTACGTCACGCTCGAACCCTGTTCGCACTTCGGCCGCACGCCGCCGTGCGCGGATGCGCTCATCGAAGCCGGCGTCGCCCGCGTCGTGGTCGCGATGGTCGACCCCAACCCGCTCGTCGCAGGACGTGGCCTGGAGCGCCTGCGGGCTGCGGGCATCGTGACCGAGCACGGTCTGCTCGAGGCCGAGGCGCGCGAACTGAACCCGGGCTTCGTTTCCCGGATGACGCGCGGCCGTCCCTGGGTGCGACTCAAGGCCGCCGCCACCCTCGATGGCAAGACGGCGCTCGCCAACGGCGTAAGCCAGTGGATCACCGGCCCCGCCGCACGCGCCGACGGCCATCGCTGGCGGGCGCGGGCGTGCGCGGTCCTGACCGGGATCGGCACGGTGCGCGAGGACGACCCCCAGCTGACGGTGCGCGATGTACCTTGCACCCGGCAGCCGCTGCGCGTGCTCGTCGACGCCGGCCTCGCCGTCGCGCCGACGGCGCGAATCCTCCAGGGCGCGCCCATCCTCGTTGCTACCGCGAGCGACGACCACGCCCGCATCGCCGCCCTGGTCGGCCGTGGCCACGAAGTGTTGAGGCTCCCCAATGCAAGCGGCAAGGTGGATCTTCCGCAATTGATCCAAGCGCTCGGTGCGCGCGGGCTCAACGAGGTGCATGTCGAAGCCGGCTTCAAGCTGAACGGCTCGCTGATGCGCGAAGGCTGCGTGGACGAGCTGCTGCTCTACCTCGCGCCGATGTTGGTCGGCGATGCCGCGCAGGGCCTGTTCAACCTGCCCGAACTCACCGCACTCGACCGCGCCCCCCGACTCGATGTCCGTGATCTGCGCATGATCGGCAGCGACCTGCGCCTGATCGCACGTCTCCGCGCGAGCGCCTGAAAGCGCGTCAGCGCGCCTCCGCGCACACGGAGCAACCGGGGTCGCGGCCGAAGCTCACGCTGCGCCACTCCATGCCCAGTCCATCGAGCAGCAACAGGCGGCCATCGAGCGTGCGGCCACAGCCGATGACGAGCTTGAGGGCCTCGGCAGCCTGGGTCGCACCGATGATGCCGACGATCGGAGCGAAAACGCCCATGACCGCACAACGCACCTCCTCGATGTCCTCGCCCTCCGGAAACACGCAGTGATAGCAGGCGCTGTCGGCGTGGCGCAGGTCGAACACGGCGGCCTGACCATCGAAGCGGATCGCAGCCCCGGACACCAGGGGCTTGCGATGGCGCACGCAGGCGCGGTTGATGGCGTGCCGCGTGGCAAAGTTGTCGCTGCAGTCGAGCACCACGTCCGCGCGCGCGACTTCGGCCTCGAGTGCTTCGCCATCCAGTCGGCGCTGGATGGGTTCGACGCGAGTCTGCGGATTCAGCCTGTTCAGGGTCGCCCGCGCAGAGGCCACCTTGGGAAGGCCGACCATGTCGGCGGAATGCATGATCTGGCGCTGGAGATTGGTCAGGTCTACGGTGTCGTCATCGGCGATCGCGATCGTACCCACCCCAGCGGCGGCAAGATACATGGCGGCAGGCGAGCCCAGCCCCCCGGCACCGATGATCAGCGCGCGCGCCTCGAGCAGTGCCTGCTGCCCCTCCACGTCGATCTCGGGCAGCAGGATGTGCCTGCTGTAGCGCAGCAACTGGTCATCGTTCATCGTCGGGACTACTTGTATTCGCGCAGTTCGAGCGGCGTGTCGTCATGATCGCCATGGACCTGGTGGTCCCAGGCCTGGATATAGACCTCGTTCGACTGCTTGATGAGGCGCTCGGGCGAGAGCAGATTGTGGCGCTGGGTCTCTTCGCTGAAATACACGATGGCGCGCACGAGTTTCACGTAGAGCGAGTTCTCGAGTGCGAAGCCGGCGTCGCGCAGGGCGTCCTCGAGCGACTCGAGCGAGTAGTCGAGCACCGAATAACGCACGACGATGGTCAGCGGATCGGCCGTGCGCTCGATCTGAAGCCCCTTCAACAACTGAAGGGCCTTCCATGCGTGTTCGAGCTGGCCCGGAGGCAGCGGCTTGAAGCGGATCTCACGCTGCTTGTAGATATCCGCACCGGGCAGAGGACGGTCGTGATGCCTGCCTGCCAGCTTGTAGGCGGTCTCCCTCCGCATCATGCCCCTCCTCCGGTCGTGGTCTAGTGCTGATTCTGGACGATCTGCTCACCCTTGAGAAGGCGGATGGCCTGCTGCAACTGGTGGTCGTCCTCGCCTGCAAGCTCGAAGCGCACCGGCTCGGACTCGCCGTCCTCGCCAGCGGGTGCAGCAGGCGCCGCTTCCTTGACGGGCGCTTCAGCCTCCTTGCCGTTATCGAGGTGGCGCAGAAGATCGGCCTCGCGCACACGGCGGCTCGAACCATTGGCGGTTTCCTCGACCACGAAGTCGGGCTCGATGCCCTTGGCCTGGATCGAGCGCCCGCTCGGGGTGTAGTAGCGCGCGGTGGTGAGCTTGATCGCGGTGCTGTTGTTGAGCGGCAGGATGGTCTGCACCGAGCCCTTGCCGAAGGTCTGCGTACCCATGACCTTGGCGCGCTTGTGATCCTGCAGCGCGCCCGCGACGATCTCGGATGCGGAAGCCGAACCGGCGTTGACCAGCACGACCATCGGCACGTCCTTGGCCACCGCAGGCAGGCGGCGAAGGAAG